>SXWY01000132.1 GCA_005789825.1 Burkholderiales bacterium | reverse complement strand
GCCCGCATCGCGACCTGCTGTGCGCTGGTGGCGGTCACGACCAAACTGCATTCAGCCAGCGCGTCATCCGGCTTGTCCACCACTTGCGCCTGCAAACCCAGCTTGACCGCGTGTTGCACCAATGCTTCGGCACTGGCGCGACTGCGCGAAGCGACCATGACCTGTTTCACCCCCAAGCCTTGTGCAAATGCTTCCAAGTGCGAACGCCCTTGTACCCCCGCGCCAACGATCAACAACTTGCCACTCGGGTCAGGCGCGAGCTGTTGAGCCGCCAACAACGACACGGCTGCGGTGCGCCTGGCGGTCACGGTCGGGCCATCGAGCATGCACAAGCGCTTGCCATTGACTGCGTCGAACACCAGCACATCGCCTTGAATCGCTGGCAGTTGACGGGAAGCGTTGTCGGCGACAAAGGTGATCAGCTTGGTGATGGCGACTTGCTTGTCAGAAGCCGGCATGACAAACAAACTGCCACCGCTGAACAAGGGCTGCACCAGCCGCGGCGGCACCTTCACTGAGGCGTCTTGCAGTAAATCTTTGATGCAATCAGCCAAGGGCTGGTAGGGCAAAGCAGCGGCGGTGTCTTGTGCGTTAAGAATCATCATTTGGGTTTTCAATGCTCAACTGCTAGTATCCGCTTTGAGCTTGCCTGCCAAGTTTTGTACTGCGGGTGGGCGGGTGACAGTGTCATCGCGCACAGATGTTTTTCTCATTCCGTTTTTACCGGACACCGTATGACCACATTCAAAAGCAGCGGCGCCATTCCCCCGCGCGAACCGGGCCCGCGCCCGCTCAAGCGTATCGCCACCATGGCGGGCGCTTACGGGCAACGCAATTACACAGTGCGCGACATCCGCGAACTCAAAGGAAAGCGAACGCTGGTTGAAACGCTGGCATTCACACCCGAGGAAGCTGCTGCCGCTGAAGAAGCTGGCATCGACACTTTGAAGGTGCGCTTCGACCCGAAACGCCCAGACTTGGCCATGGAAATCCGCAAAGCCGCACCGCACACTTTCATGTCATTTTCACTGCCACTGGTGGCCGTGGCCAGCCCGGAAGAAGCGCTGCGTCTGGCGTTCAGCGCCATGGAGATAGGCGGCGACGCCATCATGTGTCAATGGAGCCCGCGGTTTATCAACGCGCTGGCCGAAGCCGGTGTACCCGCCCAAGGCCATGTCGGTTTGGTGCCGCGTAAAAGCACTTGGACTGGCGGTTTGCGCGCAGTCGGCAAAACTGCTGACGAGGCGGTGCAGTTGTACCGCGAAATCAAAGCGCTGGAGAATGCCGGGGCTTGGGCGGTTGAAGTCGAAGTCATACCCGAGCAAATACTGCGCGAGTTGTCCAAGCGCACCACGCTGATCACCTCGTCCATTGGTGCGGGCAGCGGCGGCGACATACAGTTTTTGTTTGCCGAAGATATTCTGGGCGACGGGCCCGGACCGTTCGCCCGCCACTCCAAACAGTACCGCGATTTCCACGCCATGCGCCAGCATATGCAGCAAGAACGCGTGTCGGCGTTCCGCGAATACATTGCCGATGTGCAAACACAGGCTTTCCCCGGGCCTGAGCATGTGATTCAGGCTGGACCGGAATTGGTGAATGCATTTCTTGAAAAAATTGAAAAGCCCGGTTGAGTTTTTTGTGTGGATCTTGATGCTGTTGTGAAGCCATAGCCAACGCTTGCGTTGGAACAAATCTCTCACCCACAACTGTCTGAGAAAATAAGGTTTATTTCGACCTCTTGGAACGGGCCCGTCCGGCCCTCAAGCACATGCCCACTTCTATTGATCGCCCATTTCGCTTAAGCGATTTCGATTTCCAACTTCCCCCTGATCTGATTGCCCAGCATCCTTCGACTGAACGCAGCGGTTCAAAGTTGCTTGACGCACGAGACCCTTTGCAACCGGTGGACCGCATCTTCCGAGAACTGCCGGATTTGCTGCAAGCCGGTGATCTGCTGGTGTTCAACGACACGCAAGTGGTGAACGCGCGGCTCTTCGGCGAAAAAGCCAGCGGCGGGCAACTTGAATTGCTGATCGAGCGGGTGCTGCCCGATGTGGCGGGCGAAGCGCCGAACCGTGTGGTCGCACACATGAAGGTCAGCAAAAAACCCGCGCCCGGTGCGCGGCTAATGATGTGGGATCGCACGGGGCGCAGGCATGCGTTTGATGCCACGCTGCTTGGACGCTGGCCGGATGACAACGGCGCGTTGTTTTTGTTGTCGCTGAGCGATGACCCCCACCGATTGATGGCGGCGCATGGTCACATGCCTTTGCCTCCTTACATTGATCGCCAGCAAAAAACCGCCTCAGCTACCGACCGCGATCAGGATGCACAACGCTACCAAACCGTGTTTGCCAAACACCCCGGTTCGGCTGCAGCGCCTACAGCGGCTTTGCATTTCGACGAAGCATTGATGCAGCGTTTAACCGCGCTTGGCTTGCAACAAGCCAGCGTCACCTTGCACGTGGGGGCGGGCACGTTTTCACCGGTGAAAACCGAAGACCTGAGCGCACACCGCATGCACAGCGAGTGGTATCGCATACCTGCGGCCACCTTGCAAGCCATTGACGATTGCCGCACTCGCGGCGGGCGGGTGGTGGCGGTCGGCACGACCAGTGTGCGCACGCTGGAGTCTTGGGCGCAAACCGGACTTTCTGAGGCAGATACCCGCATCTTCATCACGCCGGGTTTTGAATTCAAAGTGGTGGATGTGTTGATCACCAATTTCCATTTGCCCAAATCCACTTTGTTGATGCTGGTGGCGGCGTTCAGCGGGTTTGAGCATATGCACCGTGTGTATCAACACGCGATAGCACAGCAATACCGTTTCTTCAGTTATGGGGATGCCATGCTGTTGTCCCGTATGGTCAGTAAACTGCCCGCATGCTGACATTTGATCTCTTAAAAACCGAGGGCTTGGCCCGCCGTGGCTGCCTGACCCTGAACCACGGCGTGGTGCAAACGCCGATCTTCATGCCGGTGGGTACTTACGGCTCGGTCAAAGGCGTGATGCCGCGCAGCCTGCACGACATGGGCGCGCAAATCATTTTGGGCAACACCTTTCATTTGTGGATGCGCCCGGGGCAAGAGATCATGCAAAGCTTTGGCGGCTTGCATGGGTTTGAGAAATGGCACAAACCCATACTGACCGACAGCGGCGGCTTTCAAGTGTGGTCGTTGGGCGCGATGCGCAAAATCACCGAGGAAGGCGTGCATTTCGCGTCTCCGGTGAACGGCGACAAACTCTTCATGTCGCCCGAGGTAAGTATGCAAATTCAAACCACCTTGAACAGCGACATCGTGATGCAGCTGGACGAATGCACGCCTTATGAAACCCAAGGCCAATTGACCACCGAAGCCGAGGCCAACACATCGATGCAAATGAGTTTGCGCTGGGCGCGGCGCAGCCAGGATGAATTTCATCGCTTGAACAACCCGAACGCCTTGTTTGGCATCGTGCAAGGCGGCATGTTCGAGTCGTTAAGGCAAGAGTCTTTAGAGCGATTGGTGGAGTTGGATTTCCCCGGCTACGCGGTCGGCGGTGTGAGCGTGGGCGAACCCAAAGATGAGATGCTGCGCATCATGGCGCACACGCCGCACCGCCTGCCCGCGCACAAACCGCGCTACCTGATGGGCGTGGGCACGCCAGAAGATTTGGTCGAAGGCGTGCGCGTTGGTGTGGATATGTTCGATTGCGTCATGCCTACGCGCAATGCACGCAACGGCACTTTGTTTACCCGCTATGGCGATTTGAAGTTGCGCAACGCCCGCCACAAAACCGATCCGCAACCGATAGACCCGAGTTGCACTTGCTATGCGTGTGCGGGCAGTTCAGGGGTGAGCTGGAACGACGGTGGCCG
>SXWY01000131.1 GCA_005789825.1 Burkholderiales bacterium | reverse complement strand
CTGCGTATTTGCGCACAATGGAGCGGCGAAGACCGCACCGCGCTGCAAACCCAGTTACGCAACTTGTTGCACTACCATTGTGGCGTCAACAGCTTGCGCACCCGCCAAGTGATGATGGAATTACAAGCCTTATGAAAACACATTTGTCTGTCAACCTCAACAAAGTCGCATTGGTGCGCAACACCCGATTGCTGGGTATACCGAGTGTGACCCGCGCCGCCACCTTGTGTTTGCAAGCAGGTGCGAATGGCATCACGGTGCATCCGCGGCCCGACCAACGCCACATTCGTGCATCCGATGTGCATGATTTGGCGGCGTTGCTCAAGGACTGGCCAGACCGTGAATACAACATCGAGGGCAACCCGTTTCACAACCTCATGGACTTTGTGCGACAGGTACGGCCGCAACAAGTGACCCTTGTGCCCGATGGCGAGAACCAGTTCACTTCAGACCACGGCTGGCGTTTTCCGCAAGATGCCGAGGCCTTGAAAGACATGGTGGCTGAAGCCAAAGATTTGGGCGCACGCGTCAGTTTGTTCATGGATGCCGATGCACGCGCCATGGGTGCGGCCAGCGAAGTCGGCGCCGACCGAGTGGAGCTCTACACCGAGCCTTATGCGCAGGCGCATGGCACGCCCATGCATGCCAGTGTGCTGCAAATGTTCACGGCGGCAGCCGTGGCGGCGCAGCATGCCGGGCTCGAAGTCAATGCCGGGCACGATTTGAATTTGCACAATTTGCGCGATTTTGTGCAAGCTGTGCCTGGCGTCAAGGAAGTCTCGATCGGCCACGCCCTGATGGCCGATGCCTTGGAAATCGGATACGACGCCACGGTTCGCGCGTACTTGGCCTGCTTATCGGCATGAGCCAGATTTTTGGCATTGGTACGGATATCTGCGACATACGCCGTATCCGTGCTGCTTGGGAACGCCATGGCGAACGCTTTGCCATGAAGATACTGAGCGAAGCCGAAATGCACACCTTTAGAGCGCGAACCGCACGCTGGCCAGACCGGGGCGTGCGTTTTTTGGCCACCCGTTTCTCTGTCAAAGAAGCCTTTAGCAAAGCGATTGGTCTGGGCATGCGCATGCCCATGACTTGGCGATTGTGCGAAGTCGGGCGCCAGCCCAGCGGTCAACCCACCATTGTGTTGCACGGTGTGCTGCACACATGGTGTACCCAGCGCCGATTGCGTGCGCATGTGTCGTTGAGTGACGAAAGCGATTACGCCACCAGTTATGTCATTGTTGAACAATCCCCACCATGAGCACCTCATACACACACGCTCCGTTGATCCTGGATATCGCAGGCACCCAATTGACCGACACCGATCGCCGCCGACTGGCGCATCCTCTGACAGGCGGCATGATTTTGTTTGCCCGCAATTGGCAGGACCGTGCGCAGCTCCAAGCTTTGTGTGCTGACATCAAATCGGTGCGTCAGGATTTGCTGATCCTGGTGGACCACGAAGGCGGCAGGGTTCAGCGGTTTCGCAGCGACGGTTTTGTGCATTTGCCATCCATGCGTGCATTGGCTGATCTATGGGCCAAAGACGACAAAGGGTTGCCGGGCAGCGGTGTGTTGAATGCCATGCAAGCCGCCACGGCATGCGGTTATGTGTTGGCCGCGCAATTGCGTGCATGCGGTGTCGACATGAGTTTCACGCCGGTGCTGGACCTGGACTTTGGCAGCAGCAGCGTCATCGGCGACCGCGCGTTCTCGCGCGACCCGCGCATGGTCAGCATACTGGCCAGCAGCCTGATGCACGGATTGCTGCAAGCCGGCATGTCCAATTGCGGCAAACATTTTCCCGGCCATGGTTATGTCAAAGCCGATTCGCATACCGACATACCGGTAGACCACAGAAGTTTGTCGCGCATCCTCAAAGACGATGCCTTGCCTTACAGCTGGTTGCACCACACCTTGAACAGTGTCATGCCAGCCCATGTCATTTATCCCAAGGTCGACAGCCGGCCTGCAGGGTTTTCCAAGCGCTGGTTGCAAGACATCCTGCGCCACCAACTGGGATTTCAGGGGGCCGTGTTCAGCGACGATTTGTCCATGGCCGGGGCGAGGTTGATCGATGGCAAAACCGTCAGCTACACCGAAGCTGCGGTGCAGGCCTTGAACGCAGGCTGCGACTTGGTCTTGTTGTGCAACCAAAGCACCCCCGACAGCGAGGGCGGCGGTGCTGCGGTGGATGAGTTGCTCAGCGGTTTGGCGCTGGCTCAAACCCGTGGTGAATGGCAGCTTTCTCCTGTCAGCGAAACCCGTCGGCGCGCTTTGTTACCCGCGACGGTGCCCCTCCACTGGGAGGATTTGATGACGCAACCCGCGTATTTACAGGCTTTGGCGCTGTTGCCCTGAGTTATGCACGGGGGGCTATCTCGCCTGGGGTGGGTAGGCCGCCATAAGCAGTTAAAATAGCAGACTTGCCCTGCTTGCCGGGGCCGTCGTCTAGCAAAAGGAATCCCATGGCAACCAAATCTGGCAAAACCTCTGTTGACGAGAGTGGTCTTCGTTTTACCAGTCGTGAAAATGGCTCCCCGTTCGCCGGGATGGGCAAAATGGGCGAAACCATGTCCTGCATCAAATGCGGCATGCACAAGCCCCGCCGCCAAGGCAGTCAACAACGCTTCGCAGGCAGTCTGGCATTTTTCTGCCATGACTGCAAGCCACCGAAGCCCGCCGCACCTGCCGCACCGGCAGCCACCAAAGCGGCTTGATTTTTCAGTGGGTGGTGGTTTCCCGGCGCAAGGCGGGAAACAAAATCACATCCCGAATACTGGGACTGTCGGTCAGTAACATCATCAAGCGGTCAATCCCGATGCCGCAACCGCCTGCAGGCGGCATGCCGTATTCCAGTGCGCGTACAAAGTCGTGGTCGAAATACATAGCTTCCACATCGCCGCCTTCCTTGGCATCGACTTGTGACTGAAAACGCGCCGCCTGGTCTTCGGCATCGTTCAGCTCTGAAAACCCGTTGCCAAATTCACGACCGGTGATGTAGAGCTCAAACCGCTCTGTCACGTCGGGGCGGGCATCGTTGGCACGCGCCAGCGGAGAAATTTCCACCGGGTGTTCACAAATGAATGTCGGCTGCCACAGTTTGTCCTCCACCGCTTCTTCAAAGTACATGACTTGCAAGCCAGCCAAGCTGCGCTTGGAGAGTTGGTGCTTTTCTTCAGTCATGCCCGCTTTTTTCAAGGCGTTCACCAGCCAGGTGTTGTTGTCGACGTTGTCGGCGGCTTCGGTGTATTTCAAAATGGCTTCGCGAATGGTCAAGCGAGCAAACGGCTGCGACAAATCCACCGGCTTGCCGTCATAGGTCAGCAACTGGCTACCCACGGCTTTTTGCGCGGCGTCGCGGATCAGCGATTCGGTGAAACCCATCAGGTCTTGGTAGTTCCAATAGGCCGCGTAAAACTCCATCATGGTGAATTCGGGGTTGTGCCGCACAGAGATACCTTCGTTGCGGAAAT
>SXWY01000130.1 GCA_005789825.1 Burkholderiales bacterium | reverse complement strand
GGCGTATTTTTGAATTTCTTCGATCAATTCATCTTCAAAACGCTCTCGCGGAAAAGCCACATTGCTGTACTCCAAGGTGTCGGCCATGCGACCCACCCGATCGTGTTGCTTCACCAACAAATATTTGCCCTGAATTTGCTCGCGGGTGGTGTCCTTTTGGGGCGGGTAAAAATCCTTGATTACCTTGAAGACGAATGGGAACGACGGCTGGTCAAACACCAACATGACCATGCCTTTGATGCCCGGCGCGATGCGAAATTTGTCGGTGCTGTGGCGCTGGTGGTAGAGCAAATCGCGGTAGAACAGCGTTTTGCCTTGTTTGGCCAGGCCCAATGCGTTGTAAATTTCTGCACGGGGCTTGCGCGGCATCAGACTGCGCAGAAATTGCACATACGCTGAAGGAATGTCCATGTCCACCAAAAAATAAGCACGGGCAAAACTGAACAGCATCAAAAAATCGTCTTCGCCAAACAACGCGGCATCGATCACCAATTGACCGTTGGGGTTATGCAAAATGGGCAAGGCAAAGGGAATTTCCACAAACCCATTGATCACTTTGCCGACGATGTAAGCGGCTTTGTTGCGGTAAAAAAGATTGCTCAACACCTGTATTTGAAAATTGGCACGCAAGCGGGTTTGATCCAAGCGCATTTGCACATTGCGCAAGATGTCGTGCGCATCTCTGGGTAAATCGGCGAATTCGCCTTTCAGGTGGAAATGTTTGACGATGCGTACGATGGTTTCATGCAAGTTGTCTGTGCTGGGATACCATGCCCGGTAGGTAGGCAAAGCGTTCGGATCGTCACTCTCGATGTACTCGGTGCTGACGGCGGGCCGCACGAAAATGAATTCGTTTTGGAAATAACTGCGGTCCAAAATTTTGGTGGTCACCGAATTGAAAAAAGTTTCGGCCAACTCGGGCTGGAAATGGTCCACCAGCAAACCGATGTAATGCAATTTCACCTGCTGCCAAATATCGGGCGGCTGTTGAGCGGCTTGAAATTCGGTTTCTAGTCGGGCAGAGCATTCTTTGACACGCAAGTCATAAAACTCGATACGCTCTCGCTGTGCACGTTGTTGTCCGTGCCAGTCTTGTTGTTCAAACCGTTCTTTGGCCTTGGCCGACTCCTGTCGAAACAGCTGGTAGTGGCGGTTAAAGCCATCCATCATGGCTTGCGCGATGCCATAGGCCACGGTGGAGTCGAGTCGCTGCGGAAACATGTTGGCGCAGTGTCAAGGGTTGGCGCGTGGGTAGCGCTTAAAGCCATTGCGAAAGACTTCGACCACTTCCTCGGAATGGCTCATGGTGACTTGCAAATCTTTGACCAGTCCATCTTTGAGGCCGTAGACCCAGCCATGCACACTGACCTTTTGACCGCGTGCCCAAGCGTCTTGCATGACATTGGACAAAGCCACGTTACCGACTTGTTCAATCACATTCATTTCACACAAAACATTTTCCAAATCAGGCTGAGGCAAATGGTTCAAGCGCTGGCGATGCCGCAAATGCACATCCTGCACATGCCGCAACCAGTTGTCTGCCAAACCAATGCGCATGCCGCGCGCTGCCGCCATCACGCCACCGCAGCCATAGTGACCGACCACCATGATGTGTTCTACCTTCAAATGCTCGACCGCAAACTGAATCACCGATAGCGCGTTCAAATCGGAATGCACCACCAAATTGGCCACGTTGCGGTGCACGAACACTTCGCCCGGGTCCAGTCCAATGATTTCATTCGCAGGAACTCGGCTGTCAGAACAACCGATCCATAAAAATTTGGGCGACTGCTGGCGCGCCAGCTTTTCAAAAAAACCAGGGCGCTCGCGGCTCATCCGATCAGCCCAAGCGCGGTTGTTATCAAACAAGTGGTTGAGTGGCGTTTGCATAGGTCAGTGGTTGTCGTTGCGTCGGTATTTGGCCATCAATTGTTTGGCCTCTTTTTCATGTTGTTTGACTTCATCCAGATTGGCTTGGATTTCGCGCATCTGGTTTTCGAGTTGTTTTCGGTGCTCAGCCAGCACGGTGATGAATTTTTCCAACTGCGGCACGGTGTCGCGTGGGCTGTCGTACATGTCAATGATGTCTTTGGCTTCCATCAACGACAAGCCCAAACGCTTGGCGCGCAAGGTCAAACGCAAGCGGGCCCGTTCTCTGGCGCTGTAAACACGGTTTCTGCCGCCGGGGCCGAGGCGTTCGGGTCGCAACAGCCCCATGTCTTCGTAAAAACGAATGGCACGGGTGGTCAGGTCAAATTCTCTGGCCAGATCGCGGATGGTGAATTGGGTCGCCATGAAGACAGTGAAAGACGTTTAACGTTTACGTAAACGTCAATTATCAAGCAAAATAGCCCCGTATGAATTTGCATGAAAAAGAATTGCATTACCCGCTCGGGGATGCATTGCCAGCCGCCGGTTCTCATCTCACGGTTGCCCCCGGCGTTCACTGGCTGCGAATGGCGCTTCCTTTTGCTTTGGACCATATCAACCTGTGGTTGATCCGCGACCATTTGGATGGGGTTGACGGCTGGTGCATCGTCGACTGCTGCTTGGACAATCCCCAAACCCGCACGCAATGGTTGCAAGTCTTTGACGCCACCCTGGTGGGTCTTCCAGTGTTGCGGGTGCTGGCCACACATTTGCATCCTGACCACCTGGGCCTGGCGCATTGGCTGTGCCAGCACTGGCAGGTTCCCCTCTACATCAGCGCCACGGACTACCACACCGCCCGCACACTGATCGCCAACCCGCCGCCTGCACATGGCAGCCAATCACAGGCTTTTTTCAAATCACACGGCTTGCGCGATCCTGAGGTGTTGGCAGCACTCACTGACCGCAGCTTGCAATTTGTGCACATGGTCCCGGCCTTGCCGCCGCAATTTGTGCGTTTGACCGATGGTCTGGTGTTGCACATAGCTGACCATGACTGGCATTGCATCAGTGGCTATGGCCATGCCCCGGAACACATGGCGCTGCACTGCCCCGCGCTCAATGTGTTGATCAGCGGCGACATGGTGTTGCCGCGTATCTCTAGCAACATCAGTGTGTACGACACCGAACCCCAGGCGGACCCGTTGCGCTTGTTCATGCAGTCATTGACCCGCTATACCGAATTGCCTGTGGATTGTTTGGTGCTCCCGTCGCATGGCAAGCCCTTCACTGGCTTGCACCAACGCATTGCGCAATTGTTGCAACACCACCGAGACCGGTTGAATGATTTGCGCCAAGCATTCAACCTAGACGGCATGACCGCCATGGACGCCATGGCTGTTTTGTTTAAACGTCCACTCGATTCCCATCAAACCACGTTCGCCTTGGGCGAATCTTTAGCGCATTTGCATTGCCTGTGGTTTGGCGGCGAATTGCGCAGAAGCCTAGCGGCCGATGGTATCTACCGCTTCACGCCCACTGCGGCAATGCTTCGTCCCTGAGTTGGGCGCGGCGCTGGGCATAGTCTGGCACCACGGTCCGAACTGTCTCCCAAAACAACGGGCTGTGGTCCATCACGCGCAAATGGCTGAGTTCATGCGCCACCACGTAATCAATGATGTCTGGCTTGAAATGCACCAAGCGCCAATTCAACCGTATGCTGCCGTCCGAACCAGCGCTGCCCCAACGGGTGCCCGCATTGCTGAGCGATAACTTGCGCCATTGCACGCCCAAAATGGGCGCGAAATGGTTCAACCGTTGAACAAACAACTGTTTGGCCTGCGCCATCAACCACGCTTGCACCGCATCGCGGATTTGCGCTGGGCTGGCGTTTTGGGCGACCGACACTCGCAACAATCCTGTGACAG
>SXWY01000014.1 GCA_005789825.1 Burkholderiales bacterium | reverse complement strand
GGCCAATACGATGGAAGGCAACCAATAAGTTTGCGATGCAGTTCTCTTGCTTTTCGTGTGTGGCATTTCTACTCCATTTGGATATGTAAACCGGTGGGGACCACCGGCAACTGTTGAAAAACTCATGTGAGCTACGTGATTACGCGTGCGAAAACCAAAGCTGATACCCGCCTACGCAACCCTACAGCTTGGATGCATCGTAGAGAGGATGCGCAAGCTTCGTATAGTAAAAATACCTAGGACTGATAAGTTGTGAATATTTCCCTGGGTGAGGGCGGGCGGGCAAAAACAGTCGGTGCTGCCCAGGTCAGATCATCACGTTGGAGTCAATGATTTGGTGCCGTTGAGCCAAATGCACCATGCCTGCCAAGGTGTCGACTTGGAGTTTTTCTCTGATTTTGGTTTGTCGGTTGTAAACCGTTTTTTCATTCAAATTCATGGCTTTGGCGCAGTAGCCGACGGTTTTGCCCAAGGCCAACAAGCGAAACAACTCCAGTTCGCGCAGGGTCAGCGACGCGATGCGGTCCAGCTCTTTTTGCAATTCAGGGTCATGGCTTTGGGCATCGGATTGGGCGTCGTTGGGGGCTTCGCCCAAATTCACGGCATGGATGGCCAACAACAAATTTTCTGGCGCCACATTTTTGGACACAAACGATTTGGCACCTGCCTCAAGGGCTTTGCGTTTGACCATGGGCGCATCGTACATAGAGCAGATCAATACTTTGGCATGTTCGTCGCGCAACAAAATTTTTTGCAGCAAACTCAGGCCACTCACGCCAGGCATGGACAAGTCCAGCACGGTGACATCCGGTTGGTAAACCACGTAGGCGAGGTAAGCCGAGTCGGCATCGCTCGCCTCTGCCACGACTTCAATCGAAGCATCGGCCTCGAGCAAGCGTTTATAGCCCGCCCTGACGACCGGGTGATCATCAACCAACAAAACGCGGATCATGGGGGTGGTGTGTGGCATGGGCTTTGGTCGCCCCAAACAGGGCGAGGTCAATGTTCAAGCAAACACAAGAAAGGGAATTATTCCTGCCCCGAAACAACACAAACCCATAGGGCTTTGAGGTTTTGAGGTCAATATTCTCGGCAACCAGTGGCGAGAACTCGCTGCCGGCACTCAAAAGGGTATGTCGTCGTCCATGTCATCAAAGCCCGATTTGGCGGCGGCTGGGGCCTTGCTGGCCGCCGGCGCTGCCGCACGCGCAGGGCTGCGAGAACTGCCATCGTCACCGGATGGCGCGCCCATGCCTTCGCGTCCACCCAACAACTGCAATTCGGTGGCGATGATGTCGGTGGTCTGCTTTTCTACGCCGGTGGTTTTGTCGGTGTAGACACCGTATTTCAAGCGGCCTTCTACATAAATCGGACGGCCTTTTTTCACATACTCACCCGCGATTTCAGCCAGGCGGTCGTAAAACGTGACTCTGTGCCATTGGGTGTCTTCGATGGTTTCGCCGCTGTTTTTGTCTTTGCGTTTGCTGCTGGTGGCGATAGACACATTGGCCACGGCTTGACCGCTGGGCAAATAACGCACTTCGGGGTCGCGGCCACAGTTGCCGAGCAGAATGACTTTGTTGACGGATGCCATGGTATTCCTCTTGGTGTGTCAGTGAATGGGTGGTGTACAGGTACAGATTATGCGTGTTGGACACGGGCCCAATCAGTGCGCTGTGGCGCTTGCAGAAGGTGCGCTGCGCACATAGCGCGTGTGCCATGCGACCACCAGCCAAACCAGCATCAACAAGCCGCTGGCCAAGAAAACGCCGTGCGCACCGCTGCGTTTGACCAGCCAGCCACCCAACGCACCGCCTGCAAATATGCCCAAAGATTGCAAGGTGTTGTACACGCCCAGCGCCGCACCGCGAGCGCCTGCGGGCGCGAGCCGCGAGGCCAAGCTGGGCTGGCTGGCTTCGAGCACATTGAAACCGCAGAAAAACAAAAACAACAAAACCACCAGCAACCACAGCGACGGATGGCCTTGCCAGGCCAGCCAGCCCCAAGCGGCCTGCACCGCCAGCACCAGTGCAATACACGCCAAAAACAGCGGGCGCAAGTGGCCTTTGCGTTCTAGCGGAAACAGCGTCATGCCCATCACCACAAAAGACAACAACACCGCTGGCAAATAGACATAACCGTGGTCACTGCCGGCCACCCCGGCTTGCACCAGCAGCGCAGGGATGGCGACCCAAGAGGCTAATTGCACCGCGTACAAAGCAAACACGCCGAAATTCAGGCGAATCAAGTCTGGATGCACCAACAGGCCCCACAGGCTGTGGCCCGATTTGGCGTGTGTCTGCAAAGGCATTTCTTTCGGGGTCCACCACCGCACAATGAGCATGCCGCCCACAGCCAGCCCCAGCGTGACACCAAAAATCGCCGACAAGCCGCCCCAACCCGACAGCACCGGCCCCAGCAACAGCGACAACGCGAACATCAGGCCGATGCTGCCGCCCACCAGTGCCATGCCTTTGGTGCGAACTTCGTCACGGGTTTGGTCGGCCAGCAAGGCCGTGACAGCGGCAGAAATAGCACCAGCGCCTTGCAGCGCTCGGCCCCAAGCCAAGCCCGTCACACTGGTGGCCATGGCGCCGATCACGCTGCCCAAGGCCAGCAAACCCAGCCCCAGGTAAATGACGCGCTTGCGTCCCCAGCGGTCAGCGGCCAAGCCGAAAGGAATTTGCAGCAGCGCTTGCACCAAGCCATAAATGCCCATGGCAAATCCGACGGTACTGGCGTCATCACCGCCTTCGTAATGCCGCGCCTCGATCATGAACACCGGCAGCACCATGAACAAACCCAGCATGCGCAAGGCGTAAATACTGGCCAGCGAAAAAGCCGAGCGCTTTTCGTCGGCCGTCATGCGAGCCGCGTGTGGGGTGTCGGGTGAAATATCGTGAGACAAGGGAACAGTGCCAGTGCAAACAGGGTAAAGCGTCACATTGTCACCCATGCCCCGCCCTTATCATGCAGCGCATGGCCAAAGACAAATCCCTGTTCAGCTGCAGCGAATGCGGCGGCACCAGCCCCAAGTGGCTGGGCAAATGCCCGCATTGCGAGGCTTGGAACACCTTGGTCGAAAGCCGTGTCAGCGACACCGGGGCCAGCAAAAACCGCTACAGCGACCGCGCAGGCTTGGCGCCTGCTTCGCCCGTGATGGCGCTGAGCGACATCGAAGCCCAGGATGTGGACCGCACCCCGACCGGTCAAGACGAACTCGACAGGGTGTTGGGTGGCGGCATGGTCGAAGGTGGCGTGGTGTTGATCGGCGGCGACCCGGGCATTGGCAAATCTACTTTGTTGCTGCAAGCATTGGATGGCTTGCAAAGAAGCGGTCAGCGCACCTTGTATGTGACAGGTGAAGAGTCGGGTGCACAGGTGGCGTTAAGAGCGCGCAGACTGGGTTTAGACAACAGCCGCGTCAACGTGTTGGCCGAAACCCAGTTGGAAAAAATCATCGGTACTTTGCAGGCGCAGGCACCGCATATCGCGGTGATCGATTCGATACAAACCGTGTATTCAGACCAACTCACCAGCGCGCCGGGATCGGTGGCGCAGGTGCGCGAATGTGCCGCCCATTTGACGCGGTTTGCCAAATCCAGCGGCACCGCCATCGTGCTGGTTGGACATGTCACCAAAGTAGGTGCATTGGCTGGCCCACGCGTGCTGGAGCACATGGTCGACACCGTGCTCTATTTCGAGGGTGATACCCACTCCAGTTTTCGTTTGGTGCGCGCCATCAAAAACCGATTCGGCGCGGTCAATGAAATCGGCGTGTTTGCCATGACCGAAAAAGGGCTCAAGGGCGTCAGCAACCCGAGCGCTATTTTTCTGAGCCAGCATGCCGAGCCCGTGCCCGGCAGTTGTGTCATGGTCACGCTGGAGGGCACGCGACCGTTGCTGGTTGAGATCCAAGCCTTGGTTGACAGTGGCGGGCCATCGCCGCGCCGTTTGTCGGTGGGGCTGGACCGCGATCGTTTGGCCATGTTGCTCGCGGTACTGCACCGGCATGCCGGGGTGGCGTGCATGGACCAAGATGTGTTTGTCAACGCGGTGGGTGGCGTGCGCATCACTGAACCGGCCGCTGACTTGGCCGTGTTGTTGGCGATACAAAGCAGTTTGCGCGGCAAGCCGTTGCCCAAAGGGTTTTTGGCCTTTGGTGAAATCGGATTGGCCGGAGAAGTGCGGCCTGCGCCGCGCGGCCAGGAGCGCTTGAAAGAAGCCGCCAAACTCGGCTTTAGCGTGGCCTTGATCCCCAAAGCCAATGCGCCTAAAAAGCCAATCGAAGGCATGACGGTGCATGCGGTCGAACGGGTGGACGAGGCGATTGCCGTGTTGCGGCAGTGGGCTTGACATGAACTGGCGAACCTTGGCGCTCACCCTTGGCCTGGCAGCCTTGCTGTATGGGTCTTTTCGTGCTTTTGGTTGGTGGGGCTTTTCGCTGGTTTCAAGCGGCATCATTTTTTGGCTGTTGCAACACGTCACCCGTTTGATGAAAACCATGGAGAGTGCCGCTGAACGCCCCATGGGCACTCTCGACAACGCGGTGATGTTTCATGCCCAACTGCACACGGGACAGCGTTTGTTGACCGTCATTGGTCTGGCGCGAAGCTTGGGCCAATTGCAATCCGCACCCAATCAGCAGCCCGAAATATTTGTGTGGCAAGACCCGGCCAACGACAAGGTGGAATGCGAGTTTGAACATGGGCGTTTGGTGCGCTATGAATTGAAACGCCACACGGCGGTTTCTGAGGGCGACGGCGGGACGTAAAATCGAGTCCTTTTAACTGTCTGACTGCCCCCGAAAGGATTTCCATGAGCGCCCTGCCTCCTCCCATGCACGACCGTGACGGCAAGATTTGGATGGATGGCGAGCTCGTGGAATGGCGTGACGCCAAGATCCATGTGCTGTCACACACCTTGCATTACGGTTGCGGCGCGTTTGAAGGCGTGCGTGCTTATGACACCGTGAACGGCACCGCCATTTTCCGCTTGCAAGAACACACAGAACGGTTGTTCAACAGCGCCAAAATTTTGCGCATGAAAATCCCGTTTAGCCAAGAACAAGTCAACGAAGCGCAACGCACCGTGGTGCGCGCCAACCAGTTGAAAGCGGGTTATGTGCGGCCCTTGACCTGGATCGGCTCACAAAAGCTCGGTGTCAGCCCCAAAGGCAACCAAATTCACCTGATGGTGGCCGCATGGACATGGGGTGCTTATTTGGGTGACGATGGCATGAAGCGCGGTATCCGCGTCAAAACCAGCAGCTACACACGACACCATGTCAACATCACCATGACGCAGGCCAAGGCGGTGAGCAACTACACCAACTCGATATTGGCCAACATGGAAGCGCTGGACGACGGCTACGACGAAGCGTTGCTGCTGGATGCGTCGGGTTTTGTGTCCGAGGGAGCGGGCGAAAACCTGTTCATCATCAAAGGCGGCGTGATTTACACGCCAGACCTGTCTGCGGGCGCGCTCAACGGCATCACCCGAAACACCGTGTTCCACATTGCCAAAGACTTGGGTCTGGAGATTGTGCAAAAGCGCATCACCCGAGACGAGGTGTATATCGCTGACGAAGCATTTTTCACTGGCACTGCTGCTGAAGTCACACCGATTCGCGAACTCGATCGCATAGAGATTGGTGCGGGCAGCCGAGGCCCGATCACCGAGAAAATCCAGTCTGCATTTTTTGACATCGTTAACGGGCGCAATCCCCAATACGCCCATTGGTTGACCGCCGTCTGATGAGCACACACCCTGCACCTACCCCGATAGAACTCCACGCCGTTGACCTCAACAGCCATGGCGGCGTGTTTTGCCCCAGCCCCATCGCAGGCATGGCCACTTGGAACACCCATCCCAAAGTGTTTCTCGATGTATCGCGCACCGGCCAGGCCAAATGCCCGTATTGCTCGACCGTTTACCGCTTGAAAGACGGTGAACATGTGCACAGCCACTGAAGGCAAGCACGGGCGACTTGGCGGGCGCGTGAGCCCGCCATGACGCGAACTTTGTTCATCGCCCCCCAATGGATCGGTGACGCGGTCATGACCGAACCGTTGTTGCGAACCTTGCATCGCCAAGGCGAGCAAATCACCGTCGCAGCACTGCCTTGGGTGGCACCCGTGTACCAGCACATGGACAGCGTCATGCAAGTGCATGAATTGCCATTTGTCCACGGCAAGTTGCAATGGACAGCGCGCCGCGCATTGGGCCGGCAGTGGCGAGGCCTGTTTGACCGCGCTTATGTGGCGCCCAACTCGTTCAAAAGCGCATTGGTGCCTTGGATGGCGGGTATTCCTGAGCGCATCGGCTACCACGGCGAGTCGAGATACGGTGTGTTGACAAGGCGCATACCCAACCCGACACCTGAAAACCATCCATCCATGGTCCCGTTTTATTTCGCGTTGTCCGGTCAGCCCTTGGTGAATAAACATTTGATCAGGCCGGTGTTGACGCGCAATGCTGCGACGGTCGAGCAAACTTTGCAAACCTTTGGATTGCGCAC
Source organism: Burkholderiales bacterium (assembly GCA_005789825.1). GTDB lineage: Bacteria > Pseudomonadota > Gammaproteobacteria > Burkholderiales > Burkholderiaceae_C > Limnohabitans. Next base: position 10,481 of record SXWY01000014.1, on the reverse strand, counting down.
AGGCGAATACATCGTCATGGTTCCCGGTGTGGAATACGGTCCCGCCAAAATGTGGTCCATCGCCAATGTGGCTGGTTTTTGTGATTTGGCGCAAACCCAGATTGTCTTGCTGGGCTCAGCCAAAGAAGTCAGCTTGTGCAAGACTGCCTGCGAACTCAGCCGCAACCCGCGTGTGATGAATTTGGCGGGCCAAACCCAGTTGAGTCAGGCCTTTGATGTTTTGTCTGCCGCATCTGTGGTGATCAGCAACGACTCAGGTCTTTGCCATGTCAGCGCGGCTTTAGGTGTGCCACAAGTTGTGATCTACGGTTCCACCAGCCCCTATCATGCGCCGCCGCTCAACCCAAAAGCCAAATCCATATGGCTGGCTAATGATCCGAGCTATTCACCAAAGTTGGATTGCGCGCCGTGTTGTGAAAGAGTTTGCCCGCTGGGTCACACGCGCTGTATGGCAGATGTCAAACCCGAGCAAGTTTTAAAGTTGGTTCAATCTTTACAAACAGCTTAATTTGACCTATGAGCGGTTAAGCCAATCTAAATACTTCTGGACCCCTTGGCTAACGTTCAGAAACTCCTGATCGTAGCCCACATGCCGCAAGGCTGATATATCAGCCTGGGTGTAGTTTTGGTAAGCGCTTTGTAAGTGCTCGGGAAACGTTATGTATTCGATGTGTGCATTTGATTGCCGGTGCGCTTTATGCCACGCGAGCACGGCGCGCGCCACGTCATTGAAGGTATGGGTGCGTCCAGTACCTAAATTGAAAATACCGCTGTGCTGCCCGTGCTCCATGAACCACAAATTCACCTTAGCGCAATCGCCGACATAAACAAAATCACGTTGCTGTTCGCCATCGGCATAACCATCCGTGCCCTTGAATAAACGACAGACGCCATCACTCAACACTTGGCGGTTGAAATGGAACGGGGTGGAGGACATGCTGCCCTTGTGCGCTTCGCGCGGGCCGTAGACATTGAAATAACGCAAGCCGACCACCTGATGGCGTAAGCGGCCTTTTAAGCTGCGCACATACTGGTCGAATTGAAATTTTGAGTAGGCGTACATATTGAGTGGCAATTCAGCAGAGCGTTTTTCGCTGAAACCGTTTTTGCCCAAACCATAAACCGATGCAGACGAGGCGTAAATGAATGGAGCGTTTATGGCCTGACACCAGTGCAATAAAGTTTTGCTGTATTCAAAATTGTTGCGCATCATGAATTGGCCGTCCCATTCGGTGGTGGCAGAGCAAGCACCCAGATGAAACACGGTGCTGACGGGACCCAATTCCTGACCGGCTTGCACCCGCCTCATGAAATCGTCCCGGTCCAGGTAGTCGCAGATATTTAAGTCCGCCAGGTTGTGCATTTTTTGACCGTTTTTCAGATGGTCAATCACCAAAATATCGGTGTGCCCGCGCTGGTTGAGTTGTTCGATCAAGTTGCTGCCGATGAGGCCGGCGCCGCCGGTGACGATGATCATTTTTCAGGTAATTCCGGTTATTTCACTTTTCGCATCAGACAAGAAGACCTTAGCCTGCTGCGTTCATATGGCTATTGTCAGGCAAACCGCATGCGTTCAGTGGGGCAAGTTTTGACCCGCACGTATAGCCATTTGCTTTTGCAGCGCCTGCCAAACCTGAGCGGGGCTAAGAGCACGCATGCAGTCACAGTCATGGTTGTTGCAAGTTTTTTTACAACTTTGGGATAATTGCAAATTCACACCTGCCAGACTGATGCCGCCCCAGCGCACCTGGTTCATACCCGGTTTGGGTGGAAACAACCCCACATATGTCTGACCCAGCAAAGAGGCCATGTGCAGCGGCCCGGTACTCGAGGCAACCAATCCTGCACTGTTGGCGATGCGCTGCATGTATTGTTCAAGCGTATCCGCGCCCATGACATTTGTACAAAAGACAGGAAATAAATGCTGTTGAGTGGCAAAAACCACAGCATCTTGCGCGGTACCGCCGATCATTGGGTGCCAGCCGTCATTAACCATTAATCGAGCTAACTCCGCAAAATGCGCAACAGGCCATTCGCGGCCGCTGCCGCGCGAATAAGGGTGAAGCACGATATCTTTGGTCGCTGCGGTATCCGGGATGGCAGGCAAACGTATCCCAGACCAATTCACCACCTGTTGCCGCATCAGCGCATCGTCCGGACAAGCCATGTTCAAAACTTTGGCTAACAACAGCAAATTTAAATAAGCTTCATGGCGCTGACTGCGTGCCCTGCTAAGCCAAACTTTGTGATTGCAATTGAACCAATGGTAGAGCCTGCCCCATACGCCGCAGCGCAGGGGAATGCCCGCTTGTTTGGCCGCAACCGCTATCCGCCTATTTGGAAACACATGGATGATCTGGTCGGCATGCATATGCCGCAGCCATGCACTGAGTTCATATTCAGCCATGTGCTCAGGCCAGACCGCTACCGTGTCTATCCATTTACAGGCTTGCGCTATAGGCGCTGCATACGATTTGACCAACATGGTGATTTTCCAGTCAGGATGCTCGGATTTCAGCCAGCCCATGGCCGGCAAAGTCAGGCAAACATCTCCGATGGCATCGGTGCGGCTGATGATCAGGTGCATGGCTTCATTTCTTTTTGGGTTTGGAAGTTATATGCGAGGAGAAACACAAAGAAAAACCCTTCCATGTAGAGCATGGAATCGGTCAGCGAATTGACCAAAAATAAGAGCATGCCCATGTACGCTATATGAACACCTGTGGACTTGCGAGAGGCGGGCATTTGGCCAAGACTGACCAAAACCAACAACACAAAAAGCAAACCACCTACCAATCCATATTGGGATAACAAGGTCAGGTATTCATTGTGGGTATGCAACAAAGTCAGGAACTCCCCCTCTTTGTCAGCCAAACTGTTGGTCGCTGTCCGAAACGATCCTGGCCCGAGACCTATCAAAGGCTGAGACTTGAACAAATCGAAACTGATTTGGAAATACTGCAAGCGTATGCTTTGCGGTGTGCCGGCTTCAAAGGCTTGCTGTGCTTCAGTCACTGTGCGATCCACCCGCTTTTGTATCAAAGGCACATGCTGGTAAGCCGTGAAAAAAAGGAGGCATGCGGCTATAAAAGCCAGTATGCGTTGGCGCAAAGTGGGAAGACGCCAAAAGAGGAAATAACTCAGGCTCATCAACAAACTGATCAAGGACATGCGTCCATTGAGAAACACGGAATGAACGCACAAGATAAAAATCAAACTGCCAGTCAAGACCCGTCGCTTGGGGTTTTCAACAAAGTGCGACAACAAAATAAACATCACCAAGGCGATATGCATGCCTTCGATGATGTAAATGCGGAAGTTGGAAGAATATTCAAAAGTGCCAGTTAACAGCAAATGAACCAATCCGTGACCTTTGTAGAGGGACAACACAATTGAAAAAAACTCCGCCGCCACATACGCCCAAACCATGCGTGTTTTCAGCAAAGAGGTCATGTAAAAAAACACGGGAATGGCGAGCAATAATTTTTTGTACTTGAACAAATCCTTCATCAAAAAATCATGGCTGGCCTGTGAATACACGCCAGCAAACACGGTCCACGCAAACAAGGCCACACACAGATGCAAAACCTTCGACGCTTTAAACGCCTGCCACTTCTGTGTCACGTCGCCTGAGGCGAGATAAAAAATCAAAAGCGCTGTGGCGAAATAACTTGCAATAGGGGTTGAAAAAGGAAAACAAAAAACAAAAAGAATGATGAGCCAGTGCGGGACCTGCGAGAGTTTGGGCATGGATAGCGTGGTCATATCAGTAGTCGTCAAATCAATGCGACGGTCGCATGAGATCTGCCAACGCATCCGCCACGCTGGTCGCAGAAATGGCTTGCATGCACGCGCATTCTGTGTTGGAGCAGTCACGATTGCAAAAATCCGGCAACTCTAAATTACGCGACGCAGGCGTCAGACAACCCCAGCGCTTGCTGTGCACCACTTTTCTCGGCGGAAAAAGCCCGACACAATTCTGACCCATGACGGATGCGATGTGAAGCGGGCCCGTACCGGAGGCTACCAACGCATTTGCCTGCGCAATTCTTTGTATGTAGCTTTCCAACGAGTCTTGCCCGAAAACCAATTGGCATTCATCGGGAAACCGTGATTGTTCAGGCGCAAACAATTGGGCATCCGCCTGAGTGCCGCCAATCACTGGACGTATGTTTTGTTTGACAAGCCAATGTGCGAATTCGGCATAACGCTGAATCGGCCATTCGCGCCCATGTCCGCGTGAATAAGGGTGAAGAATCACTTGCATCTGCCCGGGTGTTGGATGGGCTGCAGGGCGAAAGCCGGCCCAATCCACCATATGAGTTTTCAATTCTTCAAACGAAGGCTCTGCCACTTTCAAACTTTTCACCAGGAACAGCAAATTGAAATAGGCTTCATGCAATCCGCTTTTGGCCCGGCTCATCCAAATCAATTGGGTGCAAGTGAACAAGTGGTAATAGCGGCCAGCCAAGCCGCTGCGGTTGGGAATCTTCGCGCGCTTGGCGGCTATGCTTAAAGTTTTATTGGCCGTGACGTGCACAAAATGGCTGATATGCAAACCAGATAAAAAAGTAGCGATCTCATCCACAGATTGGCCGGGTTGCAGAACCACCACCTCATCCAGCCATGAGCAAGAACGTGCAACGGCTTGTGAATACGTACTAACCAACATAGAGATTTTACAATCAGGCAGTAAAAGTTTGATATAGCCGACGGCTGGCAACGTCAAACAAACATCACCGATACCTTCAACTCGACTGATCATCAAATGCATAATTAGTTGCTATGTTTGAATGAATGTAAAAAGTGAAATCTAAATATGAAAAGCTATTATCATGCAAACAGAGCCAGCCGATAAAACCAGTGATGAAAACTAAATTTCTCTATATTGAGTATGGGCGCCAAAAAACTTATGTGGATGAACTAACATATTCACTTGCGACTCTGCTCGATCACCATTCACTGGTCAAATCTGATGTGTTGGTCTATACCGAAAACACCGAGACCTATGCGCAATTACCCGTCACAGCGGTATCGATTGAGCAAGATATAACAGCCTATTCTTTGCACGGAGCCTACCATTTCAGGGTCAAGCCTTGTGTGATCAAAAGAGCATTAGAAGAGCACGGGCAAGACGCCAATATCGTTTTTTTAGATACAGACACGTATTTCAAAAAAAACACAGACCAATACTTAGCCCAAATCAATCCACAGCATGTGCTTATGAACAAGTTTGAAAAGCACAATCCTTATCCGGGTGAAGTTTTAAGCCCTGTGCAGTTGCCTTCAGGAAAAATCTATGCCTATGACGAGCAACATTCCATCATGTACAACTCGGGTTTGGTGGGATTGCATGCAGCGCATACGGCTTGTTTGGCTGATGCGATAGCCATCATCGATGCCATGGTGAAAGCCTCATTCAAAGCCCATACCATTGAGCAATGTGCGGTATCTGAGGCTTTTCGAATCCACCAGATTCAAATGGTTCAGCTATATAAAGAAGTTGAGCATTATTGGCCGAGCACAGATAAAAAATACATGCGCCGTCAATTGGCGGGCTTGGCTGTATCAGGTGTGCAGCCAAATGGCTTGCCCGCGGGACGCATCAAGCATTCGTGGTTGAGGGCCAGGCTTCATAAATTGCCCGGCTTTCATAAAAGCTAAAAACTCAATTTATCAACGACTTTCCGCTTGAAATTTTTCTGGATGCTGTCAGATTTTTGGGTGATGTCGTGGAAACTGTGTGGCTGATCCGACGCATACAACTCGAAACTCTCACATAACAAAGCGTGTGGCTTGGCCACTGTGTTCAACCAATCTTTGGTGCAATGTGTTCGCTCGGTCTCTTTGGTGCAACCCACCCGCTGGACGAAGTAAGTCACGTCGCCTTGGGCCCAAGCGTAAGGAGATCCCCAGAGAAAAGGCTCTGCCTTGAAGAATTCAAATTGAATCAGTTTCAAGGGCTTGGGAGACCGCAAAAACAAGGGCTTGGAGACCCAATAGTCCACCGCCACCGTGTCAATACCGCGAGCAATGAGCGCTTTGGCAAGACAATCAAACCGTGCAAACTCCGGTTCGATTTTGCTCACCATGGCGGGCGCTGCCAAATACAAAAACGCAGAAAAAATGGCGGTACATACCAAGGACAGCACCAGCTTGCTGATTGAAATAACGGTATCTTGAAATAGCAAAACCATACCGCTGCCCAAGATGGCAATGATGTATCTTTCGCGGATCGGCGTAATTGGCCACTGCGGATATTCCATCAAGGCCAAGACAACGGCGGTGGCGAGCAGCAAAAAGCCGCATACTTTTTTCGCGCTGAATCTCAGCGTGATGGGGATTTTGAATTTGGCATAAGCCAACTGAACAAACCAGGACGCCAAGGCGCCGGCGATCAACATCAAAACAACCTTGTTGAAATAATTGTTCAATTCGCCATAAACAAAGCACAGCGCCCATACAGCTATTAAAAACAAATGCTGTTTATATTGGCTGTTTTTCTGGACCAAGGATTGGGCCACCAGATAGGCAGAACCAATCAATAAAAACATGGGGTCGGACAAAGAGAACGCCATCACTGCCAGATAACGGAATCTGGCGGGTAAATACAAAGTCATGATGACTTGTAAAATCAGTAGCGTATGAGACGACAGCGATACGGCGAAGTCTAATGCAGTGAATATGTAAATAGACAGGTACAGCGCCGCTGCATAGGGCTTGGTCACCAGCGTCACGGCAAATGCAATCAATGCAAATTGAACCAGGCCGGTATAGATGACGCGCACAACCGGGTCTGGACTCAAACCACTGGTTGCCAAGTAAAAGAGGTAGTCGGGAAAATAATTGACGTTAATCGGCGAGCTGTAACTGGCCCAGCCGAATTTGTCCATGGTCGCCAAATACAGCGAATCAGAATAAATAAAACTAGACAAACTCAGCGTTTGTAACTGCTGCTGGATCAGCCACGAAAACAGAACAAAAAAAGCGACGAGTAAAAAAGGCTGTTTAGATTTCATTGCGATATACGTCAAAGTCATGCGCCTAGGCCGGTGCTAAACACAACTGACTCAGGTCTTGGCTTGAATTTTTTCAATCAGGCTGGTGGTCGAGTGACCAGTAAGAAAATCCAAAATAACCACTTCCCCACCGGCAGCAGTCACGCAGGCACCGCCTGCCACTTGATCGCTTGAGTAATCGCCGCCTTTGACCAACACGTTGGGTAGCAAATGGCAGTACAGACGCTCGGGCGTGTCCTCTGAAAAAGCCACCACGCCATTGACACAGGCTAAGGCTGACAGCATACGAAGACGAGTGGACAACGGGTTGACCGGCCGCCCTGCGCCCTTGAGTCGCCGCACAGAATCGTCGTCATTCACAGCCACAAACAGCATGTCGCCCAAGGCGCGCGCTTTTTCCAAATAATCGATATGCCCGGGGTGCAGAATGTCAAAACAACCGTTTGTCATGATCACGCGTTGACCGGCCGCGCGGGCTTGTTGAATCCCTTGGTGCAAGCTGTCCTCGCTATACACCGCGTGTTCACCGCTTTCAGGTTGCAGGGCAAGTCGCAACTCGGCAAAGCTGACGGTGGCGGTGCCGAGTTTGGCCACCACCAGACCGGCCGCCACGTTGGACAGGTTCATGGCTTGTGTCAGTGGCAAGCCAGCCGCCAACGACGCGCCCAATGTGGCCACCACGGTGTCACCCGCGCCGGTCACATCAAACACCTCTTGCGCACGGGTGGAAATATGCACTCCTGGTTGACCACTCACCATCAAGCTCATACCTTTTTCGCTGCGGGTGACCAGCACCGCTTCCAAATCGAGTGAGGCGCGTAATTGCTGACCCTTGGCCTCAATCTCGTCGTCGTTGGCGCAATGCCCAACCACGGCCTCAAATTCACCCATGTTCGGGGTGATCAAGGTGGCACCCCGGTAGCGTTCGAAGTCGGTGCCCTTGGTGTCGATGATGACGGGCTTACCGGCGGCGCGTGCCAGCTTGACCATTTCTGCAGCACAGCGCAAAGCGCCTTTGGCATAGTCAGACAAGATCACGGCATCCACATCCGCCAGTTGCGCTTGGTAGGTTTGTAAAAACGAATCCGCCTGCCATTGAGCGAAATGGTCTTCAAAATCTAGACGAATCAGTTGCTGCTGGCGCGAAATAATGCGCAGCTTGGTGATGGTTTTGCTGCCTTTGACGGTTTGCATATGCGCATCAATGCCGCGTTCGCTGAGTAACTGTTGCATGTGATTTGCCGAGTCATCTTCACCGACCAAACCCATCAAAACGGTCTTCACGCCGAGCGCGGCCGTGTTGGCCGCCACATTACCGGCGCCGCCCAAACGAACTTCCTCTTTGTTGACATGCACCACGGGCACGGGTGCTTCAGGTGAAATGCGTCCGGTCGGTCCGTACCAATAGCTGTCGAGCATGACGTCGCCCACGATCAGCAAGCGGGCAAGTGAAAAATCAGGCAACACGTTGGGGATAGTGCTCATGGTCAAACCTCAGTCAGCAGACACCAGTCCTAATTTCAACTCGACCGCGCCGCACAGGCTGTGGCCTATCAATATGTGTGCTTCTTGTATACGCGCCGTCACTTGGCTGGGCACCACAATGGATATGTCGCATTGCGACTTGAGTTTGCCGCCATCGCGCCCGAGCAAGCCTATGGTGCTGATGCCCAAGGATTTGGCTGCAGCCACCGCAGCCAGCACATTTGCGGAATTGCCGGAAGTGGAAATAGCGATCAGGCAATCGCCGGCTTTTCCCAAGGCCTGTACTTGTCTGGCGAAAATGTCATTGAAAGAATAGTCGTTGCCAATGCAAGTCAATGCCGATGTGTCGGTAGACAAAGCCACCGCCGCGATCGGCGGCCTGTCTTTGCTGAAGCGCCCGGTGAACTCCGCCGCCAAGTGCTGGCTGTCAGCCGCTGATCCGCCATTGCCGCACAACATCAATTTGCCGCCTTTTTGCAAACTCTGTACGCAGGCTTGAATGGCTTGGCTGACAGAGGTGTCAAGCGTGCCGAGTTGCTGGCACAAAGCCATGTGCTCGTTCAAGTTTGACAAAAAAGTGGAGTCATTCATAGATCAATGGCAATAATGGATGTAAAGTGAAGAGTCAAAGCATGCCCAGTTAAAGACAAACTGACAAACTAAAAACGACCAAATTCGTCAATTCATATATCTTAGTGCGGAAATTTGATGATCAGCCGCCGATCAAGCCGAGCGCATGCCTGCACATTCAATGTTTGCTTAGAGGCGAAACCGCATCGAAATAGGCCTGGCATACATGTTGGGTCAACAAACGTTCAGAGGCCGCGTCCAGAAACTGGCGGGTATACGCTTGAGCTTGGAGAATGATTTGTTTGGCTTCATCAGGGTGACTTTCGTAGTAATCAAACATCTGCTGCAAATTGCTGAAGTCTTCAGCCATCTCCGCATAGTGGACACCAGGTAGCAGACGGCTTTCTAAAAACCAGGTCTCAAATTTGGGTTTGGCCATCACACACAAAGAATTGGAGTGCATGATCCATTTCAAATTCGTCGCCACATCATTGCCTTCTACGGAGATGATGTATTTGAATTGCAGTTGCTGATGAATACTTAGCCAGGGTCTGTGTTGCGTATGTTCTGCAGGTAAGCCCGGGTCGCCTGCATCACAGCAACTGAGCCCGGCTGCTTGTTGCAAAAACAATTGACGATGCGGTTGGTAGCCGGCACCGCGCCACACCATGGCTGATCGTTTATTTTCAAATGCGAGCGGGTCGTGCGGAAAACACATGTGTCTGCGCACATCCAACGGCAGCAACACCGCGTTGCTGTTGTCGCCCTCGATCGGGCGGCTTTTCAAGAACGTGGGCACATCGGGAATCCAATTAACATCCCCGAACTCTTTGACAAAAGCAAGATGTAAAAACCGCGGATACAAACAGCGCAGCAAATCGCCACCATAGTGGCTGTTTTTTTTCAGGCTGATGTCGCGCGCGGTTGTACTGTTGTCGGGCAAAGGCAGCGGGCCGCTCAATTGGCAATAAGCACTTAATCGCAATTTTTGCTCGTCATTCAGTGCGGGTAATTCAGGCCAGGGTTGAATCCGCAAAATGGTGTATTTCACACGAAACCAAATGTAGAGATTGCGCAATTGCCAGCGAAGCGGCCATCTGTCCCAACTTAACCGCCACTGTGACAAAAGTATTTTTAACCTTAGCATAAAAATACGTGAGAAAAATTGATAAGAAGAAAAATCAAGAGCGTTTTCGCAACCCCAAAAAAATCACCGCGCCCACCACCACCAAGGCACCCACCACTTGCACGGGTTCAATGCGTTGGTCGAGTATGGCCCAACCCAATGCCAAGGCAAACACGGGTTCGGCATTCATGATCGCGGTGTTGCCGGCCACACCGAGCTTGGGCAAAACCGTGAACATCAATGTGAAACCGCTGCCGTACAGGCATGTCAATCCTAGCAAG
>SXWY01000129.1 GCA_005789825.1 Burkholderiales bacterium | reverse complement strand
GTGCACGATGCGGGTTTCGGTGTCGTATTGCACTTCTTTGAGGAACATGGCAAGCACCGCGTCCATGCTTTTGGCGTGACCGTCAAACCAAACCGCCAATTCGCCGGTGAGCTGGCGCACCAATTTCAAGTTGCCATCTTGTTCTCCGCGACGCAGCGCTTCGTGCATGACTTTCAAAATCATGTCGTGTTCGTCAGTGTGGCAACCGCCGGGGCCGAAGCTCACGTCTTGCATCCACTGGTTTTCACCACTGAAATGCTCTTCGGTGTGCGCAATCAGGGTTTTGAAACTCGCGATGATTTGGTCATCCGGGGCCAATTCGGTGGCCGCCAACAGGTCCACAAACTCGCGGTGCGTCTGGTCCATTTTGTCCATGTTCATCACCAAGTCGTCAGACCAGGTGAGGGTGGGTTGTTCGTCTAGGGTGGTGGTTGATGTGTTCATGTGTTGTAAGTCCTTGTGAGGATGATAAACGCCCGAATCAATTGGGGTCTGACCCCGATTAAATATCCCTGACGTCGGCCACGGGCTGGTCGCCGAAGTCGGGGCGTTGTAAGTAAGCCAGCACGCGCTGGGCGGCTTCTGCGGGCGAAGTGAGTGCACCGCTGGTTTTCATTTGTACAAACATGGTTTGGTCAGGAAAACCTGTGCCGGTGGCCGAGCGCAGTTCGGTTTGCATATCGGTGTCGATCACGCCCGGTGCCAGTGAGACCACTCGCGCCGGGTTGGCTTGCAGCGCCTCGTCCAGCGCCAGGCAGCGGGCGAAATGGTCCAGTCCGGCTTTGCCGGCGCAATACAAGGTGCTGGCCGCCATGGGGCGTCTGCCCAGCCCAGAGGAAATATGCAGCAATTTGCGCGGCACATGCCATGCGCGGGTGTGCTTTAAAAACACCGCGCTCAACAGCACCGGGGCTTGCAAATTGATCGCCAAACCCATGCTGAGGTCGTCCAACGCTGCATCGTCGATCGGCCCCAAATGGCCGATCACGCCCGCGTTATTGATCAAGCTGGCGGAGGACAACTGGGTAGGGTCTACAGTGTGAAGCCATTGCGACAACCTGTCGGCCACGGCATGTGGTTGCGCCAAATCGGCTTGCCATTGCCACAACTCGGTGCCTTGTTGGCTGGCCAAGGTTTCCAAAGCGGCCGATACGCCACGGGAGATACACAGCAACTGTTGGTCCGGGCGACACAGTTGCTCTGCCATGGCCAGACCCATGCCACGGGATGCACCAGTCAAGATGGTCAGGTGTTTTTTCATGCGTGCTCCAAAGTTGACAGCGATTGTGGCATCCGCCCATGTGTCGGTGAATAGGGTTTAAAACGACCACTCAGGCGGGCTGTGCCATTGCCACGCTTGTTGGGTGTAAGGGTGTGTAAAGCCCAATTCGCAGGCATGCAGCATCAGGCGGTTGGCATTTTGCACAAGGGGTGCATACAAGGCATCGCCGTAAATGGGGTGTCCGATGGATTGCAAATGCACGCGCAATTGGTGGCTGCGCCCGGTCAAGGGCATCAGTTGCAACAGCGAAGCGTGTTGTTGGGCGTGGTGTTGCATGCAGCGCCACAGCGTCACGCTGGGCTTGCCTTGTGCGTCTATTTTTTGCAAGGGTCGGTTGGGCCAATCTGCCATCAATGGCTGGTCGATGGCGTGCCACGAGTCGCCAACTGGCAATCTTCCATGCACCCAGGCGGTGTATTTTTTTTCAATGTCGCGGGCGGCAAACATCATGCTCAATTGGCGCTGGCTGTCTGCATGCAAGGCAAACACCATCAAGCCCGAGGTCGCCATGTCCAAACGGTGAACCACCAGCGCCTCGGGATGACTGTTCTGCAACCGGCTCAACACGCAATCTTGTTTGTCAGGGCCGCGGCCCGGTACGCTCAACACACCCGCAGGTTTATTCAGCACCAGCAAGTGTTCATCTGCAAACAGCACGGGCAACATATGGGAGGGTGTTTCTCAGCGGTTCAACACACCGACAAACTGCGCAGCAGTTGTTGCCATTGCTCGCTCAGGTCGGGCTGGTCGCAGGCCAGCACGTGGCGACTCGGCATACTGCGCAGCCAGGTCAATTGCCGTTTGGCCAGTTGCCTGCTGGCGGCTATGCCGGTTTCGCGCAAGCGGTGCAGGTCAGCGGCAGTAGGATGAGCGCCTTGCAAAGCTTCCAACATGTCCCAGCATTGGCGATAGCCCACACACCGCATGGAAGGCAATTGCGCATGCAGGTCACCGCGGTTTCGCAAAGCTTGCACTTCATGTACCAAGCCTTGTTGCAACATGGCATCAAAGCGTTGTGCAATGCGTTGGTGTAACCAACCGCGATCGACGGGCTCCAACGAGACCAGCGCAATCTCCGGCCCCGCCACACGCGATGCGCCAAAAAATGAGGACAAAGCTTGACCACTGACACGCCAGACTTCCAAGGCCCTGGAAATACGTTGTGAATCATTCGGCGGCAATCGCGCGGCAGTGACTGGGTCGACCAAGGCCAACTCGGCATGCATGCCAGACCAGCCGATTTGCATGGCCTGCGTGTGAATCTCAGCCCGAATCTCAGGTGACGCCAACGGCAAGTCGTCCAAACCTTCCACCAAAGCTTTCAGGTAGAGCATGGTGCCGCCCACCAGCAACGGCAGTTTGCCGCGTTGTTGTATTTCGTGAATCAAGCGCGTGGCGTCTCGCGCAAATTCGGCGGCGCTGTAGGACTGCGTGGGTGGCCTGATGTCAATCAAATGGTGGGGCACGGCATGCAGTTCTGCAGGCGAGGGCTTGGCTGTGCCAATGTCCATGCCTTGGTAGACCAACGCGGAATCCATGCTGATGATTTCCAATGGCACTTGGTTTGCCAGCGCCAAGGCCAACGCGGTTTTGCCGCTGGCCGTGGGCCCGG
>SXWY01000128.1 GCA_005789825.1 Burkholderiales bacterium | reverse complement strand
CGGTGCCGATGATGTAGAAGGTGTTTTCTACATTCGTCACCCAATCGCGCAAGGCTTCGTTGAGTGCGTCTTTCAAGGTGCGGCTGCCAGATTCGACCGGCACCACAGTGGCACCCAGCAATTTCATGCGGTAGACATTCGGGCTTTGGCGTTTCACGTCTTCGCTGCCCATGTACACCACACACTCCAAACCATAGCGGGCACAAATGGTGGCGGTGGCAACGCCGTGTTGTCCGGCACCGGTTTCAGCGATCACGCGAGGCTTGCCCATGCGTTTGGCCAACATGGCTTGGCCGATGGTGTTGTTGATTTTGTGGGCGCCGGTGTGGTTGAGGTCTTCGCGCTTCAAGTAGATTTGAGCGCCGCCCATTTCACGGCTCATGCGAGCGGCATGGTAGATGGGGGAAGGGCGGCCGACAAAATGCGCCAATTCGGATTTGAATTCGGCGATAAAGGCCGGGTCGTGTTGGTAATTTGCGTAGGCTTCTTTGAGTTCTTCGATCGCGTGCGTCAGTGTTTCGCTGACAAAGCTGCCACCGAATTGGCCAAAGTGCCCGCTGGCATCGGGTTGCTGGTAAGTCGACATGTTGTATCTCTTTAAACATGCAGCGATAGGCTGCTAAATAAGTCAATCGGCGAGCGTGGTGTTGCGCACGGCCGCCACGAAGGCGCGGATTTTGTCGGGGTCTTTGATGCCTTTGGCGCTTTCGACGCCCGAGCTCACATCAACCGCCAATGACAAACCGCGCCGGTGCACGGCGCGAATGCCATCGGCCACGTTTACAGGTGTGAGTCCACCAGACAAAACGAGGTGAGCATTGACGTTTGTTGGAAGCTGTGACCAATTGAAGCGGTGGCCGCTGCCGCCGTATGCATCAACCAAGGTGTCGAGCAACAGCGCATTGGCTTGTTGGTAAAGAGAAGCGTAGTTTACGAGGTCAAATGGGGCGGCGCCCTCAGGGGTTTCCTGCGGGATGCGGGCGACCCGTATCCAGCGTCTGCCCAGTGATTGGGCGGTTTTTTCGCAAAATGCGGGGGTTTCATCGCCATGAAATTGCAGCCAGGCGCCGGGTACGCGTTCAGCGGCTTGGCGGATGTCTTGTTCGGTGGCGTTGACAAACAGCAGCACGGGCGTGACAAAAGCTGGCAAAAGGGCTGCCAATTCGGCCGCCCTCTCTGCGCTGACATGGCGAGGCGACGCGGGGTACAGCACAAAGCCGATGGCGTTGGCGCCCGCGATCGCGGCGCTGACCACGTCTTGCTCGCGCGTGAGCCCGCAAATTTTGATGGGAATCTGGTTCATGGTGAATGGCCTGGCAGCCAATCATAAGAGGGCGGGTCCGCAGGCAAGCCCCAATGGGGATCGTAGACCGGCCCGACGAAATACAAACCATCCGGCGCAAAGGTCGGGGCCGCAGCCTTGCGGTCGCGCGCTGCCAGCACCTCGGCCATCCATTCGGGCGGTTGGGTGCCTTGTCCAATGGCGACAAAGCAACCCATGATGTTGCGAATCATGTGGTGTAAGAAGGCATTGCCCGCAAAATCAAACCGCCAATAAATGTGGCGACTGGGTTTGCCAATGCGTTGGATCGCAATCTGGTGCAAGGTTTTGACCGGGCTCAAAGCCTGGCAACTCGAGGCGCGAAAAGACGTGAAGTCGTGTTCACCCAGCAAATAGCCGGCAGCTTGTTCCATGGGTGCCGTTTGCATGGGGCGAAACACCCAGCCCACGCGCGAATGCTCCAGGCTGGGCCGAACCGGTGACTCCAGGCATATATAGGTGTAGCGCCGGGCGATGGCGCTGGCGCGGCAATGGAAATCATGGGGCATCTCACGCGCCCATTGCACCGCGATGTCGGGCGGCAGATAGGTGTTGGTACCGCGCACCCAAGAGGACATGTCACGGTCTAGCTCGGTATCGAAATGCACCACTTGTTGCAAACCGTGAACGCCGCTGTCTGTGCGCCCTGCGCACAAGGTGCTGACGGGGTGGCCGCAAAAAATCCCCAGTGCTTTTTCGAGATGGTCTTGTACGGTTTTGCCGGATGCTTGGCTTTGCCAACCTTCATAGGCCTGGCCGACATAGCTCAGGCCCAGCGCCAGCCGCCGCACGGCGCTCAAGACCGGTCTTTGAGCCAGCGCTGCGCCATGTCACGGGTTTCGCCGTGGGTTTGGTCGGCGACTTCTTGCGCCAGCGCCAGCGCGGTTTGTTTTTGGCCCAGTTTCCACAATTCGTCGGCCAGTTCGAGGCGCATCACAAACGGGTCTTCGACCTGTTGAATCACGGCGGGCGGGTTATCCACCGGAAATCCACGCGGGTTGTCGGTCGGTGTGGGGGCGGGGGAAGAGGCAGATACGGGCTTGTCATGGCTGTCGTCCAAATCCAGGTTCAAGTCTGGCGGCAAATGCAGGCTTTGTGGGTTGGAGTCGTCATGGGCTGCGTTGTGATCGGGCTGATGTTGGCTGTGATCAGCAGCGGTTGGGTGGCCATCGTCATCGGCTGGGTTGTTGGCTTGCCGACGGCCATCGCGCATGAATGAAAAACTGATCAGAAAAGCAGCGAGCAAAGCCGCGCCAGCGATCAGCTCGAACACATGCTGCTTGGCCCATGCCATGCCTTGTTCGTAACTCGCACTCAAAGCCGGAAAACGCCCAGCCAAGCCTTGGTTGAACTGGGAAGCCGCTTGTGACAACTGGCCCAATTGGCTGAGGTTGTCGCTGGCTTCTTTCGCTTGCTTGGCGTTTTCTTCCGCCTGCAGCTGCTTGGCAAGTTTTTCTGCCTCGGTATCACCGGGCTTGCTCAAGGTCAACTGGTCGGCCGGGGCATTGGCAGGTGTGGCCACATCGGCTTTGAGCTTGCCGCTGCTTTCGCGCTGGCTGCCTTGGGTTTGTGGGGCAAGCGAGGCGGTGGCAGCCAACGACGCGCGGTAGGCTTTGAAATCGGCAGCTTGTAAACGAATATCGTCGCGAGCTTGTTGG
>SXWY01000127.1 GCA_005789825.1 Burkholderiales bacterium | reverse complement strand
GCCACATCGGCTTTGAGCTTGCCGCTGCTTTCGCGCTGGCTGCCTTGGGTTTGTGGGGCAAGCGAGGCGGTGGCAGCCAACGACGCGCGGTAGGCTTTGAAATCGGCAGCTTGTAAACGAATATCGTCGCGAGCTTGTTGGCGGTCAAAAATGGCGGCGTCTGTCGGTGTTGGCAAATTGACAAGCGCACCCGCTTTGAGACGGTTGACATTGTTGTTGACGAATGCCTTGGGATTTTGTTGCAGCATGGCCAACAACAATTGGTCCAGTGAAATGTCAGCATTCACCAAGCCGGCCAGGAGTTTGCTGGCTGTGTCGCCTTTACGCACTTCCAAGGCTGTTGGTGTGGCCGACGCTTCAGGTGCTGGCGTGTCAGACGCGACTGCAGGGGCGACTGCAGGCGCCGTGTCGGTGCTGACCGCTTCGCTGCTGGCCGTTGGAACAGGTGCCAATTCGGCTGCTGGCGCAGAGCTGGCAGCAGGTGCAGCCGCCGTGGTTGCCGGGCTGGAGGGTATGGGGTCCAAGGGCTGGTTGACCGCTTGTGCCGGTGGGGTGGTGGCCATGCTGGCCGCTGGTGGCGGCGCATTTTTGATGTTCAAGCCAATGTTGATGAAGCGCCGCCCAGTGGCCCAATCGAAATCAATCACCAAGTCGGCGTATTCGTCCACCATGGGCTGGCTGCCATTGGCCAGCACCAAGTAGTTGCCGTTGGCTTGTTTGGTGATCTCGAAGGTGATGTTGTCCAAACCGCTGACGCGTTTGATTTGCGTGCTTTCGTAAATTTTCGGTTCAGCCACAGCGATGGTCAGCAATTGTTCTTCAGAACTTGACACCTCGGTCACGGTGAATTGCAATTTGAGTGGTTCGCCCAGCCGAGACATCAGCACTGGCTGGCTGATTTGCAACGCCCAAGCGCTGGCGGTCAGTGAAAGTCCAAAAAGGATTAGGGTAGAACGGTAAAAAAGGTTTAACGACAGAGACATACGATTACATTCTCTAGTGTCTTAGGAGGTTGGATCATAAACGAATCAATGAGGGTCAGGCCGATGGCCTCATCCGCGCAACAAAATACGCAACATGCGACGAAGCGGCTCGGCCGCACCCCACAGCAGTTGGTCACCGATGGTGAAAGCGCCCAGGTATTGCGGCCCAAACGCCATTTTGCGGATTCTGCCGACCGGAATGTCCATGGTGCCCGTCACGGCCACAGGTGTCAGATGTTTCATGGTCTCCTCACGGGTGTTAGCGATCACCTTCACCCAAGGGTTGTCGGCGGCAATCATGGCCTCGATATCTGCCAGCGGCACATTTTTGGTGAGTTTGAAAGTCAGAGCTTGGCTGTGGCAGCGCATGGCGCCGACGCGCACGCAAAACCCATCCACTGGAACGGCAGGGGCTGAAAAACCCGCACCTTGGCCCAGAATTTTGTTGGTTTCTGCCATGCCTTTCCATTCTTCGCGGCTGGTGCCCCAACCTTCATCGCCTTGCTGTTTACCCAGCCCGAGGTCTTTGTCGATCCAAGGAATCAGCGAGCCGCCCAGTGGCACACCGAATTGCTCGGTTTCGGCGGCGTCCATGGCACGTTGTCTGGCAATGACTTGGCGGTCAATGTCCAAGATAGCCGATTGGGGGTCGTCCAACAGCGCTTTGACTTCACCGTTGAGTGCGCCGTATTGGTTCAGCAGTTCGCGCATATGAGCGGCACCGCCGCCAGAGGCGGCTTGGTAAGTTTGTGTGCTCATCCATTCGACCAAACCCGCTTTGTACAGGGCACCCACGCCCATCAGCATGCAACTGACGGTGCAATTGCCGCCGATCCAGTTGTTGCCGCCCTTGGCCAAGGCGTTTTCGATGACGGGCAAGTTGACCGGGTCCAAAATGATGACCGCGTCGTCCTTCATGCGCAGGGTAGACGCCGCATCGATCCAGTGACCGCGCCAGCCTGCCGCGCGCAATTTGGGAAACACTTCGCTGGTGTAATCGCCACCCTGGCAAGTGATGATGATGTCGCAGGCTTTGAGTGCCTGGATATCGTTGCCGTCGAGCAGACGGGTTTCGTTTTTGGCCATGGCTGGGGCTGCACCGCCGGCATTGGATGTCGAGAAGAACACCGGTTCGATCAACTCGAAATCTTTTTCTGCCCGCATGCGGTCCATCAGGACAGAGCCGACCATGCCGCGCCAACCGACCAGCCCAACGCGGTTGCCTATTTTTTTCATGGTTTTGCCCTTTCAGTCAGTGTGTTGTTGACCCCCGGCTCGTTCGGCCGGGAAGGGCACGACGAACCGTGGCATGTCAGCCGGTGGTCGTGGTTTTGGTGGAAATGCCAGCCAACAGAAACACCGCGCCGCCAAAGCGGTATGAATGCGTATCGGTGATTGGCATGGATGACATGGAGAGTGATTCTAGCGACACGGTTGGCGGCAACTTGCGCCGTCATGCCTAGAATCGGGTGGCATGCCAACAGGAGGAAACATGGCCAAAGGATATTGGATAGGCCGGGTGGATGTGTCAGATCCCGAGCAATACAAGTTGTATGTGGCCGCCAATGCCGAGGCGTTCAAAACCTACGGGGCCAAATTTTTGGTGCGCGGTGGCGTGTTTGAAAACCCAGAAGGACAGAGCCGAACTCGCAATGTGGTGTTGGAATTTCCCTCTTACCAAGCGGCTTTGGATTGTTGGCATTCACCACAATACCAAGCAGCCATCAAGCTGCGCGAGTCTGTATCCACCATCGACTTGGTGATCATCGAGGGCTACGACGGTCCGCAACCCTGAAAGAACACATGATTTCTTTTGAAGAACGCAGCGCGGTCACCGCACAGCGCGGCATGGTCACATCCCCGCATTATTTGGCCTCTGAAGCAGGCGCGGAAGTTTTGCGCGCCGGGGGTTCTGCGGTTGATGCCGCTTTGGCCACAGCGGCTGTGCTGGCCGTGGTTTATCCGCACATGACCGGCATGGGTGGCGATGCTTTTTGGTTGATCCATGACCCGCTCAAGGGACAAGTTCGTTACTTGGATGGCGGTGGACGCGCAGCCGCTCGGGCCGATATCGGTTATTTCACTGACAGAGGCATGGCTGAGGTGCCGTTTCGCGGCATCTTGCCCGCCACGCTCACCACACCTGGGGCGGTATCGAGTTGGTCCGCGGCGCATACGGCCTATGGCAAATTGCCGATGCAGCGCAACTTAGACGCAGCGATCGGATATGCCAAAGAAGGTTATCCCGCGAGCGAACGCTTGGCGGGCTGGATTCAATTGACCCATAGCGATTTGCAATCATTTGCGGGCTGGCGCAACCTGTTCATGCCACAAGGCCAAGTGCCTGCGGCAGGCAGTACGTTGCGCAACCCTGCGCTGGCGCGTACGTTACAAGCGGTGGCAGCGGGTGGAGCGCAAGCTTTCTACGCTGGAGAAGTCGGCCAATCGTTGGCGGCTTTTTCTCAACAAAGCGGTGGTTTTTTCGACCTGTCCGATTTGGCGAAGCAACAGGCTCCATGGGGCCAACCATTGGTGGGTCAATACCGTGAT
>SXWY01000126.1 GCA_005789825.1 Burkholderiales bacterium | reverse complement strand
TGGTGCCAGCGGTTTGGCAACGCATGGCAAAACGCATGCAAGCCTTTGTCAGTATGGGGGGCATGCGCTTGGGTGCACACAAAAATCACACCGGACGTGCCCAATGAGACGAACCCTTGGCCAGGCTGCACCACACCCATGCCGACCGCACTGGCTGCGTTGTCGCCCGCACCCGCTGCCACCGCCACCCGAGCGGGCATGCCCCAGCGCTGACAAAGTTCGGGTTTGAGCCAACCGGCGACATGGCTGCCCTCGTGCAAACGCGGCATTTGGCGGCGCTCCATACCGCAAGCTTGCAGCACCTCGTCCGACCAATCACGTTGTCCGGTGGCCAGCCACAAGGTGCCGGAAGCGTCCGACATGTCGGTGGCGATTTCGCCCGTCAATCGCCAACGCAACCAGTCTTTGGGCAACAGCACATGGTGGGTTTGCGCAAACACCGCAGGCTCGTGCTCGCGCAACCACAGCAACTTGGGAGCGGTGAAACCCGGCATGGCGACATTGCCCGTGATTTGCCTAAGCGTGGGTAAAGCAGCCTCCAGTTGCGCACATTGCGAACCGCTTCGGCCATCGTTCCACAACATGGCCGGGCGCAATACCTGTTGCTGTTCGCCGAGCAACACGGCGCCGTGCATTTGTCCCGACAAACCCACCGCTTGCACTTGCGCCAAGGCTTGCGGGTGCAATGTGTGCAAATCGTGCAGGGCCAGTTCAAGGGCTTGCCACCAATCGGCGGGCGATTGCTCTGACCAACTGGGCGCGGGTCTTTGCACGGTCAAGGGAGCGCGCGACACCGCGCAAACCTGGTGCTGTGCGTCCAGCAGCAAGGCCTTGAGTTCAGAAGTGCCTAAGTCGATTCCGAGAAACATGCGGCTTGCTTTCTCAGTCAATGCCAGGCACTGAAGCGGGCCAGCGACTGGCGGCGAAAATCAGACGGTGTCATGCCTTTGATTTCCAAAAAACGGCGGTTGAAATTGGCCGCGCTGTTGAAACCCACTTCATAGCAAATATGGCTGATGGGCTGCTCGGTGTCCATCAGCAACTGGCAAGCACGGCTGATGCGCACACGGTTGACAAAGTCGGTGAATGAGTTGCCCGTGGCTTTGCGAAAAAACCGGCTGAAACGGCTCTCGCTCATGCCCAACTCAGCCGCCAACGCCGTGGCCGAATGGTTGTCTGCCAATTGATCGGTGATGCGGTTGACCACGCGGTTGATCACATCCAACGAGGCGTCATCATCATCGCTTTGCAACGGTGCGCTGGAGAGCAAGCGGTAGTCGTTGCAAGCCGCCAAGTCACATAAGAATTCACAAAAGGCCGTGAAGCGGCGCATGCCATGGTGCGATTTCACTTTGTGCCAATGCGACAAAGCCAGATCGGACATGCCAAAAAACTCTATGCCGTGGCGGGCCCGTGCCAACAACGGCATGACTTCTTTGAGTTCGGGAATGGTTTGGCTGGCCAACAACAACGGCGGATGCGCAAATTGAATCGCCAAATCACGCTCGGCCACACCACCTTCGGGCATGTCCATGGTCACCCAGTTGTGCGGCAATCGGGGCCCAGTCAACACCAGTTGTCCGGGCTGAAACGGGCCGATCCAGTCGCCGACAAACACCTTGCCCGACGTGGCGGTGATCAAATGCAATTCGTATTCGTCATGGCAGTGCCAACGGGCCAACGGGGTGGGAAACCCATGCGCCAGACAACGCACAAAGCCCACTTCGTTCGGTGCTTCATAACCCAACTCTGGTGAGCGCGAAAACTCCAACTCCAACTCGGGTTTGTGTTGGTGCGGCAATTGCAATGGCTTTGTCGGCATGTTACGTAACTCCCAGAAGGACCCATCAGGTGACAGTGGATGGCGGTTGTTCACACGGGTAGAGCGCCGGCGCCCCGCTCAACCCATGACATTTCCTCCGTCTACGTTCAAGGTTTGGGCGGTGATGTAGGACGATTCATCGCTGGCCAAAAACACCGCCGCACCACAAATGTCCGCAGGCTCGCCCATGTAGCCCAAGGGCACGGCGCGGCCCACTTGTTGTTTTTTCTCGCCAATCGGCAAGTTTTCATACTTGGCAAACAAGGCATCGACCCCTGCCCACATCGGCGTGTTGATCACACCAGGCGAAATGGCATTGACCCGAATAAGGTGCGGCGCCATTGCCAGCGCAGCACTTTGGGTGTAACTGATGACTGCTGCTTTGCTGGCGCAGTAATGCGACACCAAGGCTTCACCTCGACGTCCGGCTTGAGAGGCCATGTTGATCACAGCCCCGCCCTTGACTTGGTGGGCCAGCATGTGCGCCAAGGTTTGTTGCATGACAAAAAACGCGCCTTTGACATTGACTGCGAACAATTTGTCGTACATGGCCTCGTCACTTTCCAACAAGGGTGCCATGTCAAACACAGCGGCATTGTTGAACAACGTGGTGATCGGGCCAAAGCATTTAGCTGCGGCTTCAACCAAGGCGGTGATCAGCGGCATGCGGGTGACGTCTGTGGGGATGTACTGCACCTGTTGTGGGTGCGCCGCCATGAGTTTGGCCAAGTCAGGACTGGCTTCAGAACCGATGTCTGCCACGGTGCAACAAGCGCCTTGCTGCACAAATGCAGCCACCACCGCCAAACCAATTCCGCCTGCCGCCCCCGTCAGCAATGCATGTTTTTGATGCAAACGCAAGCTCATGTGGAATATCCTTGGGTGAACGCTGTGACGCGTTGGGTGGCCTCTTGCAAGGCGTGCAATAAACGGGGATCACCCGCCAGTTCTCCCCACAATGTGGTGTCAGCGGCAAACGCCGCCACGGGATCCGCGGCTTGGCAAATGGCATGCCCGACCGCAGGGTCCATGGCTTGGTCTTGGTAGGTGTAGGGAATCAAGCCTTGGTGCCAACGCTGCAAATACGCCAAAAACAAAGCGGGCAACAGGGCCACACTGCGAATACTTTCTCGGCGAGCCAATCTGTCGCGAAGGGTGGGCGCGATCATGCCGGGGATTTTTGAAAACGCATCCATGGCCACACGCTGGTTGGTGTCGGCAATGGCGGGGTTGCCAAACCGGTCCAACACCACATCCCGGTAAGCGGCCAAATCAATCGGGCTTGGACTGAGCACGGGAATGGCGTCATCGGTCACATAGTCATATGCCATTTGCCGAATGCGCGGGTCGTGTGTGCCTTCGTGGATAAACACATACCCGGCCAATGTACCCGCCCAAGCAATACAACTGTGGGTGGCATTGAGCAAGCGGATTTTGGCCTCTTCATAGGCGGCCACCGAATCGACCAATTGCACCCCGACGCGTTGCCAATCGGGTCGCCCGTTGATGAACCGGTCCTCGATCACCCACTGGATAAAACTCTCGCCCATCAAAGCCGCTTTGTCGTCCCAGCCGGTCGCTTCGCGCACGCGCTTTCCCACTTCAGCGGTGGGTCGAGGCGTGATGCGGTCGACCATCGCGTTGGGGCTGGTGGTGTGCGATTGCACCCATTGCAGCAGCGCTTGGTCACCCAAAGCGCGGATGAATTGCAGCAAGCCACTGCGCGAGCGGTTGCCGTTGTGCCGCAAGTTGTCGCAATTGAGCAAGGTCACAGCGCCTGCATTGGCTTGCATGCGTGCCCGCAACAAGCCCGCCAAAGCACCGTAAATGGTTTGGCCCGCTTTGCCTGCGGCCAAGGCAGTCAAATCTGCATGCAGATCGGGAAAGTTTTGCCAATTTAAGCGGTCGTGTGCATCCAGGTAATAGCCTGCCTCGGTAACGGTGAAAGAAATGATGCGGGTATGGGGGTCAGCTGCCATGCGAACCAGTGGCGCCAAATTGGCCTCGTAGCCCAATACATCGCGAATGACTCGAATCCGCTGGTAGCTGCAGGCACCTTGCGGGGTGACGGTTTCCAAGGTGTACTCGCCCTGCTGCGCTTGCAGCGCAGCGATGGTCTCTGGCATGTCGGGCCGCAAATTGCCGCCCGCCAGCCACCATTGGGTGTCGCCCAAGTCATGCAGCTGTTGCAAATACACCGCTTGGTGCGCACGGTGAAACGAGCCTAAGCCCAAATGAAGAATACGCAAAGCATGGCTGGTTGGAGAAGACATCGTGGAGAAAAAATCAAAAAATGAAAACGTCAATCAAGCAGTGACCGCCAAGCCTTTGGCGTCAAACCAATGGGCGCGAGACAAATCCAGTTGCACACTGACGGGTTGGCCAGGCCGCAATTCGCTGCGTTCGTTTTGTCTGGCAACCAGCAACTGGCCTAGGTCGCTGTTCACATAAATCAGGGTTTCGGCACCCAATGCCTCGACCAGTTCCACGGTGCCCGAGAGTTGACCTTGACCCATTGCTGTAACGCTTACATGCTCGGCTCGCAAGCCCATGGCACCTTGTTGCGCTGCGGGCGGGCCATGCTGGATCACGCCTGCTGGCAACTGTTGGCTAGGCCACAGGTTCATGGGTGGCGTGCCAATGAACTGCGCCACAAACTGGTTGGCAGGGCGGTCGTACAAATTGAGCGGTGTGCCGACCTGCTCGATCACGCCATCGCGCAACACCACCACACGGTCGGCCAATGTCATGGCTTCTACTTGGTCATGGGTAACGTAAATCGTGGTGGCCCCGAGTTCACGG
>SXWY01000125.1 GCA_005789825.1 Burkholderiales bacterium | reverse complement strand
TGCAAGGCGTTCAACGCCCAAACCCAAGGCGTTGAGCCGGGTTTGCCTTTGCCGGTGGTCATCACCGCATTTGCAGACAAATCCTTTACCTTCATCATCAAGACACCGCCAGCGGTTACCTTGATCAAGAAGGCTATCAAGCTCGACAAGGGTTCTGCCAGACCGCATGTTGACAAGGTGGGCAAGATCACGCGTGCACAGTTAGAAGAAATCGCCAAAACCAAAATGGTTGACATGACCGCTGCAGACTTGGACGCGGCTGTGCGTACCATTGCCGGCTCTGCCCGTTCCATGGGCGTCACCGTGGAGGGCGTGGTATGAGTCGCCTGACCAAAAAACAAAAATCGTTCGCAGGCAAGGTTGACACCACCAAGCTCTACCCGTTTGTGGATGCATTGAAGATCGTCAAAGAATGCGCCACAGCCAAATTCGATGAGTCCATCGATGTGGCTGTGCAGCTCGGCATCGATGCCAAAAAATCGGACCAAGTGGTGCGCGGCGCGGTGGTGCTGCCCAACGGCACGGGCAAAACTGCTCGGGTGGCGGTTTTCGCACAAGGTGCAAAGGCTGACGAAGCTTTGGCTGCGGGCGCAGATGTGGTCGGTATGGATGACTTGGCTGCGCGCATCAAAGCGGGCGATATGCCTTTTGACGTCGTTATTGCCGCGCCTGATGCTATGCGCGTGGTCGGTACCTTGGGTCAAATTTTGGGCCCGCGTGGTTTGATGCCAAACCCCAAAGTCGGAACTGTCACGCCAGACGTTGCCACCGCTGTTCGCAATGCCAAGGCAGGTCAAGTGCAATTCCGTGTCGACAAGGCCGGTATCGTGCACGCCACCATTGGTCGCCGTTCGTTTGAAAGCGATAAGTTGCAAGGCAACTTGGTGGCACTGGTCGATGCATTGAACAAAGCCAAACCTGCTACCAGCAAAGGTGTTTACCTTCGCAAACTGGCAGTGTCTTCAACCATGGGTGTGGGCGTTCGCGTCGACACACAAACACTGAGCGCGTAAAGCGCTCGGCATTCAGGGCGGTTGTCAAAGGCCGCCCTGAAGCGGTGGGTCGCACCGGTTGAAAAACCAGTGCGGGCCATCCAAGACCGTTGGCGTGCAGCATGACTGCACTTAATCTCCCAGCCAACGCAGATGGCGATCCCGCTGAAAAGAATTTTTCTTGACAGTCAGGTCGCTTAAAACCGGTGTGTGAAAGGGGCAACCCTATCGCACTTTTTGAAGGAGTAGACCTTGAGTCTGAATCGCAGTGAAAAAGAAGCCGTCGTCACCGAGGTGTCGGCATTGGCAGCACAAGCGCAGACGCTGGTGATGGCGGAATACCGCGGCATCACGGTCGCAGATATGACCAAATTTCGCGCCAGTGCGCGCAGTCAGGGCGTTTCGCTCAGCGTGTTGAAAAACACGTTGGCACGCCGTGCTGTCGCTGGTACGTCGTTTGAAAGTGTCTCGGACCAGATGACCGGCCCGCTGATCTATGGTTTCTCTGTGGATGCAGTCGCCGCCGCCAAGGTGGTGGCCGATTTCGCCAAGACCAACGACAAGTTGGTGATCCGTGGCGGCGCATTTGCAGGCAAAACCCTGGACGTCAACGGCGTCAAACAACTGGCAAGCATTCCATCCAAGGAAGTGTTGCTGGCCCAGTTGTGCGGCTTGCTCATGTCGCCCATGTCACGTACCGCAGTGGTGCTTGGCGCGTTGGCGGCTAAAAAAGGTGAAACCGCTGCCGCGTAAAGCGTGTGCAGTGCATTTGAACAATTTGCTGTCCTCACAGGCAGCCCTGAAACTGTTAAGGAAACAACATGGCATTCGATAAAGACGCATTTTTGACCGCACTCGACGGCATGACGGTCATGGAACTCAACGATTTGGTCAAGGCCATCGAAGAGAAATTTGGTGTGAGCGCCGCAGCCATGGCCGCACCTGCTGCGGCCGGCGGCGGTGGTGCCGCTGCCGCTGCTGAAGAGAAAACCGAATTCAACGTGATGTTGCTTGAAGCGGGTGCCAACAAAGTGGGCGTCATCAAAGCAGTTCGCGAAATCACCGGTTTGGGCCTCAAAGAAGCCAAAGACTTGGTTGACGGCGCACCCAAAGCGGTCAAAGAAGCTGCACCCAAAGCCGATGCAGAAGCCGCCAAGAAAAAGCTCGAAGAAGCTGGCGCCAAAGTCGAACTCAAATAATTGCACTCACCAGGCTGGCTGTCCCCACAAGGGGCATGTCCAGCCTGTGGCGCTTTCAGAGCGCACCCGACAACCGTTTCATCAGACAGTTGTCGAGTGTCTTCTGAGCTGACTGCAGAAGAACCTTGGTTCGGGTTGCGTGCAATGCGCAACCGTCCGCCAACGCTGGTAGTGGCCAGCGGGCCAAGCACAACGTGCAGGTGTTTTCATCCTGTACGGCCCCAGTCGCCGAGTGAATCAAGTCCGGAGAACTCATGGCCTACACATTTACCGAACGCAAGCGCATCCGCAAAAGTTTCGGCAGCCGCGACAGCGTGCTGGAAATTCCATACCTGCTGCAAATGCAAAAGGACGCGTACACCGCGTTTTTGCAGGCAGATGTTCCACCCAAAAAACGCACCAACGAAGGCTTGCAAGCCGCGTTTGATGCTGCTTTCCCGATCGTCTCGCACAACGGTTTCGTCGAGATGAAATACCTCGAATACAACTTGGCCAAGCCCGCATTCGATGTGCGTGAATGCCAAACGCGCGGACTGACTTTCTCGTCAGCAGTGCGTGCCCGCGTGCAGCTGATTATTTACGACCGTGACTCCTCTACGCCGCAATCTAAAGTGGTCAAAGAAGTCAAAGAGCAAGAGGTCTACATGGGCGAAGTGCCTTTGATGACCGACAAAGGCTCGTTCATCAT
>SXWY01000124.1 GCA_005789825.1 Burkholderiales bacterium | reverse complement strand
GGACTAGCCGCCATGTATTTGTGCGGTTACTAGAACTCCAAAGGCGGTGCAGCATGACCACCGACAGCACTAGCCGCCATGTATTTGTGCGGTTACTAGAACGCAACTCCATCCCCGCCTGCTTCTGCGTCTGCACTAGCCGCCATGTATTTGTGCGTTTACTTGATTGAGATTGCTGCGCTGTCAGC
The DNA here is from genome assembly GCA_005789825.1 of Burkholderiales bacterium. Lineage (GTDB taxonomy): Bacteria > Pseudomonadota > Gammaproteobacteria > Burkholderiales > Burkholderiaceae_C > Limnohabitans. The sequence continues at coordinate 17,187 of SXWY01000124.1, read as the reverse complement.
CGCTCGCCCTCCGTCAGAACGATAGGCAAAGGTGAAATGCTCATTAAAATTAACTAAAATAATTAAAAAAATTTATTTTTAAGAAACTTTTGGAATTCTTTTTGTAAAAAACTGAAACAAGCGAGTTTCTCGGGCTTGAAAAAAAAGAAACGCCTCCACAAGGGAGGCGTCAGTCCGGAGATGCGATCTCCGGGGGGGTTAACGAAGAAAATTTTATAAGGAAAACCTAAGAAATGTGCCAAGTAAAACACCCCATTTACCCTTAAAAACCCAGATTTGTTTTCCTTATGCAACGCGTTATAACTTATGTGGACGGATTTAACCTTTACTTTGGAATGAAAAGCAAAGGCTGGCGAAAACTCTATTGGCTTAACTTGGTTATTTTGGCGAAGGCACTGCTCAAGCACGATCAACAGTTACACAAAGTTCACTACTTCACTTCCCGCATTCGATCCACGAGCAACAACCAAACAAATATTCAAAGACAAACAACTTACCTTGAGGCGCTGGCTTGCCAACCAGGCCTTGACATTCACTGGGGGCATTTCTTGGAAAAACCTCGGCAATGTCATGCCTGCGGTGCCCAATGGTTGAGTTATGAAGAAAAAATGACCGATGTCAACATGGCGGTTCAAATGCTGACCGATGCCTACGAAGACCTTTTTGACACCGCCATATTGATCTCAGGTGACAGCGACCTCACCACACCTGTCACCACCCTGCGGCGGCAATTTCCTTCAAAACGCTTGATCGTTGCTTTCGCCCCCTGGGCGCAAATCCAACGAATTATCGAAAGCATCCAATGGTTTTTTTACCATCGGCGAAGCACATCTCAGACAGTCGCAATTTCCCGATCAACTGTCCAGACCAGATGGCTATGTCTTGATCAGACCAGCAACTTGGCATTAAGCAGCATTAGCCCCTGACTTCACCCTCACCCAACACCACAAACTTCAACGACGTCAGCCCCTCAATGCCCACCGGGCCACGCGCATGAAACTTGTCGGTGGAGATACCGATCTCCGCGCCCAGTCCATACTCGAAGCCGTCGGCAAACCGGGTGCTGGCGTTGATCATCACGCTGGCTGAATCGACTTCGCGCACAAAGCGCTGGCCGTGCACATGGTTGAGCGTGAGGATGGCGTCGGTGTGGTGGCTGCTGTAGTGGTTGATGTGGGCAATGGCTTCATCTACCCCGCCCACCAATTTGATGCTGATGATGGGTGCCAAATATTCCTCAAACCAATCCTGCTCAACCGCGTCTTTGAGCACCGCGCCTTTCACGCCTTGCAACAAGGCTTTGCTGTCTGGGCAGCAACGCATCTCTACACCTTTGTCTGCAAACACTTGACCGATACGCGGTAAAAACGTGGCCGCTACCCCGCGTGCCACCAACAAACTTTCTGTCGCGTTGCAAGGGCTGTACTTTTGGGTTTTGGCGTTGTCGGTGACACGGATGGCCATTTCCACATCACACGGGTCGTCGATGTAAGTGTGGCAGTTGCCGTCCAAATGTTTGATGACCGGCACCTTGGCGTCTCGGCTGATGCGTTCGATCAAACCTTTGCCGCCGCGCGGAATGATGACATCGACAAAGGCTGGCATGGAGATCAAATGTCCCACGGCTTCGCGGTCTGTTGTGGGCACGAGTTGCACCGCTTCTGCGGGCAAGCCCGCCACTTGCAAAGCCTGTTGTACCCTTTGCGCCAGTGCGGTGTTCGAGGCCAAGGCTTCTGAGCCACCGCGCAAAATGCAGGCGTTGCCGCTCTTGATGGCCAATGAAGCCGCCTCAATGGTGACATTGGGACGGCTTTCGAAAATCATGCCGAACACACCGATGGGCACGCGCATTTGCCCGACGCGTATGCCGCTGGGCTGCTGGGTCATGCCAATGATGCTGCCAATGATGTCGGGCATGGTCGCGAGTTGTTCGCAACCGATGGCACAGGTCTCCAAAATAGACGGGGTCAATTTCAGCCTGTCGAGCATCGGGCCGTCCAAACCGTTGGCCTTGGCCTTTTGCAAATCTTCTAGGTTGGCTTCAACCAGTGCGGCGGTGTCGCTGCGCAACAAGCGAGCGAGTTCTCGCAATGCATGACTTTTGCTGGCGGCGGTGGCCTTGGCCATGGCGGCGCTGGCTTGCTTGGCCTGCTGGCCCAATGCCAACATGAGTTCGGGAATGGTGTGGGCGTTCATGGGCTGATTTTGGCAGAGAAGGCGCAGGCGTTCATGAAACCTGTCAAGCAAGCCAACACAGCCGCTTGCCTGTGGTCAGCGCGGGCTGCAAGCCTTGCTGAACATCAGCGCCAAACGCAACAAGGCCTGCCAGTTATCGCTGGGCCATGTGGGCAATTTCATGCCTTTGACAATGCCGTCGACCTGATGGGCGCTTTGCAGCAAACGCTCCAGCTGCGCGTTTTTGAGTTGCGGCAATACCCGCTCGAACAAACGTTCTTTCAAACCCCAGACCCGTTGCTCACGCAAGACTTGCGGCAAAGGACGACCGACTGTCACGGCATCTTTGACCCGCTTCAAACTGCGAATATCTTCGGCCAAGGTGTAATGCACCAAGACTTCCGACACACCTTCGGCTTGCAAACCGTCGACCATGCGTTGCACCCGCAAGTGTTGCCCGGCCAGTACCGCTTCGGTGAGTTTGAACACGTCGTAGCGGGCCACGTTCAACACCGCGCGTTCAATGTGCTCAAAGCCCAGTTCACCGGTCGGGTAAAGCAAGCCCAGTTTTTGAATTTCTTGATGCGCTGCCAACAAATTGCCTTCCACCCGGTCGGCAAAAAACTGCAGACTGCGCTGCCCTTCTTCGCCTTCTTTCACCCGTTGTTGTTGCTGCCCGAGGCGTTGCGCAATCCAAGCAGGCAAGCCAGCACGTTCTATCGGATCGATTTGCACCGTGGCGCCGTGGTGGTCTAAGGCCATGAACCAGCCACTGCTTTTGGCCGTCTTGTCCAAGCGAGGCAACAACACCAACAGCAACACGTCCTGCTGATCAGCCATGCGCTCTGCCAATGCCTGCAAGGCCACGCTGCCTTCTTTGCCGGGCTTGCCTGAAGGAATGCGCAGGTCCAGCAACAACTTGTCAGAGAACAGGCTCATCGCACCGGCAGCAGCCAGCACCGACTCCCAATCGAAATGTGCACCCGCCACGGTGAACACATGGCGCTCGGTGTAGCCTTGGTCACGTGCAGTTTGCCGAATCAGATCAGCCGCCTCTTGTTGCAACAAGGGCTCGTCACTGTGCAATGCATAAATGCTGCGCAAGCCCTTAGCCAACTGTTCTTGCAAATGTGCTGCAGCGATTTGCATGGTCAGGTATCAGGGCAAACGCGCGGCGGCGAGTCGTCGAAGCAGTTGCTGCACCAGGTCTGAACGCATATCGCGGTAAAGCAGTTGCTCTTCAGACTCTTTGGACAAGGCTGCCGTTTCGCTGAAACTGATTTCTCTCTCTTGCACGATCTCGGTATCAGGAATCAATTCATCGCCATTGCGGCTTCGCAATTTGAATCTGACCCGCAAACGCAAGGTGAATTCACGCACTGTACCCGTGGATGTGCGGCTGAGAATCACCTTTTCTTGCAGTTCCTGAATCATGTCCAGAACCACATCTGCGCGTTCAATCTCGCGCACGTCGGTGATGATTTCCAAGTTGCCTAAGCTTTGGAGATTGCGCTTGAGCAGTTGCCCAAAAAGCGAGGTTTCGGCGATGTTGGTGTAGAGCGTTTTGAACGGCAAATCGGGGGCTTTGCGCAATTGAAAACCGCAAGCAGAGAGTGCCCCAAACGTCGCCACCGTTGCGCCCATGCGGACGCCTTGCTGCAACCATTGGCGGCGAGAACTTGGCACGGTGTGGCGGGGATGCATGGTCAGATCACCAAGTTCACCAAACGCCCGGGCACGATGATGATTTTTTTCGGCGCGGCTCCCTGAGACTGCTTTTGAAACGCTTCACTGGCCAAGGCCGCTTGCTCGATCGTGGCTTTGTCTGCGCTGGGGCTGACCAGCAGCGAGCCACGCAGTTTGCCGTTGACCTGCAGCATGAGTTCGATTTCATCGCGCACCAACGCAATGTCATCGACGCTTGGCCAAGTGGCATCCCACAAACTGCCATGGACCTTGTCATAACCCAAGTCCAGCCACAGGTGAGAGCTCAGGTGCGGACACACCGGGTACAGCACACGCAACAAAATGGACAGGCATTCAGCCACTGCAGCCGCGTCCTCGCGGGTGTCATTGAGTTCAGCATCCTCGAGGGCGTTGAGCATCTTCATGACCGCAGAAACCACGGTGTTGTATTGCATACGCTCGTAGTCGTAATTGGCCTGCTTGAGCACACTGTGGATATCAAACCGCAAAGCTTTGGCGGCCTTGCCAAAGCCAGCCACGTGTCCTGCCGCCAAACCGTTGGCAATGCGCTGGCGGTGCTGGTGCGCAAAATTCCATACTCTTCGCAAAAAACGGAAACTGCCCTCCACCGCCGAATCGTTCCACTCCAAGGTGGCTTCGGGTGGCGCGGTAAACATGGTGTACAGACGAGCGGTGTCAGCGCCATAGCGCTCAATCAGGTCTTGCGGGTCGACGCCGTTGTTTTTGCTTTTGCTCATGGTGCCCACGCCTTCATAGGTGATCGCGGTACCCGCTGGCAAATCACCCTTGGCTTGTTTGAGCACCGCGCCAATCACTTTGCCGTTGGCATCATGCTGGTCTTGCACTTCATGCGGCCAGAAATATTCCACGCCGCCTTTCTCGCCTTTGCGCGAGTAAATATGGTTGAGCACCATGCCTTGGGTCAGCAATTGGGTAAAGGGTTCATCGACAGACACCAAGCCCAAATCGCGCATCACCTTGGTCCAAAAACGCGCATACAACAAATGCAATATGGCGTGTTCAATACCGCCGATGTATTGGTCCATGCCGCTGCCGCCCTGCGATACGCCGGCTTGCCGCATCCAATAGGCCGTGCCTTGCGCCACCATGTGTTCTTCGTTGAGCGGATCGCAATAGCGCATGTAATACCAACTCGAATCGACAAACGTATCCATGGTGTCGGTTTCGCGCTTGGCGGGTTGGCCACAGGTCGGACACACCACGCCCTGGTGAAAGCCTTCGTGTTTGTGCAAAGGATTGCCAGAACCATCGGGAATACAGTCTTGCGGCAAAACCACGGGCAGGTCTTTTTCAGGCACCGGCACGGCGCCATGTTCATCGCAATGGATGATGGGAATCGGCGTGCCCCAATAGCGTTGTCGGCTCACGCCCCAGTCGCGCAAACGCCAAGTGGTTTTTTTCTCGCCCAGATTTTTTTCCAACAGCAACTCAGCCACCTTGTTCACCGCCTCTTTGAAGCGCAAACCATCCAGCGCACCGGAGTTGATGCAAACACCGTCTTTGGTGGCGTACCACTCTTGCCAAACTTGGTTATCGAATACTCCTGCCACTTTGTCTTGGTGAGCGCCAGCGGATAAGCTGGGCGCAGTCGCCGCAGCGGCACCCACACTGACCACCTGCTTGATCCCCAACTGGTACTTCAAGGCAAACGCAAAATCGCGCTCATCATGCGCCGGCACGCCCATGACTGCACCGTCGCCATAACCCATCAACACATAGTTTCCGACCCACACGGCCACCTGCCCACCCGTCAACGGGTGCGTCACGGTCAGGCCAGTGTCCATGCCGACCTTGTCTTTCACGGCCAACTCGGCTTCGGTGGTGCCACCGGCTTTGCAAGCTTCGATGAAAGCCGCCAAAGCGGGTTGGGTGGCCGCTGCATGCTGCGCCAACGGATGCTCGGGTGCGACCGCACAAAATGTGACACCCATGATGGTGTCCGCACGCGTGGTAAACACGTACATGCGCCCGTCTTGTATCAACTGACCTGCCGCATCCCGAATACCGTGTGTGAACGCAAACCGCACGCCTTCGCTTTTGCCGATCCAGTTTTCCTGCATCAACCGCACTTTGTCGGGCCAACCGTGCAGCGTGGCTTTGGGGTTTCCAATTTGCACATGGTCTAACAACTCTTGTGCATAGTCGGTGATCTTGAGGTAGTAGCCCGGAATTTCACGCTTTTCCACCGCCGCACCGGTGCGCCAACCTTTGCCGTCAATCACTTGCTCGTTGGCCAAGACGGTTTGGTCAACCGGGTCCCAGTTCACCACCTGGGTTTTGCGATAAGCGATGCCTTTTTCTAGCATCTTCAAAAATAACCATTGGTTCCATTTGTAATAACTGGGCTCACAGGTGGCGACTTCGCGCGACCAGTCGATGGCCAAGCCCATGGCCTGCATCTGCTTTTTCATGTAAGCGATGTTGTCGCAGGTCCATTGCGCAGGTGGTACACCATTTTTCAAGGCGGCGTTTTCAGCGGGCAAACCAAACGCATCCCAGCCCATGGGCATGAGCACATTGAAACCTTTCCTGCGCAAATGGCGCGTGAGCATGTCGTTGATGGTGTAGGTGCGCACATGGCCCATGTGCAATTTGCCGCTGGGATAAGGCAGCATGGAGCATGCGTAGTACTTGGGCTTGTGGGGATCTTCGGTCACGCGATATACGTCGGCCTGTGTCCAAGCGACTTGTACAGCTTGCTCGATGGCAGCGGCAGAGTATTCGGGGTGTGCGCGGGGCGGGGAGGAAATATCGGTGTGTGACATGGGGCTCAATAAGAAACCCCGTGCGCGCTCAGTTGCGCGGTACCGGGGGTGTGGGCCCGATTTTAGGCGCAGCAGACTGAACCGCCAGTGACACACTGCGCAACTCCGATTTTTGAATTTCAGCCATCGCTTCGGCCACGCGCCCGTAAGGGACAGTTTTGTCGATATTCAATTGCACTTCGCTGGCCTGGGCCGACTGCGCCCTGAGGCTCAAAGCGGCCGCCAACTGCGCCATGGGCAAGGCTTGCCCGTCCACGGAAACCTTGCCTTCGGCGTCGATGGTGATTTCCAGCGGCACCGGTTTGGCAGAACCGGCCGGCACATCGACCCGCGGCAATTCCATGTGCAGCGCGCCAGTCATCAAAGGGGCGGCGATGATGAAAATCACCAGCAACACCAACATGACATCAACCAGGGGTGTGACATTGATATCCGCCATGGGCGTGTGCAATGGACGGGGTTCAAATTCTCCAAATGCCATGGCCGGGCCTCAGGGTGTTGGCAACGACTTGGCTTGGGCCAACGCGCGCAAATCGTAGGCCAAGCCTTCGAGTTCGCTGTCCAAACGGGCCAAGCGACGACCCATCAGGTTGTAAGCCACCACTGCGGGTATGGCCACCGCCAAGCCAGCCGCCGTCATCACCAAGGCCTCGCCCACGGGTTGCGCCACTTTGTCCAAGGTGTACTGGGCCGAGACAGCCAAATTGGTGAGCGCATGGAATATGCCCCAGACGGTGCCGAGCAAGCCGACAAATGGCGCGGTCGCACCGATGGTGGCGAGCAGATCTTGGCCAAATTGCAAACGCGAACGAACCGCTTGCAGGCCCTCACGCAGCCGACGGGTCAACTGGTCCGAGGCAGCCACTTGCGCAGACAAACCAAGGTCGGGCTGGGTGACGGCGTTCAGCAAAGGGACAAATATCGCTTGGGTATCGACCGCCAGCCACTGGGAACGCGCTTGCGCCCAATCGCCCGACTGCCAAAACAGGGCTTTACACACGGCGAAGTGGCGAACCGCCAGATGCAACAACCACACCTTGTAAACAATAATGAACCAACTCACCACCGACATCAGCAACAACAACAGCGCAACCGCGACACTCAGGCCATCGCTTTGAGACAGCATGTCGTCCAAGTTCATCCGACCGTCCGTGCCGTGTTCAGTCCCAACACATCGAACATGTCGAACAAGCCAGTGCGTTGCTGCGCCAAAAATCTGGCTGCCCGCAAACTGCCTTGGGCGTAGGTGCTGCGGCTGGCGGACTTGTGTGTGATTTCAATGCGCTCGCCTTCTGTGGCGAACATCACCGTGTGGTCACCGACGATGTCCCCGGCGCGAATGGTGGAGAAACCAATGCTGCCGGGCACCCGCTCGCCCGTGTGGCCGAAGCGCTCATAGACCGCGCAGTCTTTCAGCGACCGCCCTTGCGCGGCGGCGATCACCTCGCCCATTTTCAAGGCCGTGCCAGACGGTGCATCCACTTTGTGTTTGTGGTGGGCTTCGGTGATTTCAATGTCATAACCGTCGCTCAAGGCAACCGCCGCCATTTGCAACAATTTGAGTGTGACATTCACGCCCACGCTCATGTTGGGTGCCATGACAATGGCGATGTCTTTCGCGGCTGTTTGGATCTCGGCTTTTTCGGCATCGCTGAACCCGGTGGTGCCAATCACCATTTGCACGCCCAGACGGCGGCATGCTGCCACATGCTGCATGGTGCCTTCGGGGCGGGTGAAGTCGATCAGCACCTGCGCATGTGGCAAGCCTGAAGAAATATCGCTGGTGATGGGTATGCCACCAGCATGGCCCAAAAATGCAGCGGCATCGGTGCCCAGATGTGGGCTGTTGGGCATGTCGAATGCGGCGGCCAATTGCATGTCTGGGGCATGCACCACGGCCTCTATCAGCATGCGCCCCATGCGGCCACCGGCACCGGCAATGGCTATACGGCGAGGGGACATGGCAGAGGCATTCATGGATGGGGCCTTTAATTGGCAGCGGGTTCCAAAGGAGGGTATGGCTTGCGCGGGGCTGCCGCATCAGGCTGGGTGTCGGGTGCATTGATCGCTGACTTTTGCGCTTTGAATTTCTCCAGTTCCTGCGGTGTGGCCTCAAGCCGAGGCACTTTTTTTCTTTCTTCAGGCGTGGTCAAGCGCTCAGCGAATTCGGATTCGCTGGGCAAGTCATCGCCCTCGTAGCGGTAAAAAGCATCGTTTTGAAAAAACACCGACAGCTTGCGCTGCTGCGGTTGGGTACCTTTGCGTTGGATAGTGAAAGCATAGTCCCAACGGTCAGCATGAAAAACGCTGGCTATCAAAGGGGTGCCCAAAATATCTTTGACCTGGTTACGGGTCATGCCAGGGCGCAATGCTTGCGCCTGTTCTTTGGACACAAAATTGCCTTGCACCACTTCAATGCGGTAGGGGGTGACACTGCGCATGGCCCGGGCCACGGGGTCGTCGACCCATGCACACGCGACCAAAGTTGACAGCAGCCATAGACCGCAGCTGCGCGCCAATAGAGGTAGCAAGGGAGTCATGTTGGGAATAGGGCGAGATATGATGAATGCATTGTAACGACGGGTGGTCACCGCCCAAACACGGTTGCGAAAGGTACCCATGCAGTCGATTGGCGATTTGAAAAACACAGGCTTGAAGGCGACATTGCCACGCATCACGATTTTGGAGTTGTTCCAAAAAAGTGGTCAGCGCCATATGAGCGCAGAAGATGTGTACCGCCTCGTGTTGAAAGAGCGCGCAGACATTGGTTTGGCCACCATTTACCGGGTGCTGATGCAGTTTGAACAAGCGGGTTTGCTCACGCGCAGTCAGTTTGAAAGCGGCAAAGCGGTCTATGAGCTCAATGAAGGGCAACACCATGACCACTTGGTTTGCCTAGACTGCGGCCGGGTGGAGGAGTTTTTTGACGAAGAGATCGAGCAACGCCAGCACAGCATTGCACGCGCCAAAGGGTTTGAAATAGCCGACCATGCGCTGAGCTTGTACGCACATTGCACGCGCAAGCCCTGCCCTTTCAAAAACGCTTAATCGATGCGGTTCGATTGCATGGCCTCGCGATGGCGCGAGACGAATTTTTCATACGTGTCAATGCCGCGTAATTGCAAAATCGTGTTGCGAACAGCCGCCTCGACCAGCACAGCAATATTGCGTCCGGCCACCACCTGAATCACCACTTTGCGCACCGCAATACCCAAGACATCTTCGGTCAAGGGTTCGTGGGGCAAGCGGTCGTAATCGCGCTCCAAGGTTTCTTTGCGCACCAAATGCACGATCAACTTCAACCGCATTTTGCGGCGCACAGCGGTTTCGCCAAAAATCGCTTGTATGTCTAACAAACCAATGCCGCGAACTTCCAAAAGGTTTTGCAACAACACCGGGCAACGGCCCTCTAAGGTGGTTTGGTTGATACGGTACAAATCGACAGCGTCATCCGCTACCAAGCCGTGTCCGCGTGAGATCAGCTCCAAGCCCAATTCGCTTTTGCCCAATCCCGATTCGCCAGTGATCATCACGCCCATGCCCAAGATATCCATGAACACACCGTGAAGCGTGGTTCGATCAGCGAAATGTTTGGACAAATACGCACGCAACAAATCGATCACGAAAGCGGCCGATTCGTGGGTCACAAACATGGGGATTTGTGCCTCTTCGCACATGGACAAAAGCGCGGGTGTGGGCACTTGGGCATCGGCCACCACCAACACGGGCGGCACCAATGTAACGATGCGCGACACCCTGCGCTCACCGATCTGCGGATCGGAATGTTGCAAATAACTGATCTCGCGCTCGCCTAAGACTTGCAAACGGTACGGGTGTATGTAATTGAGATAGCCCACCAGGTCTGCGCCTGAGCGGGCCATGCGCACCGCGACTTCATCAAAATGGCGCTCGGTTGCGCCCTTGCTCGCCACCCATTGCCAATCGAGTTTCTGGCGAAAGTCTTCGAACAGTACGTCAGCGCTGACGGCGGTGGGCTTCAAGTCAACAAACTCAAGCGGTTTGTACAGATTGCCAGTTGGTGATCATCAGGTGCAGTTCCTGGGCATCACGGCATTGCTTGAGTTTGTCGCGCAAAACCGCGTCACTCAGCATCTCAGCGATTTCAGACAAGATTTCGAGATGCTTCTGCGTGGATGCTTCGGGCACCAACAAAAAAATCATCAGGCTGACCGGTTTTTCATCCGGGGCATCGAAACCAATCGGCTCAGCCAACAAAAACACGGCAGCCAGTGGTGTTTTCATGCCTTTGATACGACCATGGGGAATGGCGACACCGTAGCCCAAACCGGTTGACCCCAGTCGCTCACGCGCAAACAAACTGTCCGCGACCAAAGCCCTGTTCAAGCCATGCAAATTTTCAAACAGCAAACCGGCTTCTTCAAAAGCGCGTTTTTTGCTGGTGGCATCCACCTGCACAAGGGCTTGGGCAGGGGGCAAGATGGCAGCGAGTCTGTTCATGGTTGGGGGCTGATTATGCACCTAGATAGCATGTCAAGCTAGGGTAAATATTGATATCTTTTTCAGTACAGATTAAGAAAAAACCGCCTGGGTCACAGGCGGCTGTTTCAACATCCTCCGAGGGTCAGTTCAGATAATCGCGTTTGGCACTGGGGTGTTGGTGGTCTTGGAGCCGGTCTTTGTGTCGCACCACCTGGCGGTCGAGTTTGTCTACCAACTCGTCCACAGCAGCGTACAAATCTTCACTGGCGCACTCGGCAAACAAATCGTTGCCTTTGACATGGATATTGCACTCTGCGCGTTGACGACCCTGCTTTTCCTTTTGGTTTTCGATCGATAACAACACGCGAACATCCACCACTTGGTCAAAGTGCCTCAAGATGCGGTCGAGTTTCTGGGTGACATAGCCGCGCAGTGCCGGCGTGACTTCGAGGTGATGACCACTGATCGTTAAATTCATACGTACCCTCCAGACGTGAGCCTGTGCGCAGCGCCCCGGCAACATGCCCAAGCGGTGACAGGTCGACTCCACTATGCTCCGAGTTTGGCAAAAATGCAAACACTGTTTGGGCGACCCTGAAACGAGCAGGGCAGCTGGCCTGCGGCCACCGCAAGCGCCGTCAGGGCGGCCCAGCCGCAACCGGCGAGGACGGGTCTGCTGGCAGGTCGATCGTGTGCATTTTGACGCGCTCGGCCAGCCAGTAAGCCACCACTGACGCGGTCACGCCTGCCAGTGCGCACAGCCAGTAATGCGTGACCTGGCCCTGGGGACTGCGCTGGATCAGCAAACCGCCCAACCAAGTGGCCAGACCGATCGACACGGACTGCACCGCGCCATTGAGCGACATGAAGGCTCCTCGAAATTGGGGCTGCGCGGCAGAGGTCAAAAACGCCATGCCAGGAATCATGCGGGCATTCATGCAAAAAAATAAGCTCGCCGACACCAACAGCACCACTGGCAAGGCATAAGGTTGCATCAGCGTCGTCAAAGTCATGGGCACCATGGACAGCAACAACATGCGCTGGAACATTTTGCGCTTGCCCACCCGATCGGTGAGCCCGCCTATCCAACGCGCACTCACCAAGGTCACGATGCCACCACTCAAATAAATGAAGGGAATTTCTGTGGGCAACAAAATATGGTTGGCCTGCATGTAAATGGTGATGTAGGGAATCACCGTGAAGGCGGCAAACATCATGGCGAAAGACATGGCAAGCGCCAAGCGGTGGTTACGGTCTGCCAGCACCCCGCGTACGGCAAATGACAAATTCTGGCCTCGCGCGTTGGCCACATGCTTGTCCAAGCGCGGCAAGCTCCAGACCGCTAACGCACCCACCAACACACAGGCCACGGCAATCGCCATGAAACTGCTGTGCCACCCGCCCCAGTGGGCCAAAAACAAACCGCTGGGCACACCCACCACCGTGGCCAATGAGAACGACATCATCACCAAACCGGTGGCGCGACCACGCCGGTCAAAAGGAATGACATCGCCAATGATGGTTTGCGTCATGGCCGACAACATGCCGCCAAACACGCCTGCGGCAATCCGCGCCAACATCAGCATTCCATAGGTGGGCGCCAGCGCACACGCCAAGGTGGTCAGGCCAAACAAGAAATAAAGCACGAGCAACAACCGCTTGCGCTCGAACCGATCCACAAAGGACGCAGCCAGCAAACCTGAGGCTCCCGCGGCAAACGTATAGGCCGACACCAACAAACCGAATTGGGCATCACTGATGGCAAACAATGCTGTGAGCTGCGGGCCCAAAGGCATCATGATCATGAAATCGAGCACGTGTGTGAATTGAATACCTGCCAACGTCAGGAGCAATGCCAACTCTCTTCGTGGCGTCAATGCAGTGTGCATGGGGGTGTCAATCAGAAAGCCTGAGACTTTAACAGCCTGCTGTTTTGTCACATTGCAGTGCCATAATTCGCGCTTGTTCAGCAATGGAGCAACCTCCTTGGAAACCTACCCCAGTCGGTAGCTTTCGGTTCACTGGCAACAGGCCGGACGGATTCGAAAGCACCCCCCATCTTTCCATCCGTCTATTTACGCACTGAGATTTGCCATGCTCAATATTTTCTCGCTGGTCAACGGCCGCCTGTTTCAAGAAGAAATTTCTTCGCTTGAAGAACTCTCTCGCTTCCAACCTATTTGGGTCGACCTCGAGTCGCCCACGCCCGAAGAAAAGCGTTGGATCAGCCAACACTTCGATGTCCAAGTGCCTGACGATGCGATGGACGAAGACATTGAAGAGTCCGCGCGTTTTTACGAAGAAGACAACGGCGAACTACATATCCGCTCGGACTTTTTGATCGCTGACATCGACGAACCACGCGCGGTTCGCGTGGCGTTCATCTTGAACCAACACAATGCCGCGCTCAAAAGCCACGGGGTTTTGTTTTCGGTGCACGAAGAGGATTTGCCGGTGTTTCGTTTGTTGCGGCTGCGGGCGCGGCGTGCGCCGGGTTTGATTGAAGACGCCAAAGATGTGCTGCTGGAATTGTTTTCGGTGGATGCCGAATATTCGGCAGATACGCTGGAAGGCATTTACGACGAGCTGGAAAAAGTCAGCAAGATGGTGCTGTCAGGCGATGTGACCGATGAGCTGGCTGGCGATGTATTGGCAGAGATCGCGCGGCAAGAAGATTTGAATGGCCGCATCCGGCGCAACATGATGGACACGCGCCGCGCGCTCAGTTTCACCATGCGACTGCGCATGCTCAACGCCGAACAATTTGACGATGCGCGGCAAATCTTGCGAGACATCGATTCATTGGACAGCCACACCGCGTTTTTGTTTGACAAGATCAACTTCTTGATGGATGCCACCGTCGGTTTCATCAATATCAACCAAAACAAGATCATCAAAATCTTCTCGGTGGCCAGCGTGGCCTTGTTGCCACCGACATTGATCGCCAGTGTGTACGGCATGAATTTTCAGTTCATGCCAGAGCTGTCCCAAAAATGGGGTTACCCATTCGCACTCACGTTGATGTTCGCCAGCGCCGTGGTGCCGATGATTTATTTCCGCCGCCGGGGCTGGTTGAAGTAGGCTGAATTTTCAGTCCATCAGGACTGAAATAATTTCTTTAACTTGGCTTCATTGGGCTGGTGCACCACGCCTTTTTCGGTGATCAATCCGCTCACGAGTTCGGCAGGCGTGACATCGAATGCCGGGTTGCGCACATTCACGCCCGGCGGGGCCCAGCGCTGTGCGCCAAAACCCATCACTTCGTCCGGATGGCGTTCTTCAATCGGAATAGCGTCTCCGTTGGCTAACTGCATGTCGATGGTGGACAACGGACAGGCCACATAAAAAGGAATGCCATGTCTGTGCGCCAGCACAGCCACCATGTAGGTGCCGATTTTGTTGGCCACGTCGCCATTGGCGGCCACCCTGTCCGTACCCACCACGACCGCGTCAATTTCACCTTGCTTCATCAAATGACCGGCCATGTTGTCGGTGATCAAGGTCACTGGAATATTTTCCTGAACCATCTCCCAGGCGGTCAGCCGAGCACCTTGCAAAAAAGGCCGGGTTTCATCCGCGATCACATGGATGGTTTTGCCGGCCGCCACGGCAGATCGGAAAACGCCCAACGCGGTACCGTGGCCTGCCGTGGCCAACGCACCGGCGTTGCAGTGCGTCAGCACCCGTGCACCGTCAGCCAGCAAAGCCGCGCCATGTGCGCCCATGGCTTGGTTGATCCGCACATCTTCTGCCGCGATACCGTGGGCCAAGGTCAGCAACAAACTGGCCAATTGCGGTGGCGACAGCTGCGAATGGCTTTGCACAGATTCGCGCATGCGCTGCAGTGCCCAAAACAAATTGACGGCGGTGGGGCGACTGGCCGCCAACACTTCGAAACCGTGGTCCATGGCTTTGGCAAATTCATCGGCATTCACATGCTGGTGCGCCAAGGCTTGTAAGGCCACACCATACGCCGCGGCACAACCGATGGCGGGCGCGCCACGCACCACCATGCTGCGAATGCCTTGCGCCACTTCATCGGCGTTGGCATAAGACAGGTATTCAAACCGCATCGGCAATATACGTTGGTCGATCATCTCGAGTCGGCCATCGCGCCAGCGCAGTGTCTCGACCGGGTGGTGTGCAGGCAAGCCAGTCATGCGTTGGTTTGTCCGTAGGTTTTGAATTTTTCATGCACAGCTTGCATTTGCGCTGTGCTGAGGATGTGGGGCTCGCCCAGTTGCAACGCGGTCCAGTATTGCTCGCACAACGACTCCACTTCCACCGCCACCGCCACAGCACGCCGGATATCTGTACCCAAGGCAATCAACCCGTGGTTGCCGAGCAGACAAGCGCGCCGGTCTGTCAAAGCTGCCAATGCATGGTCAGACAATTCTTGTGTGCCAAACAATGCATAGGGCGCACAGCGAATGGTGTCACCACCCGCGATCGCCACCATGTAATGGAACGCGGGAATATCGCGGTGCAAACAAGAAAAAGCCGTGGCAAAGCGCGAATGGGTGTGGACCACGGCACCGATATCAGGGCGCGACGCCAATATGTCGCGGTGAAAACGCCATTCACTGGATGGCTTACCGGGGCCCAAGGCTTGGCCTTGAAAATCCATGAGAACCATCGATGCCGGCTGCAAGTCTTGCGCGGCAACACCCGAAGGGGTGACCAGCCAATCGATGCCCTGTCTGACCGACAGGTTGCCCGTGCTGCCACGGTTGAGGCCGACGGCGTCGAGTTGCAAAGCAGCCTCACACATTTGTAGGCGCAGTAGGCTGTCGTCCATCGGCATGTCCATGCTAGTGGCGAGACAAAACGCGCCCGGCCACCGCTGCTAACTGCTTCGCCAATTCGGGATCGCGCGCCTGCGGCGCTGTGATCAGAGCATATTCGAGGGAATGGCGGCATGCGCAAGCCGCAGCGTGTGCGTCTGCGGCCAACGCAGGCGTGACCGCTTGAACCAATGAACGAGCGTTGTCAGCGTTGGCCAGCAACACCTGGATGATCGCGTCCACGGTCACCGCCGCATGGTCTGGGTGCCAGCAATCAAAGTCGGTGACCATGGCCACCGAGGCATAGCAAATTTCCGCTTCGCGGGCGAGTTTGGCCTCCGGCATAATGGTCATGCCAATCACATCGCAGCCCCATTGGCGGTACAGGTTGGACTCCGCCAAGGTTGAAAACTGCGGCCCTTCCATCACCAAGTAAGTGCCGTTTCTGACCACCGGCAGTTGCAATTGGCGGGCTGCGGTTTCCAAATGGTCACCGATGCGGCCACACACCGGATGGGCCATGGACACATGGGCCACCAAGCCGGTGCCGAAAAAACTTTTTTCACGCGCAAAACTGCGGTCTATGAATTGGTCGACGATGACAAATGTGCCGGGCGGCAAACTCTCTTTGAGCGAGCCGACCGCACTCACCGAAATCAGGTCGGTCACGCCCGCGCGCTTGAGGGCATCGATATTGGCGCGGTAATTGATGGCGGACGGCGGGATTTTGTGACCGCGCCCATGGCGGGGCAAAAACACCATGGGCTGGCCATCTAAGTGGCCGAACAAGCATTCATCAGAAGGCTCGCCAAACGAGGATTCGATCTTGCGCCACTGCTTGTCTTGCAAGGCAGCGATGTCGTACACACCACTGCCTCCAATGATGCCAATCACACTTTTTTCAGAGGCAGGCTGGTGGCTCATACAGCGAATCCGTGTGAGGTCAAAGCTTACTCAATGGCCTTGACCATGTCTTCGACCACCTTTTTGGCGTCGCCAAACACCATCATGGTTTTGTCCATGTAGAAAAGTTCATTGTCCAGACCAGCATAACCCGCTGCCATGGAGCGTTTGTTGACGATCACGGTTTTGGCTTTGTAGGCTTCCAAAATCGGCATGCCGTAGATGGGGCTGCCTTTGATCATGGCGGCTGGGTTGACCACGTCATTGGCACCCAAAATGATGGCCACATCGGCCTGCCCGAATTCGCCGTTGATGTCTTCCATTTCAAACACTTGGTCATAGGGCACTTCGGCCTCGGCCAACAACACGTT
>SXWY01000123.1 GCA_005789825.1 Burkholderiales bacterium | reverse complement strand
CCGTATTTCTGGCTACATGCTGGAATCCGCGCTGGAGGCTGGTTTTAATTCTGCGGGTGTTGATGTGGTGTTGCTGGGACCCATGCCGACACCAGGCGTGGCATACCTGACCAAAGCATTGCGTGCCAATTTGGGCGTGGTGATCAGCGCAAGCCATAACCCTTTTGACGACAACGGAGTCAAATTTTTCAATGCACAAGGCAGCAAATTAGATGATCACTGGGAACTGGCGGTTGAGCAGCGTCTTGAACTGCATGCGCAATGGGTAAGTTCTGCATCGCTTGGCAAAACTCGACGTCTGGATGACGCGATTGGCCGTTACATTGAATTTTGCAAAAGCACGTTTGCTGATTCGCTCTCGCTCAAGGGAAAAAAAATTGTGGTCGATGCCGCCCACGGGGCAGCTTATGTTGCAGCACCCAAGGTATTCAAAGAGTTGGGTGCCGAAGTGATTTCTATCGGCTGCTTACCTGATGGTTTGAACATCAACCAAGGTGTGGGGGCGACTCAGCCAGCTGCATTGGTCGAGGCGGTGAGAGCGCACCATGCTGACTTTGGCATTGCGCTGGATGGCGATGCTGACAGATTGCAAGTGGTAGATCACACAGGCCGGTTGTTTAACGGTGATGAATTGTTGTACGTGCTTGCCAAGGACCGTTTACAGCAAGGCCAGACCTTGGGCGGCGTGGTGGGTACGCAGATGACCAACAAAGGGGTGGAGTTGGCTTTAGACCAATTGAACATCCCTTTGGTACGGGCCAGGGTAGGTGATCGATATGTGTTGGAAAAATTGTTGGAAAACCAATGGCTGTTAGGCGGCGAAGGTTCTGGCCATTTGTTGATATTGGATAAGCACAGCAGCGGTGATGGCTTGATCAGTGGCTTGCAAGTTTTACAAGCCTGTCTGCGCGCAAATACTTCTTTGGCGCAAGCATTGAGCGATGTACAACTTTGTGCGCAGCACATGGTCAACATCCGATTGCGAGAAGGTTTGGACTGGCAGCACCACGCACCGTTTCAGCAAGCATGCTTGGCGCTGGAAAAAAAACTGGGTGACAAGGGGCGAATTCTGATTCGACCCAGTGGGACAGAACCAGTGCTTCGCATCATGGTGGAGGCGCCAGACATGCCAACTGCCCAAGGATCTGCTGAGCAATTGTCCGCTTTGCTGAATTGATTGAATACCCATGTCTACTTCCACGTTACCTCATTTGATAGACAGAGACGAAAGCACTTTGTCTTTTAACGAACGTGTGTTGGACATGGCTAGGCGTCCCAACATTCCATTGTTGGAGCGTTTGCGTTATTTGTGCATCGTGTCATCCAATTTGGATGAATTTTTTGAAGTTCGTGTGGCACTTCACTTGCACCAAATCGACAGCAAAAGTTTGGCCGCACCCTATTCGATGCATTCCTATCAAAAATTGTCACAAGTTGCGAACATTCTGGTTGAGAAGCAATACCGGCTGTTCAATGAGGAGTTGATGCCTGCGCTCAGTGCTCAAGGAATTCGTCTGATCACTTTCAACGAGCGAACCAAGGGGCAACATAAATGGGTAAAGCATTATTTTGACCAATACGTGCGCCCCTTATTGACGCCTGTGAGTTTGGATCCTTCGCACCCTTTCCCGCAGGTCGCTAACAAATCATTGAATTTCATTGTTCGTTTGTCTGGCAAAGACGCTTTCGGTCGAGAAAACGATATTGCAATTGTCAAAGTTCCTCGGTCTTTGCCGCGTGTCATTCGCTTGCCTGTGCCCACCGACAGCAAAACCATTTTCATGGTCACGCTGTCCAGCGTGATTCGCGCCCATCTGAAAGATTTGTTTCCAGACAGAGTCGTGGGGCAGTTCTCACAATTTCGGGTCACCCGTGACTCTGAATTGCTGGTGGATGAAGAGGACGCCAAAAACCTCAGAACTGCTTTACGGCATGGGCTAGAGCACCGGCAATTCGGGAAACCTGTTCGACTTGAAGTGTCAGCCGATTGTTCGGAGCACTTGTCGCAATTTCTGCTGCAACAATTCAAATTGCCAGCAGAGGCCCTTTATCGGGTTGATGGGCCCGTGAATTTGGTGCGGCTCACGCAGTTGATCGATTTGGCGAACCAACCGGCTTTGCTGTTTCCTGAATTCCAGGCCAGTTATCCCAAACAGCTTCGTGAAGACGAATCTATCTTCAAGCAGATCAAAAAAAACGATGTGCTGATTCATCAACCGTTTGAATCTTTCAAAGGTGTACTGGCTTTTTTAAAGGAAGCCGTAGACGATCCGAAAGTACTGGCTATCAAGCAGACTATTTACCGAACTGGTTCAGATTCGGAATTGATGGACTTATTGCGCGAGGCCGTGATACGAGGAAAAGAGGTCACCGCTGTCGTGGAGATCAAAGCGCGTTTTGATGAAGAAGCCAATATCAATTGGGCCGAGCGACTCGAATCTGTCGGAGCGCAAGTGGTTTACGGGGTGGTGGGGTTGAAGACCCACGCCAAAATGTTGTTGGTTACCCGACGCGAAGGCCATAAATTGATGCGTTACGGCCATTTGTCTACTGGCAACTACAACGCCCGCACGGCACGCCTCTACACCGATATCAGTTACATGACAGCCAATCCCGACATGACGGCGGACATGGATGCGGTATTCACACAATTGGCCAGTCAAACACGCATCCATCGGCTCAACCATTTGTGGTTAGCCCCTTTTCATTTGCAAGAGCAACTCATGGAAATGGTGGACAAAGTTTCCAAAGCCAGTATGCATGGTGAGCCGGGTCGAATCATTTTGAAAATGAATTCTCTTACCGATGAAAAATTGGCAAGGCAATTGGTGTTAGCCAGTCAACGTGGCGTGGATATCGATTTGATGGTGCGAGGTGCTTGCATACTGCCTGCACAGCGCGAAGGTTTCACTGACCGCATCAAAGTACGCTCCATCATTGGCAGGTTTTTAGAACATTCCAGGGTCTACTACTTTCGGACAGGCGACAAAGAGCATTTGTATTTATCCAGTGCCGACTGGATGAACAGAAACATGATGCGACGCATTGAAATTGCATGGCCAGTGTTGGATAAAGCATTGCGGCAAAGAATCATCGATGAATGTTTGGTGGCTTATCTCTTCGACAATACAGATGCATGGGAACTTCAAATGGGTGGAAGCTATCTGCGCAAACATCCTTTGCAAACGCAGTCGCATTTGAGTGCTCAGATAGAGTTGATGAAAAAATACCAGCAGAAAAACTGACATGGACCTTTTGCTTTGGCGACATGCACATGCACTTGATGCACTGCCCGGTCAGTCTGACATGGACAGAGCGTTGTCTCGCAAAGGTGAAAAGCAAGCGGCCGCCATGTCGAGTTGGTTGAATGGCAGGTTGCCAGAAAACACGCAAATATTGTGCAGTCCTTCGAGACGCACTTTGCAAACCGTTGCTTTTCTCAAGCGCAGTTACCAAGTCTGCGAAGAAGTTTCTCCTGATGCAAATGCTGGGGCACTGCTCAAGGCAGCCCGTTGGCCGCATTGCCCGTCGGCTGTGTTGGTGGTAGCACATCAACCTTTTTTGGCAGAGACTGTCGAGCACCTTTTGAATCTCCATCCCGCAAAGCCTTTGTCTTTTCGAAAGGGCGGTATCTGGTGGTTGCGTCATCGCAACCAAGACGGTGTCTCTGATGTGGCGTTGGTGGGTGTTATCAACCCGGAAATACTTATT
Source organism: Burkholderiales bacterium (assembly GCA_005789825.1). Lineage (GTDB taxonomy): Bacteria > Pseudomonadota > Gammaproteobacteria > Burkholderiales > Burkholderiaceae_C > Limnohabitans. The sequence goes on along the minus strand of SXWY01000123.1, from coordinate 18,325 downwards.
TGATACTCAAATACCATGTTGTTGAATATTTTTAGATCTATTCAAATGCTTTGCGTTACTTTAAGATGGCACCAAGTCAATCAACTTTCAAAGGAATTTCATGTTGCAAGCTGCTAAATCTTTCTCTATCGTTTCATTGCTGTTGATCACCATGGGACTGACTGGCTGTTCTACGCTCAGCTCTGCTTACGATTCAACAGTGAGTTCGGTGTCTGATTTGTTCAAATCTGACAAAGACAAAGAAGAGAAAAAATAACCGGTTAAATGCCCTCTTTCGTTCAGAGGCTGGCGTGCTAGATCACTCCAGGCGCTCAGACGCAGAAAAATTCAGCTCTATTTTTGCGCCGCTGGGGTCGTGGCAAAACAATTGCCATGGCCCGCCTTCTCGGTGTTGGATTTTGTAAGGGTAACCAAAGGCATCAAAACGGGCTTTGAATAATTTCAAATCTTGCGTGGTGAAAGCTATATGGTCAATCACGCCTGCTGGCGGATTGGGCACAGGACGGTCAAAATACAAATGCAAGACAGTGGTGTCACCCGCGTATAGCCACGCGCCTTCAAACCCCAAGTCGGGTCGGTATCCCACTTTTAATCCAAGCAGATTTTCATAAAAATCCAAAGAAGCTTGAGGGTCAGCCGCTATCGCTGTGAAGTGGTTCATGCCGGTGATCATGTCGCAAAGCATAGTCAATTTGCGAACAAACCGCAACGGATCTCGCTGTAGTTGGACGCCGTTCGGTGAATAAGTAGGGTTGCGTAGCGCGTATGTATTGGCGGAGAGGGCGGGATTCGAACCCGCGGAGGGCTATTAACCCTCACACGCTTTCCAGGCGTGCGACTTAAACCGCTCATCCACCTCTCCAGAATTGTGATTGTAACAGTCGCCTCCGAGGGTACACTTTAAGGTTTCGCAGTCAAGTACGGGAAACCGGCACGGAGCAATTGATGAAATTTCGTTTTCCCATCGTCATCATTGATGAAGATTTTCGTTCAGAAAACACCTCGGGTTTGGGCATCCGTGCGTTAGCCCAAGCGATCGAAGGCGAGGGTTACGAAGTAATGGGTGTCACGAGTTATGGTGACTTGAGTCAGTTCGCTCAGCAACAGTCTCGCGCCAGTGCGTTCATTTTGTCGATCGACGATGAAGAATTTACCCCTGGCCCCGACCTTGATCCGGCAGTTTTGAATTTGCGCAATTTCATCGACGAAGTGCGCCGCAAAAATGCCGATGTACCTATCTATGTGTACGGTGAAACCAAGACCTCAAGGCATTTGCCCAATGACATCCTGCGCGAATTACACGGCTTCATCCACATGTTTGAAGACACGCCAGAGTTTGTGGCTCGCCACATCATTCGCGAAGCCAAAAGTTATTTGGAAGGCGTTCAACCTCCATTTTTCAAAGCCTTGCTTGACTATGCCGAAGACGGTTCTTATTCGTGGCATTGCCCGGGTCATTCTGGTGGCGTGGCATTTTTAAAAAGCCCTGTGGGGCAAATGTTCCACCAATTTTTTGGTGAAAACATGCTGCGTGCTGATGTATGTAACGCGGTGGAAGAACTGGGTCAATTGCTTGACCACGATGGTGCGATCGGTGAGAGCGAGCGCAACGCTGCGCGTATTTTCAATGCGGACCATTGCTTTTTTGTCACCAATGGCACCAGCACTTCCAACAAAATTGTTTGGCACCACACGGTGGCGCCAGGAGATGTGGTGGTGGTTGACAGAAACTGCCACAAATCGGTGTTGCACGCCATCATCATGACAGGTGCGATACCCGTGTTTTTAAAGCCGACGCGCAACCATTTCGGCATCATTGGTCCGATTCCCAAAAGCGAATTTGAGCCCGAGGCCATCAAAGCCAAAATCAAGGCCAACCCTTTGCTCAAGGGGCAGGATGTCAAATCCATCAAGCCCAAGGTCATGACCTTGACACAGTCCACTTACGACGGTGTTTTATACAACACTGAAACCATCAAGCACATGCTGGACGGTTATGTTCCCAATTTGCATTTCGATGAAGCTTGGCTACCCCATGCGGCTTTTCATTCTTTTTACGGTACTTACCATGCCATGGGAAAAAAGCGAGTTCGCCCCAAACAAGCCATGGTGTATTCCACCCAATCTGTGCACAAATTGCTAGCGGGTATCAGCCAAGCCAGCCACGTGTTGGTGCAAGACTCGCAGGACCATCAGTTGGATAGGCATTTGTTCAATGAAGCCTACTTGATGCACACCAGCACCAGTCCGCAGTACAGCATCATTGCCAGTTGTGATGTGGCTGCGTCTATGATGGAACCCCCCGGTGGCAGGGCTTTGGTGGAAGAGAGTATTGCCGAAGCCTTGGATTTTCGCCGTGCCATGCGCAAAGTGGATGCCGAATACGGCAAGGACTGGTGGTTCAAGGTTTGGGGGCCAGACAATTTGGTGGAAGATGGCGTAGGGCGTGCAGATGATTGGGTGATCAAAGCAGAAAAAAAAGGCCGCGCCAAAAAAACGGATGCACCCAACTGGCATGGCTTTGGTGATTTGGCAGACGGCTTCAATATGCTCGACCCGATCAAGGCCACCATCGTCACACCTGGCTTGCGGCTGGATGGCAAATTCGATGACGCGGGTATTCCTGCCAGCATCGTCACCAAGTTTCTCGCCGAACATGGTGTGATCGTTGAAAAAACGGGTCTCTACAGTTTCTTCATCATGTTCACCATCGGTATTACCAAGGGGCGGTGGAATTCCTTGCTGACTGCCTTGCAACAGTTCAAAGACGACTACGACCGCAACCAACCGATGTGGCGCATCTTGCCCGAGTTTTGTCAAAAAATGCCTAAATACGAGCGCATGGGTTTGCGCGATTTGTGCCACCACATACACACCTTGTATGCCAAGCACGATATCGCACGCTTGACGACAGACATGTATTTGAGCGATTTAAAACCCGCCATGAAGCCGAGCGATGCTTACGCCCAAATCGCCCACCGCAACACCGAACGTGTGCCGATTGACCATCTGCTGGGCAGAATCACCACCAGCTTGGTCACCCCGTATCCACCGGGTATTCCGCTCTTAATTCCAGGTGAAGTGTTCAACCAAAAAATTGTTGACTATTTGAAATTTGCCCGTGAATTCAATTTGAAATGTCCGGGCTTTGAAACAGATATTCACGGCTTGGTCGAAGAAAAAGATGATCTAGGTGTGACCCACTATTTTGCAGATTGCGTCAGAATTTAACTGTGGTTGTTATCCATGCATTCAAACAAATCAACATTCACTTCACACAGCATCCAAGAATGGGAGACAGCTGCGGCCAAATCAGCACCAGGGGGTGACATAAACCGATTAAATTGGCTTACACCTGACGGCATCACTGTCAAACCTTTGTACACCGCCGAGGACACAGCTGGCTTACTGCACACGCATACATTGCCTGGTTTTGCGCCTTATTTAAGAGGTCCGCAAGCCACCATGTATGCGGTCAGGCCGTGGACCATCAGACAGTACGCCGGGTTTTCAACGGCGCAAGAGTCAAATGCTTTTTACCGCAAAGCATTGGCAGCAGGCGGGCAAGGCGTGTCTGTCGCTTTTGATTTAGCCACCCACCGAGGGTATGACTCGGATCACCCAAGGGTGACGGGCGATGTCGGCAAAGCCGGTGTAGCCATCGACTCTGTAGAAGACATGAAAATATTGTTTGACCAGATTCCGTTGGACAAAGTGTCTGTGTCTATGACCATGAACGGCGCTGTATTGCCGGTTCTCGCAGGCTATGTGGTTGCGGCAGAGGAGCAGGGTGTGTCGCAAGACCAACTCAGCGGCACCATTCAAAAAGATATCCTCAAAGAATTCATGGTGCGCAACACCTATATTTATCCGCCCGAGCAGAGTATGCGCATCGTGGGTGTCATCATTGCTTACACCGCTGGGCACATGCCCAAGTTCAATTCCATCAGTATCAGTGGCTACCACATGCAAGAAGCCGGTGCCAATCAGGCGCTGGAGTTGGCATTGACTTTGGCCGATGGGCAAGAGTATGTGCGCACCGCCATGAAGCAAGGCCTGGATGTGGATGCCTTTGCACCACGACTGTCGTTCTTTTGGGCGATAGGCATGAACTTTTATTTGGAAATTGCCAAGATGCGTGCAGCCCGATTACTGTGGTGTCGCATCATGCAAGAGGTGGGAGCCAAAAATCCCAAGAGCTTGATGCTCAGAACCCATTGTCAGACCTCTGGTTGGTCGCTGACAGAGCAAGACCCTTATAACAACATTGTGCGCACCACCATCGAAGCCATGGCTGCGGTTTTTGGTGGCACCCAAAGCCTGCACACCAACAGCTTTGACGAAGCAATTGCCTTGCCTACTGAATTCTCTGCCCGTATTGCTCGCAATACCCAACTCATCATTCAAGAAGAAACCCACATCACCCATGTGATTGATCCCTGGGCCGGCAGTTACATGATGGAGAAATTGACGCAAGACATGGCTGATGAGGCTTGGAAAATCATCGAAGAAGTCAATGCCATGGGTGGCATGACCAAAGCAGTGGGTTCAGGCTGGGCCAAACTCAAAATTGAAGCGGCTGCCGCCGACAAGCAAGCCCGTATCGATTCCGGTCAAGACGTGATTGTCGGTGTCAACAAATACAAATTGGCCACCGAAGACAATGTGGATGTGCGCGATATTGACAACGTGAAGGTTCGTGATGAGCAAATTAAGCGCTTGCAACACATCAAATCAACACGCGACAACTCGGCGGTTGAAAAAGCACTGCAGGCACTGACACAAGCTGCCGCAGACGGCAGTGGCAATTTGTTGGCTCTGTCTATTGCGGCGGTGCGTTTGCGTGCCACCGTGGGTGAAGTCAGCGATGCTTTGGAAAAAGTGTTTGGCAGACACCGCGCCGACACACAAAAGATCAGCGGTGTATATGCCGCCGCCTATGACGCGGGTGGACAGGAAGGAGACACCATGGCCTATTGGGATGCTTTGAAAGCTGACATCGCGGCTTTTGCCAAACAACAAGGTCGTCGCCCGCGCGTGATGATTTCGAAATTGGGACAGGATGGCCACGACCGTGGCGCCAAAGTGGTGGCCACTGCTTTCGCCGATTTGGGGTTTGATGTGGACATTGGTCCGTTGTTTCAAACGCCAGAAGAATGCGCCAGACAGGCGATAGAAAACGATGTGCATGCGGTTGGTGTCTCCACCTTGGCGGCAGGACATAAAACCTTGGTGCCCGCGATCATCCAAGCATTGAAGGACCAAGGCGCAGATGACATCATTGTGTTTGTGGGTGGAGTGATCCCCAAACAAGATTACGATTTTCTGTATGCAGCCGGTGTCAAAGGCATATATGGACCCGGTACACCCATACCCGTCAGCGCCAAGGATGTGTTGAGCCATATCACGCAAGCGCTCGCCTCTTGAACGCAGTGTCATTTCGTGTTTAAAGCTGTAATCAACCGTATGACTTGGCCGTGTCGTTTCTTTGCCCGGGTTTTGCCATGAGCCCATCGCCGCACGATTGGGTGTCTGAAATCCGCGGCAGTGACCCCTTGGTGCAACGCCGTGCCATGGCCAAAGCCATCACCTTGCTTGAATCCAGCAGGGTAGACCACCGAGTATGGGCAGATGACATGTTGACCCAACTGTTGCCCCACACAGGTCACAGTTTGCGAATCGGTTTGAGTGGCGTGCCTGGGGTGGGCAAAAGCACGTTGATTGAAGCCTTGGGTTTGTGGTTGATCAAACAAGGGCACAAGGTGGCAGTGCTTGCCATTGATCCTTCTTCAACCTTGTCCGGTGGATCCATATTGGGCGACAAGACCCGCATGGAGTTTTTGTCCGTGCACCCAGATGCGTTCATTCGCCCCAGTCCCAGCAGTGGCACATTGGGTGGCGTGGCCGAAAAAACCCGTGAATGCATGTTGGTGTGCGAAGCCGCTGGGTACGATATTGTGATTGTGGAGACGGTCGGTGTAGGGCAAAGCGAAACCGCGGTCGCTGGCATGACCGACATGTTTGTGTTGATGCAATTGCCGAATGCTGGTGATGATTTACAGGCCATCAAAAAAGGTGTCATGGAATTGGCCGATCTGATTGTGATCAACAAATCCGACATTGACACAGATGCTGCAACCCGAGCGCAGTCTTTCATCCAAAGTGCATTGCATCTGTTGGGACATCACCCCTCTGACGAGTCACCGCACTGGCAAGCAGAGGTCATGCGCTTGAGCGCGTTGCAAGGCACTGGCATTGAAGAATTTTGGGAGAAAGTACAGCGGTTTATGCAACTGCAAAACGATGGCGGTCGTTGGATGCAGCGCAGGCAAACACAGTCGCTGAATTGGATGAACGAACGTATTCAGTCAGGACTGAAAGAAGCGTTCCAGCAACATCCGCAAGTCGCTGCAGCCATGTCACATGTGCAACAACAAGTGCTTGAAGGAAGTATGGCGGCCTCTACCGCGGCGCGTCAGCTTCTCGCGTTAGCATCACGCACAGTTGACTGAGTCAACCTATCGAAGAGGATCGAACATGCAGGAAATCATTCATCAGCTGGAAGAAAAACGCGCAGCTGCACGATTAGGCGGTGGTGAAAAACGCATTGCCGCCCAGCACAGCAAAGGAAAATTAACAGCACGCGAGCGTTTGGAAGTGCTGCTCGATGAAGGCACGTTCGAAGAGTGGGACATGTTTGTTGAGCACCGTTGTACAGACTTCGGCATGCAAGACACCAAAATTCCCGGCGATGGCGTGGTCACCGGTTACGGCATGATCAACGGGCGTCTGGTGTTTGTCTACAGTCAAGACTTCACTGTATACGGCGGCGCACTGTCAGAAAGCCACGCAGAAAAAATTTGCAAAATCATGGACCAAGCCATGAAGGTTGGCGCACCGGTGATTGGCTTAAATGATTCTGGCGGCGCGCGTATCCAAGAAGGTGTGGCATCTTTGGGGGGGTATGCAGAAGTCTTCCAGCGCAACGTCATGGCCAGCGGTGTGGTGCCACAAATCAGCATGATCATGGGGCCGTCTGCAGGCGGTGCTGTCTATTCACCCGCATTGACCGATTTCATCTTCATGGTCAAAGACAGTTCATACATGTTTGTCACCGGCCCGGATGTCGTGAAAACGGTCACACACGAAGAAGTCAGCGCGGAAGAGTTGGGTGGCGCCATCACACACACCACCAAAAGCGGTGTGGCAGATTTGGCCTTTAACAACGATGTGGAAGCATTGTTGATGTTGCGACGTCTCTACAACTACCTACCTTTGAACAACCGTGAAAAACCGCCTGTACGGCCCAGCGGCGACCCCACCGAACGCATGGACCTGAGCTTAGACACACTCGTACCTGACAACCCGAACATGCCTTATGACATGAAAGAGTTGATATTGAAAACAGTCGACGACGGTGATTTTTTTGAACTTCAACCCGAATACGCGAAAAATATTTTGATTGGTTTCGCTCGCATGGCAGGACAAACCGTTGGCATCGTGGCCAACCAACCTCTGGTGTTGGCCGGTTGTCTCGATATCAAAAGCAGTATCAAGGCTGGTCGCTTTGTGCGCTTTTGCGATGCCTTCAATATACCTGTGATCACCTTTGTCGATGTCCCTGGCTTCATGCCCGGCACCTCCCAAGAGTTTGGCGGCATCATCAAACACGGGGCCAAATTGCTTTATGCCTATGCAGAATGCACCGTGCCCAAAATCACCGTCATCACACGCAAGGCCTATGGCGGTGCTTACGATGTGATGGCTTCTAAGCATTTGCGCGGAGATGTTAACTTCGCTTGGCCTCATGCTGAAATTGCGGTCATGGGTGCCAAAGGCGCGGTTGAAATCATTTTTCGCGAAGACAAAGGCGATCCCGAAAAACTCGCCGCCAAAGAGGCCGAGTACAAAGCCCGATTTGCCAACCCGTTTGTTGCCGGCGCTCGAGGCTTCATTGACGATGTCATATTGCCGAGCGAAACCCGCAAACGCATATGCCGTTCGCTGGTCATGTTGAAAGACAAAAAAGTCGAGAACCCGTGGCGCAAGCACGGCAACATTCCACTGTGAATGCGCTGGAGAAGAAAATGTTCACAAAAATTTTGATAGCCAATCGGGGTGAGATTGCTTGTCGAGTGATCGCCACTGCCAAGCGCATGGGTATCGCAACGGTTGCGGTGTATTCAGAAGCGGACCGCAATTCCCGCCATGTGGCTTTGGCAGATGAGTCGGTTCATATTGGGCCTGCATTGAGCCGCGAAAGCTATTTGGTTGCGGCCAAAATCATCGCTGCTGCCAAGCAAACCGGTGCGCAAGCGATTCATCCTGGCTACGGATTCTTGAGCGAAAACGAAGAATTTGCCCGTTTGTGCGAAGAGCAAGGTTTGGTTTTTATCGGGCCCAAGTACGAAGCTATTGCTGCCATGGGCGACAAAATCGCTTCCAAGAAATTGGCTGCCTTGGCGAAAGTCAACACGATTCCTGGCGTCAATGAAGCGATTGCATCGCCAGAAAAAGCGGTTGAAATCGCCAATGGCATTGGATACCCCGTCATGATCAAGGCGTCCGCAGGCGGGGGTGGCAAAGGCTTGCGTGTGGCCTATAACGACAAAGAGGCTCACGAGGGATTTGTATCTTGCCAAAACGAAGCACGCAACAGTTTTGGTGATGACCGTGTGTTCATCGAAAAATTTGTTGAAGAGCCACGCCACATAGAAATCCAACTTTTGGGTGACGCGCATGGCAATGTCGTTTTTCTCAATGAGCGTGAATGCTCCATTCAACGCCGCCACCAAAAAGTGATCGAGGAAGCACCGTCGCCATTCATCAGCGATGAAACACGTGCAGCCATGGGGGCGCAAGCGGTTGCCTTGGCCAAAGCTGTGAAATACCAAAGCGCAGGCACGGTTGAATTTGTGGTGGGCAAAGACCAGAGTTTTTATTTTCTGGAAATGAACACCCGGTTACAGGTGGAACACCCTGTCACCGAATGCATCACCGGTTTAGATTTGGTGGAATGGATGATTCGCGTGGCCGCTGGCGAAAAATTGCCATTTGCACAATCCGATATTCAGCGCAATGGTTGGTCCATCGAATGCCGTATCAACGCCGAAGATCCGTTAAGAAACTTCTTGCCCTCCACCGGTCGCTTGATCCGTTTTCAACCACCTGAGACCACCATGTTTCAGTCTGACACCAGCAAATTGCTGGGGGTTCGGGTAGACACAGGTGTGCAAGAAGGCGGCGAAATTTCGATGCACTACGACTCGATGATTGCCAAGTTGATCGTGCACGGCAGAGACCGCCAAGACGCCATTCAGAAAATGCGTGAAGCATTGAATGGGTTTGTGATTCGTGGCATCAGCTCCAACATTCCATTTCAAGCTGCGCTGTTGGCCCACCCCGATTTTGTATCAGGCCAATTCAACACGGGCTTTATCGCAGAGCATTTTGGCAAAGGATTTCATGCAGAAGATGTGCCTCACCCAGACCACGATTTTTTGGTGGCTTTGGCAGCTTTCGTCCGTCGCAAGTCGCGCGAGCGCGCTGCCAGTTTGAGTGGTCAATTGCCCGGGTATGACGTGAAAGTGGGACAGGCTTATGCGGTGATCACGTTAGATGCCCAAGGCGAGCACCAATATTATGCGGTTGAGGTCGATGACGCGGGCGGTCGCGGTACAGCCGTCATCAAAGTCAACGACAAAAACTACGCTATTCACAGTAACTCGCGTTTGAATGACATTGCTATTGAAGGCACGGTGAATGGGCAACCGTTCACAGCGCAAGTGGAGCGCGGCTCAGCCAAAAATCCGCTTGTGTTGCAAGTGCAGCACCATGGGCGTCGTATCGATGCTTTGGTGGTGTCTCCACGCATGGCCGAGTTGTACCGGCAAATGCCTTTCAAGGCGCCGCCTGATCTCAGTCGCTTTGTGTTGTCGCCCATGCCCGGTTTGCTGGTCGATGTTTCCGTGACCGTCGGTCAAAAAGTACAGGCTGGCGAACGTGTGGCAGTGATCGAGGCAATGAAAATGGAGAACGTGTTGTTTGCCGCGCAAGATGGTGTGGTCAAAAGCGTCATGGCCACCAAAGGTGAGTCGCTCACTGTCGACCAGGTCATCGTGGAGTTTGCATGAGCAGGCCATTCAAAGTATTGGGTATCCAGCAAATTGCCATCGGCGCATCCGACAAACACGCCTTGAGAAAATTATGGGTCGATTTATTTGGCCTACCCATCACAGGCCATTTTTCTTCCGACAAAGAAAATGTCGATGAAGATATTTGTGCGATAGGAGCAGGTCCTTTTACTGTTGAAGTGGACTTGATGCAACCCCTAGACCCTGACAAAAAACCCGCTGTTCATACAACGCCTCTCAACCACGTGGGATTATGGATCGACGATCTGCCCCAAGCAGTGGATTGGTTGACTGCCCAAGGTTTGCGATTCGCGCCGGGCGGTATTCGCAAAGGGGCGGCGGGTTTTGATATTTGTTTTATCCACCCCAAAGGCAACAGCGAATTTCCTTTGAGCGGCGAGGGTGTATTGATTGAATTGGTACAAGCACCGCCTGAGGTGATCAAAGCCTTCTCTGCCTTGGCTGCGCAAGCCCATGCATAAATGCTGGGCATGATTTGTTTGCTTGGCAGTAAAGCCTCATTCCCAAAGAGTGCTTATTGACCCCTTTGGGCTTTGGCTCGCGCCAGTGCAGCCTCAACACGGCTTTGTTTGTGTTCAGGAGCCACTGCGGGTTGTGACACGGCTTGATTGCTCAAGCGTGAAGTTCTCTTCTCATAGCGCTCTTTCGCTTGGTCTGCCAGGGGTTGCGACCAAGCGTCCCATCCGCTCATTTCGCTGCTGACATTCTCCAAATGCATGCAATCCACAGGGCAAACCGGCAGGCAGAGTTCACAACCGGTGCAAAACTCTTCTAAAACGGTGTGCATGCGCTTGTGTGTGCCGATGATGGCGTCTACAGGGCAAGCCTCGATGCATAACGTGCAGCCAATGCACCAGTTTTCATCGATCCATACCAAACTGCGCGGGCCTTCTTGACCAAATGCTGGGTTCAAAGTAACAGGGGCTTTCCCCGTGAGTTTTGCCAACCGTCGTATGCCTTCTTCGCCACCTGGAGGGCATTGGTTGATCGGGGCTTGTTGGTCTGCCATGGCATGGGCATAACCCGCACAGTCGGGAAAGCCACAGCGGGTGCACTGCGTTTGTGGCAATACCGCCAAAAGTTGCGCGGCCAGAGACACGGGAATTAAGCAGTGGCCTTGCGGCGGCTACTAGAGACTTTGGATGTGGACTTGGCAGCCGATTTGGCAACCGTTATTTTTTTGGATGTGGATTTCTTGGCGACCTTGTGGTGCGCTTTGATGAATGACAACACTTCAGGGTAGACCCAATCACGCCAACGGCGGCCACTGAAAATACCGTAGTGCCCGGCACCTTTGACTTCGTAGTGATGCTTGTCACCGGCTGCAATACCCGAGCAAAGCTTGAGAGCGGCTTTGGTTTGACCAGAGCCTGAGATATCGTCGAGCTCGCCTTCGATGGTCAGCAAACCACAACCGCTGATGTCTTGCGGTCTGACGCGTTCTATGTCACCTTCATCTGAACGCACATCCCATGTGCCGCGCACGAGCTTGAAGTCTTGAAACACGGTTGCAATGGTTTCTAAATAGTAATCAGCGTCCATGTCGAGCACAGCGTTGTATTCGTCGTAGAACTGCCTGTGCTGTTCGGCGCTGGCGTCATCGCCCTTGATCAAGTCTTTGAAGTAGTCGTAGTGGCTTTTCATATGCCGGTCAGGGTTCATGGCGACAAAACCCGAGTGCTGCAAAAAACCTGGATAAACGCGGCGGCCAGCACCAGGGAAATTGGCTGGCACTCGGTAGATGACATTGTTTTCAAACCAGTCGTAGCTCTTGTTCATGGCCAAGTTATTCACCGCAGTCGGGGACTTGGTGGCGTCGATAGGGCCACCCATCATGGTCATGCTCAAGGGCAAAGTCTCGCCACGGCTGGCCATCAATGACACCGCAGCCAGTACGGGTACGGTGGGCTGGCAAACACTGATCACATGGCAATGGCCTTGTGTGGCTTGGATATGGCGGATAAAAGATTGCACATAGTTGACATAGTCATCTAAGTGAAACTCACCTTCGCTCAGCGGTACCAAACGGGCATTTTTCCAATCGGTGATGTACACCTTGTGGTCTTTGAGCAATTGTTTGACTGTGTCGCGCAACAGCGTGGCGTAATGGCCGGACAAGGGAGCCACCACCAACACCGCAGGCATGTCGTGCAGACTGTGCAGTGTTTCCGCGTTGTCGCTGAAACGCTTGAAGCGCAGCAAATCACAAAAGGGCTTGCTGATTTCAATGTGTTCTTGAACCGCGACGTCAGAGCCTTTGATGTGCACCGAATGGATACCAAATGCTGGCTTGACATAGTCTTTGCCGAGCCGGTACATCAGGTCATACGACGCAGAAATACGCTGAACAAAAGGAATTTGTGAAAGAGGGGAGACAGGGTTTGCAAGCATCTTGGACGATGCCAGCGCAAATTCTGCGAAAGGTTCCATCAGCGCCCGTTGGGCTTCATAGAATTGGTAAAGCATGGCTGTGACCTCACTATGTGTTTGTTGCAGTGCAATATAACAGCACAATGCCACGCTTGGCTGACATGTGGTGCGGGAGGCCATGATATTTTGGAAACTGGTATCGCAATTTGACCGCGCAAAGAAGAAATGTTTTGAACTCACCGCATTTTTTGAAAAAAGCTCCTCAAAACGGAGTTTCCGTTGGTTTCCATCGCCATGCGTTCGGTTGTTTGGGACGGTGTGTGACAGACGTTCACTGGCAACCCAGTTGTTTGGCCAGATCGATCAGATTTTTCGCGGAATAGTCCACGGGGCCTGTGGCAACAGACTCACCGAGCCCTGGACCGTGTTCATCAGGTCGGGCTATAAATGCGGTTTTCAAGCCCGCGTGGGCAGCTGCTTTCAAATCGTCTGAATGCGCCGCGACCATCATGGTTTCGTGCGGTGCACAGCCCAGCGCTGCCGCCGAGGCTTGGTAAACCACAGCTTGTGGTTTGTAGTCTCGTGCAATTTCTGCACCGGTGATGGCATCCCAATGCCAGTGGTTGTGTCTGGCCAGGTGGACCATTAATTCAATATGCCCATTGGAGCAGGGCGCCAACATGAATGACTGACGCAACGACGATAAGCCCTGTTTCACTTCTGCCCATTGGTCTAAATGGTGCCAGCAGTGGTTGAGCGTTTCACGGGTGAAGGCATCGACATGTTGCCATCCGAGTTGTGTAAGAACAGTGTCTAAATTGTCTCGGTGAAGTTCATCGAGCTTGCAAAACCCGCGCTGGCCACTGCGAATTTTTTCCATGGCTGGCTGGTATTGCGCACGCCAGTCATCTGCAAATGCATCCCAATCGGTGGTCAAACCCAAAGGCGAGAGCAATGTTTTGGCGTCGTGTGCAATGCTGCTGCGCCAATCGACCAGGGTGCCGAAAACATCAAAAACCAAAGCACGAATAGTCATGGTGGTGTTATTTCAGAACGGCGGCGATGGCCTTGCAAACATGGCCAATATTTTGGTTGTTCAAAGCTGCTACACACATGCGCCCGGTGTCGGTTCCGTACACCCCAAATTCAGAGCGCAGTCGGACCATTTGCTCTTTGGTCAAACCCGAGTAGCTGAACATGCCGATTTGGCGTGTGATGAAACCCATTTCTTGCTGGATGCCAGCCTCTTTGAGGCCGTCCACCAGTTTTTGACGCATGGTTTTGATCCGCACCCGCATGTCAGCCAGCTCTTTTTCCCACAACTGGCGCAATTCGGGGTTTTGCAAAACAGCGGCGACCACTGCACCACCGTGGGTGGGTGGGTTGGAGTAGTTGGTGCGAATCACAATTTTGAGTTGTGACAACACCCTTGCAGCCTCGTCGGCGGATTCGCAAAGCACCGACAAAGCGCCGACGCGCTCGCCGTACAAGCTAAAGCTTTTGGAAAACGAAGTCGCCACCAGAAAATGGAGGCCAGCGTTGACGAATTTGTGGATGACCGCACCGTCTTCTGCGATGCCATGGCCAAAACCCTGATAGGCCATGTCGAGAAAAGCTGTCAATTGTTTTTCTTTCACCACGTGGACCACTTTGTCCCAATCTTCAGGGCTGATGTCATAGCCCGTTGGGTTGTGACAGCAGGCATGCAGCACCACCACCGTGCCGGGGGCGGCGGCATTCAGGCTGTCGAGCATGCCTTGCAGATTGACGCCTTTTGCAGCAGCGTCGTAGTACGCATAGCTTTCCACAGTGAAGCCAGCCGAGGTGAAAAGCGCTCGGTGGTTTTCCCAACTGGGGTCGCTGATCAACACCTTGGCAGACGGGTTGAGCTTCTTTAAAAAATCAGCACCGATCTTCAAGCCACCGGTACCACCCAAAGCTTGCACCGTTGCAACCCGACCTGCTTTGACCACAGTTGCATCAGCGCCAAACACCAGAGATTTGACAGCGGCGTCGTAGGCTGCAATGCCATCGATCGGCAGATAGCCACGCGCCGTGGGTTTGGCCATCATGGTGTGCTCTGCTTGTTGCACGCATTGCAACAGGGGTAACTTGCCTTGGTCATCGAAATAAACGCCCACTCCCAGATTGACTTTGATGGGGGATGGATCCGCCGCGAATTGTTCGTTCAAACCCAAAATAGGGTCACGGGGCGCCATTTCAACGGCAGAGAAAAGTGACATGGTGCGTCCTTGGAAGAAGGGGGAAAAGCAAGAATTGGGTAAAAACAGCGCAGACTGCGTTAGGCTTGGCGGTTTGCCGAGATTTTAACGGCTTGCATTTGCCAGCGAGTCAACCTACCGAGTGTGTGCATGAGCAGTCCCCTAACCACCATTGAAGCACCAGCCACAGCCAGCACCGAGCAGGGCGAATGGAAAACATATGCCGGGTCACCCTTTGAGTTGTTTCAGCCTTACCCGCCTGCCGGTGACCAACCGGTCGCCATTGGCCAATTGGTCGAAGGCATGCGGGACGGTGAAATGTTTCAAACCTTGCTGGGTGTGACGGGCTCAGGCAAAACATTCACGATGGCGAATGTGATTGCGCAAATGGGCCGCCCTGCCATCATTTATGCACCCAACAAAACATTGGCCGCGCAGCTCTACAGCGAGTTCAGAGAATTTTTTCCAAAAAATGCAGTGGAGTATTTCGTCAGTTACTACGACTATTACCAGCCCGAAGCTTATGTTCCGCAGCGCGATTTGTTCATTGAAAAAGACAGTGCCATCAATGAGCACATCGAGCAAATGCGTTTGTCTTGCACCAAAAGTTTGCTCGAGCGCCGTGATGTCATCATCGTAGCGACGGTCTCTGCGATTTACGGAATTGGCGAGCCTGAGAGTTATCACCAAATGGTGATGACATTGCGCGTGGGTGACAAGCCCGGGCAACGCGACATCATTGCGCAGCTGGTGCGCATGCAATACGAACGCAACGACATGGAGTTTTCACGCGGGCGTTTTCGGGTGAGAGGCGACACGATCGATGTGTTTCCTGCCGAGCACAGTGAGTTGGCGATTCGCATTGAATTGTTTGACGATGAAATTGAAAGCCTGCAATTGCTCGACCCGCTGACGGGACGTGTGATTCAAAAAATTCCTCGCTTCACGGTTTATCCGTCCAGCCATTACGTGACGCCCAGAGACAAGGTGCTGGCCGCCGTTGAAACCATCAAACAAGAGCTCGGCGATCGCTTGAAAGAATTGGTTGGCATGGGCAAATTGGTGGAGGCGCAGCGCCTTGAGCAGCGCACCCGTTTTGACCTGGAAATGCTCAGTGAAATTGGGCATTGCAAGGGCATTGAAAACTACACCCGCCATTTGTCAGGAGCCGCCCCCGGTGAGCCGCCCAGCACATTGACGGACTACTTGCCCAAAGACGCGATCATGTTTTTCGACGAAAGCCATGTGCTGATGGGACAGTTTTCAGGCATGTACAACGGCGACAGAGCGCGCAAAACCACTTTGGTGGAATATGGATTTCGTTTGCCGAGTGCGCTGGACAACCGGCCATTGAAATTAGAGGAATTTGAACGCCGCATGCGCCAGTTGGTGTTTGTTTCCGCCACACCTTCTGATTACGAAAAAAACCACTCGGGACAGGTGGTTGAGCAAGTGGTGCGCCCCACAGGGCTGGTCGATCCACAGGTTGAAGTGCGCCCGGCCACGCACCAAGTGGACGATGTGCTGCAAGAAATTCGCATTCGAACGCAAAAAAGCGAGCGGGTGCTAATCACCACATTGACCAAGCGCATGGCCGAGCAATTGACCGATTACTTGGGCGACAACGGTGTGAAAGTGCGTTACTTGCACAGCGATATCGACACGGTTGAGCGGGTTGAAATATTGCGCGACTTGCGACTTGGTGTGTTCGATGTGCTGGTCGGTATCAATTTGTTGCGAGAAGGTTTGGACTTACCCGAAGTGTCTTTGGTGGCTATTTTGGACGCCGACAAGGAGGGTTTCTTGCGTTCCGAGCGCAGCCTGATTCAAACTATTGGCAGGGCGGCCCGCAACTTAGAAGGGCGAGCCATTCTTTATGCGGATCGCATGACTGATTCGATGCAACGGGCCATCGGCGAGACCGAGCGTCGTCGTAACAAGCAGATGGCTTTCAATTTGGCCAATGGCATCACCCCTCGTGGCGTGGTCAAGGGCATTCGCGACCTGATCGATGGCGTGTACAGTGATAAATCTGACAAAGAATCGATGCGCCTTGAGATCGAGCAGGCCAAACTGCAAGACATGAGCGAAAAAGATGTGGCCAAAGAAATCAAGCGCTTAGAAAAACAAATGATGGAACACGCCCGCAACTTAGAATTCGAGCAGGCGGCCGCCACCCGGGACCAATTGGGCCGCTTACGCGCCTTGACCTTTGGCGCGATGTCCCAAGATAGGGCTTAGTGCCAGACTACGTGGGGCTATTACCCGACTAATTTGTTTGGCTTTGTGTTATAGTTGACTAATCCAGTCGACAAAGCAGCTTCAAGGAGTTTTTATGCGTCTCACCACCAAAGGCCGTTTCGCTGTCACCGCCATGATCGATCTGGCTTTGCGCCAGAACAACGGGCCAGTCACCTTGGCTGCCATCAGCCAGCGTCAGCAAATCTCTCTTTCCTACCTCGAGCAATTGTTCGGCAAATTGCGCCGTCACAATTTGGTCGAGTCCACCCGTGGACCAGGGGGCGGGTATACCCTGGGACGCAAGGCTGCTGACATTTCCGTCGCAGACATCATTTTGTCGGTGGACGAACCCATCGATGCCACCCACTGCGCCGGCAAAGAAAACTGCATGGGCGAAACAGGCCGGTGCATGACCCACGAGCTGTGGACATCGCTCAACCAACGCATGATTGACTTTTTGAACTCGGTCAATTTGCAAAAGCTGGTCGACGACCAATTGGCTAAAGGTTTGTTGATCGAAGACAAACCCTCTGTCAAGCGCGCCATCACCTCCGCCCCTGTGGTCAAACCTATCCGTGTGAATGCGCCGAATTCCGTGTTTGCCTTGGGTAACGTATTCGGAAAAGGCTGATCCACCATGGACATGACGCCTCATTTTCCGATTTACCTAGATTACGCGTCCACCAATCCTTGTGACGACCGCGTGGTTGACGCCATGATTCCTTGGCTGCGTGAGCATTACGGCAACCCGGCCTCACGCAGTCATGCTTGGGGTTGGGAGGCAGAAGAGGCTGTTGAGAAAGCCCGTGTGCATGTGGCTGACTTGATTGGCGCCGATCCCCGTGAAATCGTTTGGACTTCCGGGGCTACCGAGTCCAACAATCTGGCCATCAAAGGTGCAGCGCAGTTTTACAAATCCAAAGGCAAGCATCTGATCACCGTGAAGACGGAACACAAAGCTGTGCTCGACACCATGCGTGAACTCGAACGCCAAGGATTTGAAGTCACTTACATGGATGTGCAAGAAGACGGCTTGCTTGACCTCAACAAGTTGAAAGATGCCATTCGCCCTGACACCTCGCTGATCAGTGTGATGCATGTCAACAATGAAATCGGCGTGATCCAAGACATCGTCACGATTGGCAACATGTGCCGTGAAAAAGGCATTATTTTTCATGTAGATGCTGCGCAATCCACCGGCAAGGTAGAGATCAATATGGAGCAACTTCCTGTTGATTTGATGAGCCTGGCTTCACACAAAACTTACGGCCCCAAAGGCATCGGCGCGTTGTATGTGCGTCGCAAACCTCGCGTACTTCTGGAAGCACAAATGCATGG
>SXWY01000122.1 GCA_005789825.1 Burkholderiales bacterium | reverse complement strand
TTTCAAACGCGCCGGCGCCGATGGCATATTGACTTATTTTGCGATTCAGGCAGCGGAGAAATTGCGCCAGTCGTGAAGCAAGCCGCAGGTTTCACAGACCAAAATGGTCGATGAAAAAACCCAAGGTGTGCTCTAGCGCCAGCTCGCAAGCTGCTGCGTCGTAACTGCCTCGGTGGTCGCAATTGAACCCATGGTCGGCGTCGTACACCTGCACTTGCACTTGGGGTTGCGCCGCACGAAAGGCTTCAACGGTATCCATGGGTATGAGTGGATCGCGGCTGCCAAAATGCGCCAACACCGGGCACAACGGTTTGGCATCTCGCTCAGGCGGCAGGGTCATGCCCCCGCCGTAATAAGTGACCGCCGCTGTGACGCCGGATAAACGCGTGGCGGCGCGCCAGCTCAACAAACCGCCCCAGCAATAACCCACCACCCCGACTTTGCCACGGCTTGCCATGGAGGCATGCCGGATGGCGGCTTGCACTTCTGCCATGACCCCGGGGGCCGGCAACGCTTCAGCCTGATTTTTGAGTGCGCGTCCAGAGGCCACCTCTTTTTCGCTGTAGCCCAAGTTCACGTGTTTTTGAATGCGTGAAAACGTGGCCGGTGCAACCACCAAAAAACCTGCCATTGCAAACCCATCGGCCACGGTACGAATGTGCGCATTGACGCCAAAAATTTCTGGCAGCACCACGATAGATGCACGAACTTCTCGTTTGGGTTGCGCCACATAGGCTTCGCTGACCACACCATCGGCAGCGCGCAATTCGATCATGTGTCCCATCTCAGCCTCCTGTGTGTTGCATCAACTCGATTGCAATCGTTGCTCTAAAAACGCCAACCGGTCTTGGCCCCAAAACAGTTCACCCTTGAACACATAGGCAGGGGCGCCAAACACCCCCAGCGCCAAGGCTTGGTCGGTGTAATGCGCATAAGCTGTTTGCACTGGCGCCGTGGCGGCCTGCGCCAATCGCGATGCGTCCAATTGCTGCTCTTGCAGCAACTCGGCAAGCACGGCCGGGTCAGCGATGTTTCTCTCTTGCGCCCACACCGCGCTCAGCACCGCGCCACACAAACGCATGGCGGCGTCCACCCCATCTTGTTGGTCGACGGCGATCAGCAAACGGGCTGCATCGTCTCCGGCGACAGGAAAAAACTTCGGATGAAGATTCAAGGGCATTTGCAAATGGTCGGCAAAACGGCGCAACTCCAGCAAGCGATACGCCTGTCTTTGTGCAGAACGCTGGCCGAGCGGCAAACCTCCGGTGAGAGGGAATATTTTTCCCAAGTCCATGGGTTTGATTTGGACCGTGGCTGAGGCCTCGGCCGCCATGCGGACAAAGCGGGCGTGGCCGAAATATGCCCATGGGCTTTGCGGAACGAAAAAGTAATCTATGGTCTTGGACATCGTGGCTTTCAATCGTGTTATCTTTTTGCAGATCGCTTGGCTGACAAAGCCAAGTTGTCATCCTACTATTTCAGCCAACCCCGCCAACCCTTGGAGCGCTTGTGAGCCCACCATCCCTTCCCCCTCTTGTGTTGATCACCGGCGGCAGTCGCGGCATCGGCGCGGCTTGCGCCTTGCTCGCTGCCCGCCAGGGTTGGGCAGTGGCGGTCAACTACACGCGAGACGCACAAGCGGCAGATGCCGTGGTGTCGCAAATCCAAGCCCACGGTGGCAAAGCACAGGCTTTTCAAGCCGATGTCGGCGTGGAAGCAGACATCATCCGGTTGTTCAACGAGGTGGATCAGGCCATGGGCCGCATCACCGGACTGATCAACAACGCAGGCGTGGTCGATGTGGCCAGCCGCGTGGAAGACATGTCTTGGCAGCGGCTCGAGCGCATGATGCGCATCAATGTGCTCGGCAGTTTTGCCTGCGCGGCACAAGCCGTGAAACGCATGAGCACCCGGCGCGGCGGCCAAGGCGGCAGCATCGTCAACTTGAGCAGTGCAGCCGCCACGTTGGGAGCACCCCAGCAATACGTGGACTATGCCGCCAGCAAAGGCGCGATTGACACGTTCACCATGGGCTTGGCCAAGGAAGTCGCCACCGAAGGTATCCGCGTCAATGGCGTGCGCCCGGGACTGATCCTGACCGATATCCATGCCAGCGGTGGTCAACCCGATCGTGCCCACCAATTGGCCAACCAAGTACCCATGCAACGGCCAGGCACCGCTGACGAAGTGGCGCAAGCGGTGGTTTGGTTGCTCAGCGATGCCGCTTCTTATGTGACCGCCAGCATGGTCAATGTCGGCGGTGGTCGCTGATGGCAGACATCCACATTTATTGGGAAGACTTGCAAGTGGGTCAAGTGCGCCAGTTGGGACAGATCAAACCCACGCGTGAAGACATCATCGCATTTGCCAAGCAATTTGACCCGCAACCGTTTCATCTCGATGACGAGGCCGCCAAAGCATCGGTGTTTGGCGCCTTGTGTGCCAGCGGATGGCATACCTGCGCCTTGGCCATGCGACTGATGGTGACCGAGTTTCTCTGCCATACCTCGAGCATGGGCTCGCCAGGGTTGGAAAACATCAAATGGCTGAAACCTGTGTTTCCCGATGACGAATTGCGCTTGCAAACCACTGTGCTGGAAACCAAGCCCATGGGTAAACGCCCCGACATTGGCATGACCCGTAACCTCTGGGAAATGTTCAACCAGCACGGCGACAAGGTGCTGCACATGGAGGGCTGGGGAATGTTTCGGCGGCGGCCTTGAGGTTTTGGCCGATGGAAGACATCGCTCGGGCCGACCTATCTGCTAAGGGTGAATAGACGCTCGGGCCGACCCATCCGGTGCGATTTTTTTCTGCGCTTTCGCTCGAAAAAAACGCCCCCTCTTGTTCGGCCTATCAATTAAATTGGTACCTGACCCCAATTAA
>SXWY01000013.1 GCA_005789825.1 Burkholderiales bacterium | reverse complement strand
GGTGGCCGAAAACCTGGCCTTTCCCTTGCAGAACCGGCAAATGCCTCGGGAACAGATAAAACAGCGTGTGGGTCAAATCGCTGAAATGCTTGAATTGAATGGCCAATTGAACCAGCGCGCCGCAGGCTTGTCTGCCGATGCCAAACAAAAAATTTCCTTGGGCCGTGGCTTGGTCCGTCCCGATGTCGCCGCCATTTTGTTCGACGAGCCTTTGACCGTGATCGACCCGCATCTGAAATGGCAATTGCGCAGAAAACTCAAGCAAATTCACCAAGAACTCAAGCACACTTTGATTTATGTCACCCATGACCAAGTCGAGGCCTTGACCTTTGCGCAAGAAGTGGTGGTCATGACCCGTGGCCGCGCGGTGCAAGTGGGCAGCGCCGAGGCTTTGTTCGAGCGCCCGGCACACACGTTTGTGGGCCATTTCATCGGCTCGCCTGGGATGAATTTCCTGCCTGCGGTGTGCACCGCGCAAACCTTGCAGATTGGCGCCTCGCAACTCGCATTGCCGCCGGCCTTGGCGCAGAAGTTGACCGGCACCACTGCCTTGCAACTCGGTGTTCGACCCGAATACATCTCGGTGCACGCGCAACCTGTGGCGGGCAGCCTGCCCGCCCAAGTGATGCGTTGGCAAGACCTCGGCACCAGTGGATTGCTGACTGTGCAAGCCGATGCGGGTACCGTGCGGGTGCGCTTGGCAGGTTCACAAGCCAGTCAATGGCAAGTCGGTCAGACCGTCCATGTGGAAGTCATTGGCACGCACAGTTGTTTTTATGAAAACGAGGAGTGGATCGCTTGAAACCCCTCAATCAAAAGGCCTGGTTGCTGGTACTGCCTGTCGTGTTTTGTGTGGCGTTCTCTGCCATTTTGCCGCTCATGACGGTGGTCAATTACTCGGTGCAAGACATCATTTCGCCAGAACGCCGGGTGTTTGTCGGCACCGAATGGTTCGCGGCTGTCATGCGCGACCAAGATTTGCATGACGCGTTGCTGCGCCAATTGTTTTTCTCTTTGTCGGTCTTGGCTTTGGAAATCCCCTTGGGCATTGCCTTGGCCTTGTCCATGCCGTCCAAAGGTTGGCCGGCATCGGTGACCTTGGTGTTGGTGGCCTTGTCCTTGTTGATTCCATGGAACGTGGTGGGCACCATCTGGCAAATTTTCGGACGGGCTGATATTGGCTTGTTGGGTGCCTCGCTGCAAGCCTTGGGCATTGATTACAACTACACCGGCAATGCACGCGATGCTTGGCTGACCGTGCTCGTCATGGACATTTGGCATTGGACACCGCTGGTGGCGCTGTTGTGTTATGCCGGCTTGCGCAGCATCCCAGATGCGTATTACCAAGCCGCGCAAATCGACGGGGCTTCCAAGTGGGCTGTTTTTCGGTTTATTCAATTGCCCAAATTGCGCGGTGTGCTGGTGATTGCGGTGTTGCTTCGGTTCATGGACAGTTTCATGATTTACACCGAGCCGTTTGTGTTGACTGGCGGTGGACCAGGCAATGCCACCACCTTTTTGAGCCAGTACCTGACGCAAAAAGCCGTGGGTCAATTTGACCTGGGTCCCGCAGCGGCTTTCTCGCTGATTTATTTCCTCATCATTTTGTTGCTGTGCTTCATTCTCTACAACTGGATGCAAAGCGTGGGCACCCAAGCCAAGGAGAGCGACCATGGATGAGCGCCGCTTCAAAAAGCGCACGGTGTTTTTGCTGCTTTACTTGGTGTTTGCTTTGTTGCCGATCTACTGGATGGTCAACATGAGTTTCAGAACCAACCAGGAAATTCTCTCCAGCTTTGCGCTGTTTCCGGCCGACCCCACTTGGAGCAACTACCTCACCATCTTCACCGATGCATCTTGGTATTCAGGCTACATCAACAGCTTGATTTATGTGTTGATCAACACCGTGATTTCGGTGATGGTGGCTTTGCCTGCGGCTTATGCGTTTTCTCGCTACCGGTTTTTGGGCGACAAGCATGTGTTTTTCTGGTTGCTCACCAACCGCATGACCCCGCCAGCGGTATTTTTGTTGCCGTTTTTCCAGCTCTACAGCACCGTGGGCCTGATGGACACGCACATCGCCGTAGCGATGGCGCATTTGCTGTTCAATGTGCCGTTGGCGGTATGGATTTTGGAAGGCTTTATGAGCGGCATTCCCAGAGAAATTGAT
Organism: Burkholderiales bacterium; assembly: GCA_005789825.1. GTDB lineage: Bacteria > Pseudomonadota > Gammaproteobacteria > Burkholderiales > Burkholderiaceae_C > Limnohabitans. Next base: position 13,300 of record SXWY01000013.1, on the reverse strand, counting down.
GAGACCGCTTATATCGATGGCTACAGCTTTCCGGCTTTTTTCGTCAAGGTGTTTTTGCCGCTCATCAAAGCCGGCGTGGGCGTGACCGCCTTCTTTTGTTTCATGTTCAGCTGGGTCGAGTTGTTGTTGGCACGCACCCTCACCAGCGTCAACGCCAAACCGATTGTGGCCACCATGACCCGAACCGTCAGCGCTTCCGGCATGGACTGGGCCACATTGGCGGCGGCAGGGGTGCTCACCATCGTTCCCGGCGCCATCGTGATTTGGTTTGTTCGGCACTACATCGCCAAAGGTTTTGCCATGGGGCGCGTATGAACTTCAGGAGCTTGGCACATGCTTGAGTGGATGGCTTGGACCACCCCGGTGGCGATTTTTTTCACCAGCATCGTGCTGATGCTGATCGGTATGACGGTGTGGGAACGTCGCTCGCCCACGGTCGCACGCAAAGGGTTTTTGCCCATGGTCACAACCCGGGGGGACCGTTTGTTCATTGGGTTGCTGGGTTGCGCTTACCTGCACCTGGTGTTTGTGGGGCTGGCGGGCGAAATGGTGGTTTGGTTAGGTTTGAGCGAGGAGCCCTCGGTTTGGTGGGCGACTGCAACGAGCGCGGTATGGCTGGTTCTTGTGATGCGCAAGGGCTAGCCAGACCCATCCTTGACACGGTCTGTAACTTCCCCAAGACACGTGTTTTTTTCGAAGCAAGGGGAATTTTTTAGGAGACTGGTATGAAATTGAAATACAGTGCAATTGCCTTTGCTGCAGCCGCGCTGGTCCTGGGCCACAGCGCCTGGGCCGGTGAAGCAGAAGCGAAAAAATGGGTGGATAACGAGTTTCAGCCATCCACCTTGTCCAAAGACAAGCAGATGGCAGAAATGAAATGGTTCATCGAGGCTGCCAAAAAGCTGCAAGCCAAAGGTGTCAAGGAAATCTCGGTGGTGTCTGAAACCATCACCACCCACGAGTATGAATCCAAAACACTGGCCAAAGCGTTTTCAGAAATCACCGGCATCACCGTCAAGCATGACCTGATCCAAGAAGGTGACGTGGTGGAAAAATTGCAAACTTCTATGCAATCGGGCAAGTCGATTTACGACGGCTGGATTTCTGACTCCGACTTGATTGGCACCCATTACCGTTACGGCAAGATCATGAACCTGACCGACTACATGGCAGGTGCAGGCAAACAGTGGACCAATCCCGGGTTGGATTTGAAGGATTTCATCGGCACCAGTTTCACCACCGGTCCTGACAAGAAACTCTACCAATTGCCCGACCAACAATTTGCCAACCTGTATTGGTTCCGTGCCGATTTGTTTGCCCGCAAAGACTTGCAAGACAAGTTCAAAGCCAAGTTCGGCTATGACTTGGGCGTTCCATTGAACTGGAGTGCTTATGAAGACATCGCTGAGTTTTTCACCAACGACGTGAAAACCATTGATGGCAAGCCGATTTATGGCCACATGGACTATGGCAAGAAAGACCCTTCGTTGGGCTGGCGCTTCACCGATGCCTGGTTGTCCATGGCCGGCACGGCTGACATTGGTATCCCCAATGGCAAGCCAGTGGACGAATGGGGAATTCGCGCGTCGGCAGACGGCTGTAACCCGCAAGGTGCTTCAGTGGCCCGTGGTGGTGCGACCAATTCGCCTGCTGCGGTGTATGCATTGACCAAGTATGTCGATTGGATGAAGAAATATTCACCCAAAGAAGCGATCGGCATGACCTTTGGTGAAGCTGGCCCCGTGCCCGCCCAAGGCCAAATCGCCCAGCAAATTTTCTGGTACACCGCATTTACCGCTGACATGACCAAGCCAGGTTTGCCAGTGGTCAATGCCGATGGCACCCCGAAATGGCGCATGGCACCCGGACCGAATGGCCCTTACTGGAAGAAAGGCATGCAAAACGGCTACCAAGACGTGGGTTCTTGGACATTCTTCAAAGACCACGATCCTGACCGCACTGCCGCTGCTTGGTTGTACGCACAATTTGTGACGGCCAAAACCACGTCCTTGAAGAAAACCATTGTCGGTTTGACACCGATCCGTGAATCCGATATCCGCTCGGACGCCATGACCAAAATGGCACCCAAGTTGGGTGGTTTGGTCGAGTTCTACCGCAGCCCTGCGCGTGTGGCCTGGACACCGACGGGCACCAACGTGCCTGACTATCCCAAGTTGGCACAACTCTGGTGGAAAAACGTGGCGGTGGCTGTGACCGGTGAAAAAACACCCCAGCAAGCCATGGACAACCTGGCCAATGAAATGGACGATGTGATGGCCCGTTTGGAGCGTGCTGGCATGGCCCGTTGCGCACCCAAGCTCAACCCGAAAGGCGATCCCGCCAAGTACCTGAGTGACAAAGCTGCACCGTGGGCCAAATTGGCCAACGAAAAGCCAAAAGGCGAAACCATTGCTTACGAAAAGCTGCTCAATGCTTGGAAGGAAGGCCGCGTTCGCTGATGACAGACGGGGCATCGCTTGTTGGCGATGTCCCAGGTCTTGAGGGCCTGTCACCCCTGGGTGACAGGCCCTGCATTGGTCTGTTACCCATGAACCGCACAGATTTATTTCAGCAGTTAAGTTCTAGCCCTCGGTTTGATATCGCCATCATGGGAGGCGGTGCCACGGGTTTAGGGGTTGCCTTGGAAGCCAGTGTCAGAGGCTACAAGGTCGTTTTGTTCGATTCCCATGATTTCGCCAAAGGCACCTCATCGCGATCCACCAAATTGGTCCACGGGGGGGTACGGTATTTGGCACAAGGCAATGTCAGCCTGGTGCGAGAAGCGCTGCATGAGCGTTCCGTGCTGCTCAGCGACGCACCCCATTTGGCCCAGCCTATTCCTTTTGTGATGCCTTCTTACCGCTGGTGGGACACCTGGTTTTACGGTGCAGGCCTCAAGCTCTATGATTTTTTGGCCGGCAAGCACGGTCTCGGGCGTACGGAATTTTTGACTTCCGCAGAGGTGCTCGCCCGCATGCCAGGCCTCCAACCCCGGGGATTGCATGGTGGTGTGCAGTACTGGGACGGTCAGTTTGACGACGCCAGATTTGCCATTAACTTGGCCAGAACCGCAGCGCGCGAGGGCGCTTTGCTGCTGAACCACTGTGGCGTGAAGCAACTCAAGCACACCAGCGGTCGATTAAAAACCCTCGTGTGTGAAGATGCGGAAACGGCACAAACCTATGAAGTCCATGCCGCGTGTGTGATCAACGCAACCGGCGTCTGGGTGGACCAAATGCGGCAACTCGATGCCAACGAACAAGGGGTGGCGGTCAGCCCCATGGTGGCACCCAGCCAAGGCGTTCATTTGGTGGTTGACCGCGATTTTTTGCCCGGCGATCATGCCTTGCTGGTACCGAAGACGGTCGATGGACGCGTGCTGTTTGCTGTTCCCTGGTTGGGCAAGGTGATTCTGGGCACCACTGACACCCCACGCTCAGACATGCCCAGAGAGCCGCAAGCATTTGAAGATGAAGTGGCTTTCATCCTGAACGAGTCCGCGCGGTATTTGTCCAAACCTTTGCGGCGCAGCGATGTGCGCAGCGTGTGGGTAGGTTTGCGCCCCCTGGTGAAACGCAACCTCGATGAAGACAACCACACCAAAGGGCTGAGCAGAGAGCACACAGTGCGAGTGAGTCGCAGCGGCATGGTCACTGTCACAGGTGGCAAATGGACCACCTACCGTGCCATGGCAGAGGATGTGTTGGCAGAATGTGACGCACACCATATGTTGCCACCTGCGACTGCGACCCCTGCCAGACCTTGTTTCATGGGTGCAAAACAACTCAATTCTCCGCCGATAAGCCTGACGCAGCCCCAAGGTTTGCATTTGTATGGCGACGAGCAACCCCTGCTCACACAACTGCCCGGTGCCGACAACTGGCTGGCAGCTGGTTTGAGCGAAGCCATGGTGCGGTTTGCCGTGCGCCATGAATATGCGCGCAATGTGGAAGACGTCTTGGCGCGGCGTTCTCGTTTGCTGTTTTTGGATGCCCAAGCTTCTATGGCGGTGGCGGCGCGTGTGGCCGCGATTTTGGTGGACGAAGGCTGTGATAAACCAGCACTTAATGATTACTTAAACATGGCGCAAGGCTATGTGTTAGCTATTTGATCTTTCACAAACGCGCTTTTCTGCGGGTAATGCACAAAAAAATGAGGCTCAGCGCATGCGCCGCGTCAAAATGTGCCATAATAGTTGGCTCTGCTGAAAACAGCAGGAAAGTCACGCCCCAAACAACTTCGCAGCAAATGGTTGCCGCTTGGTTGACGGGCCCAAGACTGATCGTGAGTGCGCGGCCATGGTGGGCGGGTTGCTTGCGGTACAAGTTGGGAAACAGAAATGATCCAGACAGAATCCAGATTAGAGGTTGCCGACAACACCGGCGCGAAGTCCGTTTTGTGCATCAAGGTGCTCGGCGGTTCTAAGCGACGTTATGCCAGTGTGGGCGACATCATCAAAGTAAGTATCAAAGAAGCGGCACCCCGTGGCCGCGTCAAAAAAGGCGAAATCTACAGCGCCGTGGTGGTTCGTACCGCCAAAGGCATTCGCCGCAGCGATGGATCGCTGGTTAAGTTTGACGGCAATGCAGCCGTTTTGCTCAACGCCAAGCTCGAACCCATCGGCACCCGCATCTTCGGGCCGGTCACGCGTGAACTGCGTACCGTGCGCTTCATGAAGATCGTTTCTCTGGCCCCTGAAGTTCTCTGAGGACCTGACCATGAACAAATTACGCAAAGGCGACGAGGTCATCGTCATCGCAGGTCGCGACAAAGGCAAGCGTGGCAAAGTGGCGTCGCGCCAAGACGACTCGCACCTGTTGGTCGAGGGCATCAATTTGGTGAAAAAGCACACCAAGCCCAACCCCATGGCTGGCACCACTGGCGGCATTGTTGAAAAAACCATGCCTATTCACCAGTCCAATGTCGCTATTTACAACGCCACCACCGGCAAAGCCGATCGCGTGGGCATCAAGATCAATTCCGACGGTTCGAAGGTTCGCATCTTCAAGTCCAGCGGTGAAGCTATCAAGGTTGCATAAACATGGCCCGTCTCCAACAACACTATCGTGAAAAAGTGGTCCCCGATTTGACCGCCAAATTTGGCTACAAGTCGCCCATGCAAGTACCTCGCCTGACAAAAATCACCTTGAACATGGGTGTGTCAGAAGCAGTGGCTGACAAGAAGGTCATGGACCATGCGGTCAGCGATATGGGCAAGATTGCTGGCCAAAAACCGGTGGTCACCAAGGCGCGCAAAGCGATCGCGGGCTTCAAAATCCGTGAGCAGCAAGCCATTGGCTGCATGGTCACATTGCGTGGCGTTCGCATGTACGAATTCCTCGACCGCTTTGTCACCGTGGCACTGCCCCGCGTGCGTGACTTCCGGGGTATCTCCGGTCGCGCATTTGATGGTCGTGGCAACTACAACATCGGTGTGAAAGAGCAAATCATCTTCCCCGAAATCGAGTACGACAAAGTTGATGCCCTGCGCGGTCTCAACATCAGCATCACCACCACGGCCAAGACCGACGAAGAGTGCAAAGCACTGCTCGCCGCTTTCCGTTTCCCGTTCAAGAACTGAGGTGTCCTGTGGCTAAAGTAGCTTTGATCGAGCGCGAGCTCAAGCGTGACAAACTGGTCGCCAAGTACGCGAAAAAACACGCGGAATTGAAAGCGATTGCAACCGACTTCAAACGCAGCGACGAAGAACGCGCAGCGGCCCGTCTGGAATTGCAAAAGTTGCCCCGCAATGCCAACCCGACACGTCAGCGCAACCGCTGTGCCATCACTGGCCGCCCGCGTGGCACCTTCCGTCAATTCGGTTTGGGTCGCGCCAAGATCCGCGAAATGGCCTTCGCAGGCAACATTCCCGGCATCACCAAAGCCAGCTGGTAAGCAGGCAGGAGAAATTCAATATGAGCATGAGTGATCCCATTGCCGACCTGTTGACGCGTATCCGCAACGCGCAGATGGTGGCCAAGCCGACCGTGTCGGTGCCATCCTCTAAGGTCAAAATTGCCATCGTCCAAGTGTTGAAAGACGAGGGATATATCGACGGCTTCCGCGTCAAAACCGACGACGGCAAATCCGAATTAGAAATCTCCCTCAAATACTATGCAGGCCGCCCTGTGATCGAGCGCATCGAGCGCGTGTCACGTCCTGGCTTGCGCGTATACAAAGGGCACGATGCCATTCCGCAGGTCATGAACGGTTTGGGCGTGGCGATTGTCACCACACCCAAAGGTGTCATGACCGATCGCAAAGCGCGCGCCACCGGCGTGGGCGGCGAAGTTCTTTGCTACGTGGCTTAAGGGAGAAACACACATGTCCCGCGTTGCCAAAATGCCCGTCACCGTTCCCGCTGGAGTGGACGTGACCATGAACGAACAACACATCAGCGTCAAAGGCGCTGGTGGTCAACTCTCAATTGCTAACAATGCGTTGGTCAAGGTCGTGCGTCAGGGCGAAAGCATGACCTTCGAACCGGCCAACGAAAGCCGCGAAGCCAACGCCATGAGTGGCACGCTTCGTCAATTGGTCAACAACATGGTGGTCGGCGTCACCAAAGGCTTCGAGAAAAAACTGAATTTGGTTGGTGTGGGTTACAAAGCGGCCGCACAAGGCGCCAAGTTGAACCTGGCTGTCGGCTATTCGCACCCTGTCAATATCGATATGCCTTCTGGTATCAAGGTTGAAACACCGACACCGACCGAGGTGATCATCAAAGGTGCTGACCGCCAACGTGTCGGTCAAATCGCTGCCGAAATTCGCGCTGTTCGTCCGCCAGAGCCTTACAAAGGCAAAGGTATCCGTTATTCGGACGAAAAGATCACGATCAAAGAGACCAAGAAGAAATAAGGAGCTGCATCATGCTAAGCAAAAAACAGCAGCGTCTGCGCCGTTCGCGCCAAACCCGCATCCGTATCGCCACCCAAGGTGTTGCGCGTTTGACCGTCAACCGCACCAACTTGCATATTTATGCCAGCGTCATTTCTGGCGACGGCACCAAAGTGATCGCCACCGCATCCACCGCCGAATCCGAAATGCGTCAAGCATTGGGCGCGGTGGGCAAGGGCGGCAACCAATCGGCCGCAGAAGCCATTGGTAAGCGCATCGCTGAAAAAGCGCGCGCTGCCGGTGTGGAGAAAGTGGCTTTTGACCGTGCCGGCTTTGCCTACCACGGTCGCGTCAAAGCCCTGGCCGATGCCGCGCGTGCAGCCGGCTTGCAGTTCTAACCGACACGGATAACAACATGGCAAAAGTTCAAGCAAAAGTGCAAGACGACAGTCGTGACGACGGTCTGAAAGAAAAAATGATCGCGGTCAACCGCGTCACCAAAGTGGTCAAGGGCGGCCGAATTCTCGGCTTTGCTGCACTCACCGTGGTTGGTGACGGCGATGGTCGCGTCGGTATGGGCAAAGGCAAATCCAAAGAAGTGCCGGCTGCCGTGCAAAAGGCCATGGAAGAAGCCCGCCGCAACATGCACAAAGTGTCATTGAAAAACGGCACCATTCACCACAACGTCACCGGCCACCATGGTGCAGCCAACGTGCAAATGGCGCCAGCCCCCAAAGGTACCGGCATCATTGCGGGTGGCCCCATGCGTGCAGTGTTCGAAGTCATGGGTATCACCGATATCGTGGCCAAAAGCCACGGGTCATCCAACCCCTACAACATGGTGCGTGCCACGTTGGATGCATTGATCAAATCCACCACCGCTGCCGAAGTGGCGGCCAAGCGTGGCAAGAGCGTCGAAGATCTCTTCGTCTAATCCGGGAGCAGCGACATGAGCACATCTACTTCAACCGTCAAGGTGCAATTGGTGCGTAGCCCGATCGGCACCAAAGAGTCCCACCGCGCCACTGTGCGTGGTTTGGGTTTGCGCAAGATCGGCAGTACCAGCGAATTGCAGGACACACCTGCTGTGCGCGGCATGATCAACAAGATCAGCTACCTGGTCAAAGTTCTCTAAAGGCCACAGCCATGCAACTCAACGAAATCAAGCCCGCAGACGGCTCCCGCAAAAACCGCCGCCGTGTCGGTCGCGGTATTGGCTCCGGTCTGGGCAAGACTGCTGGTCGCGGTCACAAAGGTCAGAAATCGCGCTCAGGCGGCTACCACAAAGTGGGTTTTGAAGGCGGTCAAATGCCTTTGCAACGTCGCTTGCCCAAGCGCGGTTTCAAATCACGCACCCTGCGTTACAACGAAGAAGTGACATTGGCTGCTTTGCAAACATTGCAAGCCACTGACATCGATATGTTGACTTTGAAAACCGCTGGGCTGGTCAGCCAAATGGCCAAAGTGGTCAAGGTCATCAAAACCGGTGACATCACTCGCGCGGTCAAGTTAAACGGCATTGGCGCCACAGCAGCTGCGAAGACGGCGATTGAAGCCGCTGGCGGCTCGGTGGCTTAATCTCACAGAAAGAAACCATTGGCTACAGGCGCATCCATAGGCAAAACTGACAAGTACGGCGACTTGCGTCGTCGGCTCGTCTTTTTGTTGCTGGCCTTGGTGGTTTACCGCATTGGCACGCACATTCCTGTGCCCGGTATCGATCCCAACCAATTGCAGCAACTGTTCAAAGGCCAAGAAGGCGGCATTCTCAACCTGTTCAACATGTTCTCTGGCGGGGCTTTGTCGCGTTTCAGTATTTTTGCGCTGGGCATCATGCCTTACATCTCTGCATCGATCATCATGCAACTGATGTCCTACGTGGTTCCCAGCATGGAAGCGCTGAAAAAAGAAGGCGAAGCGGGCCGTCGCAAGATCACCCAATACACCCGTTATGGCACCTTGGGTTTGGCGGTATTTCAGTCGTTGGGTATTGCTGTTGCACTCGAATCTTCTGCGGGTTTGGTGAATACGCCTGGCATCGGTTTTCGTGTCACGGCCATGGTGTCGCTGACGGCAGGTACCATGTTTTTGATGTGGCTGGGTGAACAAATCACCGAGCGCGGATTGGGCAACGGCATCTCCATCATCATTTTCGCGGGCATTGCAGCGGGTTTGCCGCAGTCCATTGGCGGCTTGTTGGAATTGGTCCGCACAGGTGCGATGAGTATCATCGTGTCATTGCTGATTGTGGTGTTGGTGGCAGCCATCACTTATTTTGTGGTGTACGTCGAGCGTGGCCAACGCAAAATCCTGGTCAATTACGCGCGTCGCCAAGTCGGCAACAAGGTCTATGGCGGACAGTCTTCTCATTTGCCGCTCAAGCTCAATATGTCCGGCGTGATCCCGCCCATTTTCGCGTCTTCCATCATTTTGTTGCCTTCGACGATTGTCAGTTGGTTCAGCGCAGGCTCCAGCCTTAACTGGCTCAAAGACATCTCAGCGGCCTTGTCGCCTGGCCAGCCGCTCTATATTTTGTTGTATGCCGTGGCCATTGTTTTCTTCTGCTTTTTCTACACAGCGTTGGTCTTCAACAGCCGTGAGACAGCGGACAACTTGAAGAAAAGCGGTGGGTTCATTCCCGGTATTCGTCCGGGTGACCAGACCGCCAAGTTCATTGACAAAATTCTGTTGCGACTGACATTGGCAGGCGCCATCTACATCACCTTTGTGTGTTTGGTGCCCGAGTTTTTGATCCTCAAGTACAACGTGCCGTTCTATTTCGGCGGTACGTCTTTGTTGATTATTGTGGTGGTCACCATGGACTTCATGGCCCAGGTGCAAAACTACCTCATGAGTCAGCAGTATGAATCCTTGCTCAAAAAGGCCAACTTCAAGATGGCTCCAGGTGGCTGATTGGGCGCATGGCGAAGGACGACGTCATCCAGATGCAGGGAGAGGTGGTTGAAAACCTCCCCAATGCCACCTTCCGGGTCAAACTGGAAAATGGCCATGTGGTGCTTGGACACATATCCGGCAAGATGCGAATGCACTACATCCGCATCCTGCCGGGAGACAAAGTGACTGTGGAAATGACGCCCTACGACTTGAGCAGGGCAAGAATTGTGTTCCGCGCCAAGTGAGGCGTTGAACGGTTTGGTTGGTTGGGAAACACAAGGTGTGTGTCCCTGGTTTTTAGGAGAATGAAATGAAAGTTTCGGCTTCGGTCAAAACAATTTGCCGCAACTGCAAGATCATCCGCCGCAAGGGCGTGGTGCGGGTTATCTGTACCGACCCGCGTCACAAACAGCGTCAAGGCTGATCGCACAACGCATTCAAGAGGTTTCTCATGGCACGTATCGCAGGTATCAATATTCCCCCGCACAAGCACACCGAAGTGGGCTTGACATCCATTTTCGGCATTGGCCGCACACGCGCTCGCAAAATTTGCGAAGCATGCGGCATTGCTTACGCGAAAAAAATCAAAGATTTGTCAGATGCTGACTTAGAAAAAATCCGCGATCAAATTGCCCACTTCACCATCGAAGGTGATTTGCGCCGTGAAACCACCATGAACATCAAGCGTTTGATGGACATCGGTTGCTACCGTGGTTTCCGCCATCGCCGTGGCTTGCCCATGCGCGGTCAGCGCACCCGCACCAACGCACGTACTCGCAAAGGCCCCCGCAAGGCAGCCGCTGCATTGAAGAAATAACTGAGGGACCCCCATGGCAAAAGCACCCGTCAACTCAGCCGCACAACGCGTGCGCAAAAAAGTCCGCAAAAACGTAGCGGACGGCATTGCCCACGTGCATGCTTCATTCAACAACACCATCATCACCATCACAGACCGCCAAGGCAATGCCTTGTCATGGGCATCGTCGGGTGGACAAGGTTTCAAGGGCTCACGCAAGTCCACACCATTTGCCGCGCAGGTGGCATCTGAAGTGGCTGGCCGTGCCGCCATGGATCAAGGCATCAAGAACCTCGACGTCGAAATCAAAGGACCTGGCCCTGGCCGCGAGTCTTCGGTTCGTGCGTTGGCCGCCTTGGGCATTCGCATCAATTCCATTTCTGATGTGACGCCGGTTCCTCACAACGGATGCCGTCCGCAAAAGCGCCGTCGCATCTGATTTATTCACCAAGCCCACCGCCGCTGACATTGCGTCTGCGGCTCCCCGTCCCTGCGGCGGGCAGTTGACAAAAAGGAAGATCAAGTGGCACGTTACCTCGGCCCCAAGGCCAAACTCTCTCGCCGTGAAGGCACCGACTTGTTTCTCAAGAGCGCACGTCGCTCTATCGCAGACAAGTCCAAGTTCGACAGCAAGCCTGGACAGCATGGCCGTACCTCCGGTCAACGCATGTCTGATTTCGGTTTGCAGTTGCGTGAAAAACAAAAAGTCAAACGCATGTATGGCGTGTTGGAGCGTCAGTTCCGCCGCTATTTCGCCATGGCCGACCAGCAAAAAGGCAACACCGGTTCCAACCTGTTGTCTTTGCTCGAATCGCGTTTGGACAACGTGGTTTACCGCATGGGCTTTGGGTCTACCCGGGCCGAAGCGCGTCAACTCGTCTCGCACAAAGCCATCACCGTCAATGGCCACTCGGTCAACATCCCGTCTTACCTGGTGAAGGCCGGCGACGTGGTCAGTGTGCGCGAAAAATCCAAAAAACAGGGCCGTGTGCTCGAAGCCCTGCAACTGGCCACCCAAGTGGGCATGCCGGCTTGGGTCGATGTGAATATCGACAAAGCCGAGGGTGTTTTCAAGAAAGCACCTGATCGTGACGAATTTGCGGCTGACATCAACGAATCATTGATCGTTGAGTTGTATTCGCGTTAACCGAGGCATCGCTGCCTCCTGAATCCGCCGCTTCGCATACTTTTATGCGGAGGTCATCATCTAGCCTTACCGGTGTAACGAACCGGGGGCACTGAGAGGGAAAAAACGAATGCAAACAAATCTACTGAAGCCCAAAGCCATACAGGTCGAACAGCTCGGCCACAACAAATCCAAAGTCACTCTCGAGCCGTTTGAGCGCGGCTACGGTCACACCCTGGGCAATGCCTTGCGTCGCGTGCTCTTGTCTTCCATGGTCGGCTACGCAGTCACCGATGTCACCATCGCTGGTGTGTTGCACGAATACTCTTCTATCGACGGCGTCCAAGAAGACGTGGTCAATATTTTGCTCAACCTCAAGGGCGTGGTGTTCAAGCTCCACAACCGTGACGAGGTCACACTCAGTCTGCGCAAAGACGGCGAAGGCCAAGTCACTGCGGCCGATATCCAAACGCCGCATGATGTGGAAATCATCAACCCTGAGCATGTGATTGCCAATTTGTCGCACGGCGGCAAAATCGACATTCAACTCAAGGTAGAAAAAGGCCGTGGTTATGTGCCCGGTTCCATGCGTCGCCATGCTGACGAAGTCAGCAAGTCCATCGGCCGAATTGTGTTGGATGCTTCTTTTTCTCCGGTCAAACGCGTCAGCTACAGCGTTGAGAATGCACGCGTTGAACAGCGCACCGACCTCGACCGTTTGGTGGTTGAAATCGAAACCAATGGTGCGATCACCGCAGAAGATGCCGTGCGTTCATCCGCCAAGATTTTGGTGGAACAACTCGCGGTGTTTGCACAATTGGAAGGTGCCGATCTGCCCGATTTCGACGCTGTCATGCCACGCGCTGGCACACCGGTTGACCCGATTTTGTTGCGCCCCGTCGACGAGCTTGAACTCACCGTGCGCTCAGCCAACTGCTTGAAGGCCGAAAACATTTTCTACATCGGCGACTTGATTCAGCGCACCGAAAACGAGTTGCTCAAGACCCCCAATTTGGGCCGCAAATCGCTCAATGAAATCAAAGAAGTGTTGGCCTCGCGTGGTTTGACTTTGGGCATGAAGCTCGAAGGCTGGCCGCCCAGTGGCTTGGAAGCCAAACGTATTTAAAACAAAACAGAGCGGTGAGCACATCGCCTCCCCTGGCCGTACCTGATACGGCGGCCGGCAAAACAACGTCACAAAGGAAAAATCATGCGTCACGGACACGGACTTCGCAAACTCAACCGCACCAGCTCCCACAGACTGGCCATGTTGCAAAACATGATGAACTCGCTGATCGAGCATGAGGTCATCAAAACCACATTGCCCAAAGCCAAGGAATTGCGCCGCGTGATCGAGCCCATGCTCACGCTGGGCAAAGAACCGACGCTGTCGAACAAACGTCTGGCGTTCAATCGCTTGCGCAATCGCGACAACGTCGTCAAATTGTTTGCAGAGCTGGGCCCCCGTTACAAGACACGCCCAGGTGGCTACACGCGCATTTTGAAAATGGGTTACCGTGTCGGCGACAACGCGCCCATGGCATTGGTCGAATTGGTGGATCGCCCTGAAGTGCAAGACACACCCACAGCCAGCGAATAACCGCTACAATCAAAGAACACGACGCGCGATGGAGCAGCCTGGTAGC
>SXWY01000121.1 GCA_005789825.1 Burkholderiales bacterium | reverse complement strand
GAATGCCATATTGGCGGAGATTTTTTGCTGATTTACCAAGTGCTTGAGAACCGCATCAGCTTTGTTCGGGCGGGCACGCATGCTGAACTATTCAGCAGTTGAATGTATTTGCCAATTTGATGGCTCACCTTGTAGGGTGTTTAGAATAAACATCAAATTAATCAAAAGGATACGTCGTGGATTTCATGTTGCTTTTGAAAGCCGCAGTCATGGGCATCGTGGAAGGTCTGACCGAGTTTTTGCCCATTTCGTCCACTGGTCATCTCATCATCGCGGGTGCCTTGCTGGGCTTTGACGACGCAAAAGCCAAGGTCTTTGACATTGCCATCCAAACTGGCGCAATCCTCGCCGTCATCATTGTGTACTGGGAAAAAATCAAAGGCACGGTCGTTGCACTGCCCACGCAACGCTTGGCGCGGCGTTTTGCCCTGAATGTGCTGATCGCCTTTCTTCCTGCTGTGCTGCTGGGTCTATTGTTTGGCAATGCCATCAAGGCGCATTTGTTCACGCCCACCGTGGTGGCGTCTACTTTCATCATCGGTGGCTTCATCATTTTGTGGGTCGAGGGCTGGGGCCGCAAACCCTTGCACGATGGTCACCCTGATGACCATGTGCGTATCGTCAACGTTGAGAGCATGACGCCTTTGGACGCCCTCAAGGTGGGCTTGGTCCAATGTATGGCCATGGTGCCAGGCACCAGTCGCAGCGGTGCCACCATCATTGGCGGCATGTTGTTGGGCATGAGCCGAAAAGCGGCTACCGATTTTTCTTTTTACTTGGCCATTCCTACCCTGATAGGTGCCGGGGCATACAGCCTTTACAAAGAACGTGCATTGCTCAGCATGGCTGATCTACCTGTGTTCGCTGTGGGCTTGGCATTTTCGTTTTTGAGCGCATGGGCTTGTGTACGCTGGTTATTGCGCTACATATCTACGCACAATTTTGTGCCGTTTGCTTGGTACCGCATAGTGTTTGGCGTGGTGGTGTTGGTCACGGCCCATCAGGGATGGGAGATCTGGCAACCTTAAGGCTCAACATGTTCAAGATGGCCGCTTCCACCGCAGCAGCCGTGACCAAAGGCTTTTCCATGGGTACCAAATGCGTTCCGTCAATGATGCAAATACGGCCTTTGGTGATTTTTTGGGTGAAATCCGATCCCGCTAATCGCATCTCTCTCGAATGGCGCGCAGCCACCAAACTGACAGGGCAGGCCAGCGGATGTTTTTTCAACAAATGCTCCAGATTGTGCGGTAAAGATTCATAAATCAGTGTTTCAATCGCACGATCAAAACTCAGTACGCGTTTTCTTCCTTCAGCAGTTTCTGCGTCTTGCGTGCCGTGGCTGACATAATCATTCAGCACTTGCGGGTCCCAGCGTGCGAACGCTTTTTTGCCAGCGAAATGGGCATGCGCTTCGTCGATAGAAAACCATTCATTGCGCCGGGTTCGGCTGATCGCACCCGGCGAAAACTTTTGATTCAAAGAAAGTTTTTTGGACAATCGCAATACTTTGGCTTGCCAACCACCGACCGCTGGCGCATCCACCATCACAACGGCATGCGCCAAATCAGGGTATTTGGCCGCCAGCATCAGACTGAGCATGCCCCCCAGCGAATGGCCCACCAACACCACAGGCCCCGTGTGCAAATCAATCAAAGGCTTGGCGAATGCATGCACTTCTTCTACCAAGTGCGGCCAGTTGTTGGTGACAGGGTATGCGGGGTTGTGTCCGATTTTTTCCAAGGCCTGAACTTGCATTCCGCGTTCACGCAAAGCGTTGAGCATGACGTTGTAAGTGCTGGCGGGAAAACTGTTGCCATGAAAAAAAAGCACCAGTGGTTCGCCTAATGGGGCAGACTTGGTGGGGACTGGGGTCATATGAGTTTCTTCAAGGCATAAAGCGCATCCAGCGCTTCGCGCGGGCTCATTTGATCGGGGTCCATACCAGCCAAAGTGGCTTGTAAAGGCGAGGGTCCTTGGTCGATGTCTTGTGGGGGTTGCGCGAACAAGTCCACTTGAGCGCGAGCATTGTGTGCATCGTTTTCAAGCGTTGCCAAGGCATGCTTGGCATGGTTCAACACGCTGCTTGGCATGCCTGCCAAGCGGGCCACTTGTATGCCGTAACTGCGATTGGCAGGACCGGGTTGTATTTCATGCAAAAACACAATGTCATTGCCACTTTCAGCTGCGCTCACATGCACATTGACCGCCGCACGGTGCGACGCTGCAAACTCGGTCAATTCAAAATAATGCGTGGCAAACAAGCAGTAAGACTGCGATTTATCGTGCAAGTAAGTGGCAATGCCACTGGCCAATGCCAAGCCATCAAAGGTGGAAGTGCCGCGACCGATTTCATCCATCAACACCAAACTGTGGGGTGTCGCAGCATTCAAAATTTGCGCGCCCTCGGTCATCTCCAACATGAACGTCGACTGGGCATTCGCCAAATCATCCGCAGCGCCGATGCGTGTGTGTATGGCGTCAATCGGACCTATGCGGCAAGCACTGGCAGGCACATGGCTGCCGATACTGGCTAACAATACGATGAGCGCCACTTGTCGCATATAAGTGGACTTGCCTCCCATGTTGGGGCCAGTGATGATTTGCATGCGTTGGGTCGGCCCCAGTTGCGTGTCGTTGGCAATGAAGTTGCCACCGGTTTCGGCCAATCGCGCTTCGACTACCGGGTGCCTTCCTTGTGTGATGCTGATACCTGGTGTGTTTACCAGTTCAGGTGCGCACCAGTTGAGTGTCAAAGAACGTTCGCTGAGCGTGGACAGCACGTCCAAAGTAGACAAAGCCCAAGCCACTTGAGACAGCGCAGGCACATGCTGTTGCAAGTCGTCCAGCAATTGTTCGAACAGCCATTTTTCCCGGGCCAAAGCGCGTTCTTGGGCGGACAAAGCCTTGTCTTCAAACGCCTTGAGCTCCGGGGTGATGAAGCGCTCGGCATTTTTCAGCGTTTGACGCCGTCTGTAATCGTCGGGAACTTTGTCAAGTTGGCCTTGGCTGATTTCAATATAAAAACCATGTACCCGGTTGTATTGCACTTTGAGGTTGCCAATACCGGTGCGTTCGCGCTCACGTGCTTCGAGCGCCAACAAAAAACTGTCGCCGTTGGTTTGGATATGCCGAAGTTCATCCAACTCGCTGTCGAATCCGTGGTTCATCACCCCACCATCACGCACCAGCGCCGACGGTTCGGGCAATAAAGCGCGTTGCAGCAAATCGATGCATGCGGGCGGTGACATCAGCGATTTACATAACGTTTGCAGCCAAGGCGTGTCTGCTGCGCTTTGCAAAAGTTCGGGCAATTGCGTGGCGCGTGTCAAGGCCTGGCCCAGCGCGACCAATTCGCGGGGCCGCGCTTGCCGCAGAGCAAGGCGTGCACTGATGCGTTGCACATCGCCCAAGCCTTTCAAAGCAATGCGTAAATCACGCCAAACACCGGTGCCGTGCTGGCCTTGCAGTGCCGCTATGGCGTCAAGCCGTTGTTGAGCCAAGCTGCGCTCGCGCGGCGGCTCTAACAGCCAGCGTTTCAATGTGCGGCTGCCCATACCTGTCATACACGTGTCCAACAACGAAAACAAGGTGGGGCTGTCTTCACCGCGCAATGTTTGTGTGAGCTCTAAATTTCGGCGAGTGGTGGCGGGTAAATCGATACGTTCTTCGTTGCGCTCGACCCGCAACTTTTGCACATGGGTCAAGCTGCGGCCTTGGGTGTGCTCGGCATAGGCCAACAAAGCCGATGCGGCTGCATGGGCTTGCACCAGGTCTTGCGCTTGCCAGGCTTCTAAGGATGCAGCATGCAATTGTTCAAGCAGTTTGCGTTGGCCTAAAGTGCTGTCAAACGCCCACGAGGGCCGCTCAGACTTGACGTTCACACTGGACAGCAAGGGCAGCAAATGCGCGGGTAACTCGCTGCTGTAAATCACTTCGCTGGGTGCAATACGTGCCAACCATGCGGGTAACTGGTCGCTGGCACATTCGGCCAAGCGAAGTTCACCTTCGGTGACGCTCAGCCAAGCCAGGCCACAACCTTGGGCTTTGCCTGCTCGCTCACTGGCATGCACCGCCAGCACATAGGTTTCGGTTTTGTCGTTCAACAATTCGGCATCGGTCAGGGTGCCGGGCGTGACCACGCGCACGACTTTTCTGTCGACAGGGCCCTTACCACCGACTTCGCCCACTTGTTCGCAAATGGCGACAGATTCACCCAGTTTGATCAAGCGCGATAAATAGCTGTCGACCGAGTGAAATGGGACACCGGCCATGACCACGGGTTGGCCGGCAGATTGGCCGCGTTGGGTCAGAGTGATGTCCAGCAGTCGCGCGGCTTTTTCTGCATCTTCAAAAAACAGCTCGTAAAAATCACCCATGCGATAGAACAGCAGCGTACTGGGAAAGTCTGCTTTCAGACCCAGGTACTGGGTCATCATGGGGGTGTGCATTGATGTGTCGGCCATGGTCACACAACGCGTTTGCAGGTTTATTGGCCCGATTCAATCATTTTGCTGACGTCTTCAATTGCCTTGGCAGCGGTGGCTTTGTCAACTGCTCCTGCAAATTTGGAATAGGGCTGAAGCAGGGTCACGAGCTGGCCATAAATTTTGGGGTTGGCGGCCAGGCATTCGCGTTGTTGCAAAAAATCGGCTTCTCCGGTGAAGTTGCCGACCAAGCCACCCGCTTCGGTGACCAGCAACGCGCCAGCGGCCATGTCCCAGGGTTGCAAACCTGTTTCAAAAAAACCATCGCTGAAACCGGCTGCCACATAAGCCAAATCGAGCGCAGCAGCACCTGGCCGACGCAAACCCGCCGTGCGCGTCATCACCTGCGACATCATGCTCAAGTAGGCATTGAAATCGTCTCCGTCCCTGAACGGGAACCCGGTGCTGATCAGGCATTCTTTCAATCGAATGCGTTTACTCACCCGCAAACGGCGGTCGTTGAGGAAGGCGCCGCGTCCTCGGGTGGAGGTGAACAAATCGTTGCGTGTGGGGTCATACACCACGGCTTGTTCCAAACGACCTCGGCTTTGCAAAGCGATGCTCACACAATAAAAGGGAAAGCCATGGATGAAGATGGTGGTGCCATCCAGCGGATCGATGATCCACACATGTTCTGCATCCGGGTTGCCATGGGTACGGCCGGATTCTTCGGCCAAGATACCGTGGTCAGGATAGGCGTTGAGCAGGGTTTCAATGATCGTGTTTTCGCTGGCTTGATCGACCTCGGTGACAAAGTCGTTTTCCATTTTTTTCGAGACCCGGACCGATTCAACATCGAGTGCTGCACGGTTGATGATGCTGCCGGCCGCCCGCGCCGCCTTGATGGCGATATTGAGCATGGGGTGGATAGAGGAAGAAGAGGCGGTGGTCATGGGGGCGATCGGCAAGCCTGTGTTGAACGCATACAAGCAGCGTCTATCAGCAAAAAAACACGCCCGACAGAGCGGGCGGCGACAATAGGCCTATTTTAGTCCCATGCAAACGCGTTTTATTCTGATTGAAACCAGCCACGCCGGCAATGTCGGCGCGACAGCGCGCGCCATGCGCGTCATGGGCTTTGACGATCTGGTGTTGGTCAAGCCGCGCTGGGCGAATGTGTTGCACCGAGAAGAAACCATACAACGTGCCAGCGGAGCATTGAATGTGTTGGAAAAGGCGCGGATTGTGGACAGCCTGGACGAAGCCATCGACGGCATGACGCACCTATGCGCGACCGCGATGACACCTCGGGATTTCGGCCCACCCACGCGAACACCACGCGAGCATTTTGCGCAATGGCCGGATCCCGCGCAGTCGGTGGCGGGCATGGCATTTTTATTTGGCTCAGAGCGATTCGGCATGAAAAATGACGATGTGTACCGGTGCCATGTGGCGCTCAGCATCCCCACCGACCCGACTTTCGGGTCCCTCAATTTGGCCAGCGCTGTGCAGGTCATCGCCTACGAGTGGCGCATGGCACTCGGTGGATTCGCCGTGCAAGACGCGGTCACGCCAGCCATGCCTGCCGATGCCAAGCAAATCGCTGGGCTGTTGTCGCATTGGCAACAGTCGTTGACCGATATGGGCTTCTTGGACCCGCGGGCCCCGAAAAAACTGTTGCCGCGCTTGAACCAATTGTTCAATCGCGCAGGATTGACCGAAGAAGAGGTGCATATTCTTCGGGGGATTGCCAAGGCGATGGCGCAAGCCGCGCAACGAAATAGTTAGACTCTTTCTATGTTTTCAAGAATTCGCTCAGATATTCAAACCATCTTAGACCGTGACCCCGCCGCCCGCAGTCGGTTAGAGGTACTGACTTGCTACCCCGGTTTGCACGCCATGGTGATGCATCGCTGGGCGCACGCTTGCTGGGCTGTCGGGCTGAAATGGTTGGGGCGTTTCATCTCCCATGTGTCGCGTTTTTTAACTGGCATAGAAATCCACCCAGCCGCTGTCATAGGCAACGGTGTTTTTTTTGACCATGCCATGGGCGTCGTGGTGGGCGAGACTGCGGAGATCGGCGATGGGTGCACCATTTACCAAGGCGTGACCTTGGGCGGTACTTCGTTGTACAAAGGGGCCAAGCGCCATCCCACGCTGGGTCGCAATGTGGTGGTCGGTGCGGGTGCCAAAGTGCTGGGCGGCTTCACGGTTGGCGATGGTGCCAAGATCGGTAGCAACGCTGTGGTGACCAAGCCTGTGCCGCCCAACGCCACCGCCGTGGGCAACCCGGCGCGCATCATCGAAGCGCAATCGGATGCCGTGAGAGAACAGGTCGCCTCCAAAATGGGTTTTTCCGCTTACGGCGTGACCCAAAACGATGACCCGTTGAGCCAAGCCATTCGTGGTTTGATCGATTACACCGCTGAACAAGACAAGCAAATTGCCATGCTGTGGCAGGCTTTGGAAAAATTGTCCCAGAACGCTTTCAACGGCGCGGATTGCCTGCCAGAAGATGCCGCAAAAAATGCGCATGCCGATATCGAAAAACTCAACAAGCTGATTGATTGAGCCGGCTTCAAGCCAGACCGGTTGCTTCCGATTCTTGAGCCATGGCAGCGTTCATTAAATTGCATCCCCACAGTTTGGTGTTTAACCAATTGGCAAGCGGCGACTACAGCGCCGACTTGTCATTCACCATTGAGCAATACGGTTTGATGGTGCGCGACTGTTTGGTGAAATTGCAATTGTTCCCGCCAAACGCATTCCATTCCCATTGGTGGATGGTTTGCGAAGACCCGGCGCAACTCCAAGTACCTGGCTTCGCCGTGTTTTTAAGGTCGCTGGAAAAGTATGTGTTTTCTACCTTGCAGTTTTCTCCGCAAGAAGCCTTGATGGACGGTCCCCAGACTGCCAATTTGCGACTGGTCGGCAGTGGAACCGCCTCTTGCGAGATGTTTTTTGAGAAGATGTACTTCGACATCCACCAAGTGGCTTTTCACATCGAAAAAGCGTGATTTTTCACGGCTGGGATGGGTAGGGTCGTTGTGCCGTTTTAGGCCGAAATGCTTTGCAAAACGCGTCACGGGTTTGCAAATAGGGGCCGCCAATCAGATCGATGCAATAAGGCACGGCAGCAAAAATACCATCCACCAGCGTGACACCTTGCGAGTCCTTCAATCCACCTAAGGTTTCGGTGATGGACTTGGGCTGGCCGGGTAAATTGATGATCAAACTATTGCCGCGAATCACCGCCACTTGCCTGGACAAAATGGCGGTCGGCACAAAACGCAAACTGATTTGACGCATTTGCTCGCCAAAGCCGGGCATTTCTTTGTCAGCCACGGCCAGGGTGGCTTCAGGTGTCACGTCCCGCACAGCAGGGCCCGTGCCGCCGGTGGTCAGCACCAAAGCGCAACCGGCTTGCACCAGTTCAATCAAGGTTTGGCTGATCAACGCTTGCTCGTCGGGGATCAACCGCGGTTCAAACACCAAGGGGTTGTGCAATGCTTGTTGCAGCCATTCACGCAACGCTGGCAGCCCCTTGTCTTCATAAGTGCCACTGGAAGCGCGGTCACTGATAGACACGATGCCTATGCGAACGGTTTCTAAAGAGGGATCCGTATTCATGGCAAGTTCACTTTTTGCGCATTCATTTGGTCGCGCACCAATTTGAAAATGTCCCGGTAAGCGCGACCTTGTCTGGGAAACGCGCCGTGTGAGACGGCGGATGTATCGGGCAAGCCGTCTTTTCTGGCTTGGCGAATCAGGGCGCGCAACTGTTGGCTGTCGGTGTCAGGGTGTGCCAGCAGCCATTCGGCCAAGGCTTGGTCGTCCTTGAGCAAGCGGTCACGCCAATGTTCTGCCATGTGCAAGGCCAAGGTTTCTTCGGCGCTGCCGTTGTGCTGCACATCCAAAGCGTCGCGAATAGCCTGCACTTGTGGCGCATCGAGTTTGCGCATGAGTTTGCCCAGATATTGCATTTGGCGGCGCAGACCTTCGAAATTGCTGATCTTTTTCGCGTCTTTGATGGCTTCCCACAAAAGCTCAGGCACATGTTGTTGGGCGACCAGTTGTTGCATGGCATCGGCGCGAAGTTGCAACAAATCTTCCCCCAGTTTTTGCAACTCCACACTCTCACGTTTGAGGTCGGTTTTACTCGCGGTGTCGCTGCCCTTGAGCTCGCGTTTGAGCTCAATATCGAGTTCGCTGCCTTCGGCGACAAAATGGCCTTTGACGTAATAACCTTTGGTGGGTTTGCGTGACATAAGCTGGGGTTAATGGTCTGGCAAGTATCATAGCCTTCGATATGAAAACCCACTCCATCCCCCCGACTTCCCCCGATCAGCCACTGCCTGGATTCAGCCACAGCCGTGCCCAATTTGAAGCGCTGGTTGACAGCGCGATTGACCATGCCAAACGCCTGGGGGCCAGCGATGCAGCCGCTCAAGCCTCTGAAGGTTGTGGCTTGAGCGTTTCGGTGCGCAAAGGCGAGTTAGAAAACGTCGAGCGCAACCGCGACAAATCTTTGGGCATCACGGTGTATGTCGGTCATCGCCGGGGCAATGCCAGCACCTCCGACTTTTCCGATGCTGCGATCAAACGCACGGTTCAAGCGGCTTTCGATATCGCCCGCTTCACCGCCGAAGACCCCATGGCCGGGCTGCCTGAAGAAAATCTGATTGCCCAAGAGCCGCGCGATTTGGATTTGTTTCACCCTTGGGCCATTACCAGCGAGGAGGCTGCGCATTTGGCGCTGCGCTGTGAAGCCGCTGCTTTACAAACCGACGCCGGTATCACCAACAGTGAAGGTGCTGCGGTGTCGGCCCAGCAAAGCCATTTTTTCAGTGCCCACACGCATGGTTTCAGAGGGGGTTATGCCAGCTCACGCCACAGCTTGTCGGTCGCGCCCATCGCGGGCAGGGGCGACGATATGCAGCGCGACGCGTGGTACAGCTCTATGCGCCACCCAGACGAACTCGCCGCGCCCGAAGTGGTCGGACGATACGCCGCAGAACGCGCGCTCAGCCGTTTGCACGCCCGCAAAATCCGCACCGTCAGTTGCCCCGTGCTGTTCGAGTCACCACTGGCTGCTGGTTTGTTAGGCGGTTTGGTGCACGCCCTCAGCGGTGGCGCCCTTTATCGCAAAAGCAGTTTCTTGTTGGACTCATTGGGCAAACAAGTGTTGCCCTCACATATTCAGGTGCACGAAGACCCGTTTGTCTTGCGGGGCAAAGGCAGTTCGCCTTTTGACGACGAAGGGGTCAAAACCCAACCGCGCGACATCATCCATAACGGCCAAGTACAGGGCTATTTCCTCAGCAGTTATTCGGCACGCAAACTGGGAATGCAAACCACTGGCAATTCGGGTGGATCGCACAATTTGGTGATGCGCTCCACCCAAACCCGCAGCGAAGACGATCTCAAAGCCATGTTGAAAAAACTTGGAACCGGTTTGTTGGTGATCGAACTCATGGGGCAGGGCATCAACTATGTCACCGGCGACTATTCGCGGGGCGCCAGTGGATTTTGGGTAGAAAAAGGGGAGATTGCTTATCCCGTTCAAGAAATCACCATTGCTGGGAATATGAAAGATATGCTGATGGGCATAGACGCCATCGGCGCAGACACCTATAACTTTGGCGCCAAAACCATCGGCTCTGTCTTGATCAATCGGATGAAAGTCGCTGGCGCCTGATCGGCAAACAGGCTTACCGGTCGAGCACCACCATGGCGTTGTCTTGCCAGTGGGCCCAAAGTTGCTGGCCGATGTCTATGTTTTCGTGGTGCCGGTCGGTGTTGGTGACCCAAGCTTGAAGCATTTGGCCGTTGCCCATTTTCAAGTGGTAGCTGGTGTAGCTGCCAAAGTAAGACAGGCTTTCTACCGAGCAATACAAATTGTTGAATGCAAGCCCAGGGTTTTGCAGACTCAACAGTATTTTTTCAGGACGAAGAGCCACTGTGACGGGCATGCCTAAATGGCCATTGATGCCGTGACCGACTCGGAATTGGCAGACATCACTGCTCACCACAGCATGGTCCGGTTCATCACCGGTCAGTTCGCCGTCCAATAAATTGACGTTGCCCACGAAATCGGCCACAAAACGGCAATTGGGGTATTCATAGACTTCGCTGGGCGCGCCGACTTGCAAAAAACGGCCTTCGCTCATGACGGCGATACGGTCCGCCATGGTCATGGCTTCGTCTTGATCGTGGGTGACCATGACACAGGTCACACCCACTTGTTTGATGATCTTGACCAATTCCACTTGGGTTTCTTCGCGCAATTTTTTGTCCAATGCGCCCAGTGGTTCGTCCAACATCAACAGTTGTGGACGCTTGACCAAGCTGCGTGCCAAAGCCACACGTTGTTGTTGTCCGCCAGACAGTTGGTGCGGACTTCGCTTGGCAAATTTTTGCAACTGCACCAGTTGCAGCATGTCTTCAACCCGTTGCTGAATTTCTGCTTTCGCAACGCCATCGCGCTTCAGGCCAAAGGCCACGTTTTCCCACACATTCAGGTGCGGAAACAGCGCATAGGACTGAAACATCATGTTCATCGGGCGCTCATACGGCGGTAAATCGGTGACGTCTTTGCCGTCCAGCCAGACGCGTCCACTGGTGGGCGTTTCAAACCCTGAAAGCACCCTGAGCAAGGTGGACTTTCCGCAACCAGAAGAGCCCAACAGCGCAAAAATTTCGCCGCGTTCAATGCCTAAACTGACATCGTTGACCGCAACGGTTTCACCAAACCGCTTGGTGACATGGTCTATGCGCAAATAAACAGGGGAATCGGTCACGGTGTTTGCGAAAAAAAGTCAGAGGGAAACGCCTTGGGGTCAAGACACATTTTGGTGACGATTTTAGGCACGAACCTCAAGCCCGCTTGGCGTCGGCAGGATAGGGCAGCGAAAGCCGTCTTATCGGTTCAAGGCCGCCTTGACCGCTGCACTGACTTCACCCATGTCGGCTTTGCCAGCCAGTTGTATTTTGACGGCAGCCATGACCTTGCCCATGTCACCGGGGCCGCTGGCACCCAAGTCCGCCACAATCGCGGCCACGGCTTGTTGCACTTCTTGCGCATTGAGACGCTGTGGCAAATAGGCTTGTAAAACGGCCATTTCGGCGGTTTCGATATCCGCCAAATCTTGGCGGCCTGCACTTTGGTAGGCAGCTACAGAGTCTTTGCGTTGCTTGATCAATTTGTCCACGATAGCGATGACCATGACATCGTCAAGTTCGACGCGTTCGTCCACTTCTTTTTGCTTCATCGCGGCTTGCAACAAGCGAATGGTGCCAAGTCGCACGTTGTCTTTGGCGCGCATGGCTGTTTTCATGTCTTCGGTGATTTGTTGTTTGAGGCTCATGGTGTCTCCTGTACAAATGAAAAAGGCCCGCGCGGGCTTGGCCGGGCGAGCCTGATCAGGCCGGGGCCTGTAAGCAGATCAGTAGAGTTTTTTCGGCAACTGCATGCTGCGAACGCGTTTGTAGTGGCGTTTGACAGCCGCTGCTTTTTTGCGTTTGCGCTCGGCGGTGGGTTTTTCATAAAACTCACGGGCGCGAAGGTCGGTCAGCAGGCCGAGTTTTTCGATGGTGCGCTTAAAACGGCGCAAAGCCACGTCAAAAGGTTCGTTTTCTTTTACACGGATAGTGGTCATTGACAACAATTTTCAAAAATGTGCACGCTCGGCATATGAAGAAGATCGGACTTCAACGCCTGCGAAGCGGTGGTACCCGACACAGGGTTTGGCTGTCGGGGGAGGCCGGAAAATCCAACATTATAGCGGTTTGAGCCGGGCTGCCAAGGCCTTCGCGCAAGCATGGGCGCTGGCCCAAGCCCACTGGAAGTTGTAGCCGCCCATCCAACCGGTGATGTCAACCACTTCGCCAATGAAGTACAGCCCGGGTTGCTTGGATTCCATGGTTTGTTGGGAGAGATCCCGCGTGTCCACCCCGCCAGCGGTTACCTCGGCTTTGGCATAGCCCTCGGTTCCCGAAGGGGTCAGGCACCAGTTTTGCAGGGAATCGGCGAGTTGTGACAACGCTTTGTCCGGGGTGTCGGGCAGGCTGCGTTGCCATTGGGGTTGCCGGGCGGTCCACAGGTCTGCCATGCGTGCGGGTAACCAAGCGGACAAGGTGTTCGCCAAGTTCTTCTTGGACATCTGTTTGGCGCTGACCAAGGTCTGTGCCATGTCCAAGTCGGGCAAAAGGTTCAAACGAATCTCGCTCTTTGCCTGCCAATAGCTGGAAATTTGCAGTACAGCGGGCCCCGACAGCCCGCGGTGGGTGAATAACAGGTCTTCGTTGAACACCGTGTTTTTTTTGCCTTCACCGGTTTGCATGGCCACCGGAAGAGACAACCCTGCTAGCGCCGCATAGGGCTGCCAGTCGGTAGCGGAAAAGGTGAGCGGCACCAAAGCGGGGCGCGGCTCGACCATTCGCAGGCCAAACTGTTTGGCCAAGCGGTAACCGATGTCAGTAGCACCAATTTTCGGGATGGACAAGCCGCCGCTGGCGACCACCACGGCTCGCGCTTGCACCTGGCCTTGGGCAGTGTCAGCCACATAGTGCGGCTCGGGCGCATCGCTGTATTGCAAACCCAATAGATTGCAAGGCTGCCAGCGTGTGACGTTGCCGCCCATGGCACCGGCTTCGCACTCGCGCAAAAGCATGTCGATCAGGTCTTGCGCACTGCGATCGCAAAACAGTTGGCCTTTGTGCTTTTCATGGAAACCAATGTCGTGTTTTTTGACCAAATCAATGAAATCTTGCGCGGTGTATCGGCTCAATGCGCTGCGAGCAAATGCCGGGTTCTCGCCTAAAAAATGCGTGTGCGGTGTGCGCGGGTCGATGTCTTTGTTGGTGAAGTTGCTGCGCCCGCCGCCAGAGATACGGATTTTTTCTGCGACTTTGGGGAAATGGTCCAGCAGCAACACATGCAAGCCTTGTTGTGCCGCCACGCCCGCGCAGAATAAACCTGCAGCACCTGCACCAATGATCAGCACATCGCAGCGTGTCATGGGGACTGCAAAAAAGTTTCGATGTGCTTCGCCAATGGGTGAGGTTGGTCGTGGTGCATCATGTGACCAGCGTCTTCGATGGTGACACTGCGCAAATCGCGAATGGATTTGAGCCGTTCGTGAAACTCGGGCAGCTTGTATTTGCCCTGCCACCATTTGTCCAAATCATTTTGGCTGGCTTCCACATTGAGAACGGGTGCACTGATGTGTTCATACAGCGCCAGCATTTCTTCAACACGGAACAAATAAGGGTTGATGACTTTGTGCGCCGCGTGACCCAGAATTTCCCATTCTCCTTGCGCATTGGCGCGGGCCCAGTGTTGCGCCAACCATTGCGCTTTGTCCAGGCTCAGGCGCGGGTTGGTTTTGATCAAACGTTGCGCGACGGCCTCGCTGTCGGGATAGGTACGCAAATTCATCTCGCCTTGCCGAGCAGCTTTGACCTCGTTCAACCATTTGGCATAACGACCTGGCGCCTGCGCGGGCCGTGTGGCCGCCAAACCAAACCCTTCTAAGTTGATCAAGCGGCGAATGCGTTCAGGGCGTATGCCTGCATACATGCAGACCACGGTGCCACCCATGCTGTGCCCGATCAAATCGATTTGGCCTTCGGGCTGGTAGTGGTCTATCAAGGCATCTAAATCGGCCAAATAATCGGGGTACCAAAACGTGTCCACTTCGCCCGCATCGGTCAAACCGAAGCCACGCCAATCAGGTGCAATGATGTGGCGGCCCGCTTGCATGGCGTCCACCACAAATTGGAAAGATGCACTGACATCCATCCAGCCGTGCACCATGAACAAAGGCAACTGACCGGGCCGGGGCGTACCCCATTCGCGGACATGGTAGTTGAGCTGGCGCAAACCAATGAATTGGGTGCGAGAGGTGTATTTAACTTGGTACATTCGCCCCATCATAAGGACGAATCCGATGAATGCCGGTCGCACATCAGACAACCATGCACAGATGCACAGCCAATTTCGATGGTCAGTGCCGGAGCATTTCAACATTGCCCAAGTGTGCTCGCGGCGTTGGGCGTCATCAGAGTTCCATGCATCATCTGCAGCGGTGGTCATACACCACACAGACCCACAACTGATACAGGCGCGCAGTTATGCCGATTTGCAGAACGCGGCTGATGCATTGAGTCATCTGTTGGCCCAACAAGGGGTGACAGTGGGCGACCGAGTGGCCGTGGTGCTGGCGCAGCGCTTTGAGACCGCAGTCGCCTACATGGCCGTGTTGCAAATGGGCGCTTTGGCCGTTCCTTTGTCGCAGTTGTTTGGCCCAGAGGCCTTGCTCTACCGTTTGCAAGACGCAGGCGTGGTGGTGGCCATCGTGGACGCTGTGTCAGCGCCCGCTGTGCGCGGCTTGAAAGCACAGTGCCCCGTGTTGCGGTTGTGTATTTCAGTCGATAAAGGCGAGGGCGATGTGGTGTTTGATGCGCAGACGCATGCTCAACCAGGGCCAACATGGCCGTTGGTCTTGACCAAGGCCGTGGATCCGGCGGTGTTGATCTACACCAGTGGCACCACCGGCCCTCCCAAAGGTGCATTGATTCCCCACCAAGCATTGATTGGAAATTTGAGCGGCTTTGTCTGTAGCCAAAATTGGTTCGGGTTCTCGCCGACTGTGAGCAACCACACAGGCCAGGGCGATTTGCCGACGGGCAGTCACGCCATCCTGTGGTCGCCCGCGGATTGGACCTGGACCGGCGGCTTGATGGACGCGTTGTTGCCGACGCTGTATTTTGGTCGACCGATCGTGGCTTGGGCGGGGCGGTTTTCAGCGGAACTTGCGTTTGCGTTGATGCAACAGCACAGAGTCACACACACTTTTTTGTTTCCTACGGCATTGAAAGCCATGATGAAGGCTTTTCCGTCGCCACAAACCCGTTTCCAATTGGATTTGCAAGCGATCATGAGCGCCGGTGAAGCCGTGGGCGATGCGGTGTACGCCTATTGCCGCGATGAGTTGGGCGTGACTGTGAATGAAATGTTTGGTCAAACCGAAATCAACTACATCGTTGGCAATTGCGCCATGAACGGTGATACCCACGAGGGCGTTGGTTGGCCATCCAAGCCGGGCAGCATGGGTCGTGCATACCCGGGGCATCGCGTGGCCGTGATCGACGAAGAAGGCCGTGAATGCGCTGACGGCGAATTGGGCGATGTGGCTTTGCATCGGTTGGATGTACACGGCCAGCCTGATCCGATTTTCTTTTTAGGGTATTGGAATCAGCCAGATGCGACCGCGCGCAAATTCACAAGCGATTGGTGCCGCACCGGCGACTTGGCCATGCGTGACGCAGAGGGTTACCTGTGGTACGGAGGTCGTGCTGACGATGTGTTCAAGTCAGCAGGCTATCGCATCGGTCCGAGTGAGATTGAAAATTGTTTGGTGAAACATCCGGCGGTGGCCAATGCTGCTGTCGTACCTAAGCCGGATGCCGAGCGCGGCAATTTGGTGAAAGCCTATGTGGTATTGGCTGCTGGCTTTGCGTCTTCGGATGAATTGGTGGCGCAGTTGCAGCAGCATGTGCGCGGTCTGCTGGCCCCTTATGAGTATCCCAAGGAGATTGAGTTCATCGATCAGTTGCCGATGACGACGACGGGGAAAGTGCAGAGGAGGGTGCTTAGGCTGCGGGAAGAGGAGAGGGCGGATCGTTGATCGAATCTGCAATTCGCAAAGCGGGCAACCCCACGCCTGTTGCATCAAATCCACCATCGACGGCGATGATTTGGCCCGTCAAATAACTCGCCTCTTCTGAAGCCAAAAACACAATCACTCGAGCGATTTCCACTTCACTGCCGTAGCGGTTCAGAGGGATCGCATCGTGGTAAGCGCTGACGATGGCGGGCGTGTGCACAGCCGCGGCAAGTTTGGTTTTTACTGGTCCGGGTGCGACGCAGTTCACCCGTATGCCCCATTCTCCGAGCTCGGCCGCCTGTTGTTTGGTCAAATGAATCACCGCAGCTTTCGAGGTGCCGTAGGCCACGCGAAGTGTGGACGCTCGTAAGCCCGAGATGGACCCGATATTCACGATGCAGCCCCGGCTTTCTCGCAGCGCGGGCAGCGCAGCTTGCGAACACAAAAACACACCGTCAAGGTTGGTGCGCATCACCGTTTGCCATCGCTCGAACGTGGTGTCTTGTATCGCCGCGAAATCGGCCACACCTGCGTTATTCACCAGCACATCAACACGCCCTGACCATTGCAAAACCGTGTGGATCATGGCATTCACTTGGTCCTCTTGGGACACATCGCAATCTACCGCCAGCACGTTCTGTAAACCGGCAGCTACGCTATGAAGCTCTGCCGTGTCGCGGTCGACCATGGCGACACGGTAGCCGTTGCTTAAAAATAATTGAGTGGTTGCCAAGCCGATACCACGTGCCGCGCCGGTGACGATGGCTGTCAGCTGAGTTGTTTGTGTCATGGTTGCTGGGGTGAATTGAATGATTTTTTGTAAGTCAAATGGGAAGGGTTTTCTTCGCAACAAGTGGGCTTGCGAAGCTCTAGACTTTAATTCACTTCATGCGATCTACCTCAGGCAAACCCTCCCCGGGACAGCACACCAGACGTAGTAAATTCTCTTCATTCGTTGTGCCCATTTAAACTCCCCGTCATGAAAAACCTCAACCTCACCCCTGTTCGCTTGGGTCAAAGCGATTTGCACGTCACCCCTATCAGTCTCGGCACCATGACATTCGGACAGCAGGTGGATGAACCCACCTCGCACACCATCATGGACCACAGTGTGGCCCGAGGCGTCAACTTTTTCGACACCGCAGAAATTTATGCGGTTCCGCCAACAGCAGAGTCTTTCGGCAAAACCGAAACCTACATAGGCAATTGGTTGTCTAAGCGACCCGGTATGCGACAAAAGATTGTGTTGGCCTCGAAAGTTGCTGGGCCATCGCGCGGTATGCCTTGGGTACGCGCCGGAGAAGGCATGACACCTGCCGATATCCTGGCCTCATGCGAAGCCAGCTTGAAGCGTTTGCAAACCGATGTGATTGATCTCTATCAAATCCACTGGCCTGAGCGCCATGTGCCGATGTTTGGCGGCGTGTACTACGAACCCAAAAATGAAAAATCCACCACTTCCATCCACGACCAACTCGCCACCTTGGCCAAACTGATCCAAGAAGGCAAAGTGCGTTACATCGGTTTGTCCAACGAAACACCTTATGGTGTGCACGAATTTGTGCGATTGGCCGAGCAACACCATCTGCCGCGCATCGTCAGCGTGCAAAACGCCTATTGCTTGGTTAACCGTGTGCCAGAAAACGGCTTGGACGAAACCATGCACCGTTTGAATGTCTCTTTGTTGGCGTATTCGCCCTTGGCATTTGGCTTGTTGACTGGCAAATACGACGAGTCTGGTTTTCTCGGCGAGGCGTCCCCCAAAGAAGGCCGCATCACCAAGTACGAAAGTGTCCGCAAACAACGCTGGGCCAGACCCGATGCATTGGCGGCTGCCAAGCGCTACAACCAACTCGCCCGCGACAACGGCATGACCCCTACAGAAATGGCACTGGCTTTTTGCTACACACAGTGGCGTGTGGCCAGCACCATCATCGGTGTGACCTCGGTGCAGCAACTCGATGAGGATTTGGATGCGTGGGGCAAGCAACTGTCCCCAGAGGTACTCGCCGCGATTGATGCGATCCGTTGGGAAATGCGCGACCCTGCGATCTGACGGCCATGTTTTTTTCCATGGACTTGGTGCATGTGCTGTTGGCAACGCTGGCAGCCTACTTGATGGGTTCGCTGTCTTTTGCCGTGCTGGTCAGCCGAATCATGGGCTTGGCCGACCCGCGTTCTTATGGCAGTCAAAACCCTGGGGCAACCAATGTATTGCGCTCGGGCAACAAATTGGCGGCCGCGTTGACCCTGCTGCTGGATGGTGTCAAGGGCTGGCTGCCTGTGTGGGCGGTGTCGCAGCATGGCGCTGTGTGGGGGCTGGGAGAGGGTACGCTGGCTTTGGCAGCCATGGCTGCATTCGCAGGCCATGTGTGGCCCGTCTTTTTTCGCTTCAAGGGCGGCAAGGGCGTGGCCACCGCCGCAGGCGTGTTGTTCGGTATTGAGCCTTTGCTGGGCTTGGCGACCTTGGCCACTTGGCTGATCGTGGCCTTTTTCACCCGATATTCTTCGCTCGCTGCTTTGGCGTCAGCCGTGTTTGCACCCGCCTATTATTTTTTAGGCCACCGCGTGGTCTGGTATGTGGATAACCGGGTCTTGTTGGCGGCAGTTGTCATGAGTGGTATCTTGGTGTGGCGGCATCAAGCGAATATTGCCAAGCTGATGCGCGGTGAGGAAAGCCGTATTGGCAGGTAATGGGCAGTTAATTGGAACCTGACCCCAATTAACCAATTAATCAGTCACGGAAATTGTCAAAGCTCAGCGGCAAGTCAGGCATTTCTTTGCGAATCAGCGCCATGGCGGCTTGTAAATCGTCGCGTTTGGCACCGGTGACCCTGACCGATTCGCCCTGAATCGCAGCCTGCACTTTCATTTTGCTGTCTTTGATGACGCGCTGGATTTTTTTGGCGTCTTCACTGGCGATACCGTTGCGAACCTTGACGACTTGCTTGACTTTGTCGCCCCCCATTTTTTGCACATCACCTTTGTCCAGAAAACGAATGTCGACATTTCGTTTGGTCAGTTTGTTGCGCAAAATATCGTCAATCTGTGCTAATTGAAAATCGCTGTCACCGATCAAGGTGATTTCTTTGTCCTTGATTTCAATCGCCGCCGAGGTGCCTTTGAAGTCAAAACGTGTGGCTATTTCTTTGGCCGTGTTGTCGACACCATTTTTGACTTCGACCACATCGGCTTCACACACAGTATCAAAAGAGGGCATGGTCGGTACTTCAGAAGTTCAGGTGCGACAATTCTGACATGATTATCGAGACACAGGTTCCGCTGCAAGCCCACAACACCTTCGGCATCGCCGCCAAAGCCGAGCGGCTGCTGCGGCTTCGCAGCATGCAAGATGTAGAGGAATTGCTGACGGACCCGATTCGGCTCGAACCGCATTTCGTCTTGGGTGGTGGCAGCAATATCGTCATCACCGGCGACATCAAACCCTTGGTCATCAAAATCGAACTCCAAGGCAAACAGCTTGTGTCCGAGGATGACAAAGCCTGGATCGTGGAGGCTGCCGCAGGCGAAGATTGGCATGGTTTGGTGGAATGGACATTGCAACAAGGCTGGCCCGGTTTGGAAAATTTGGCCATGATTCCTGGCTTGGTCGGCGCGTCACCGGTGCAAAACATCGGTGCATATGGGGTGGAGTTGCAAGACCGGTTTGAGTCGCTTGACGCGGTCGACTTGCACACCGGCCAGCATTTCACTTTGGATGCTGCGCAATGTGGCTTCGGCTACAGAGACTCGGTGTTCAAGCACCAAGCAGCTGACAAGCGCGATTTGGGTTTGCTGGGCCGGGCATTGATCACGCGGGTGAGGTTCCGTTTGCCCAAAAAATGGAAGCCTGAAATCGGCTATGCCGATCTGGCCAAAAAGCACAGCCAATCTGGCGTCGACACGCCCAACGCCATGCAAATATTTGAATGGGTCTGTGATATTCGCCGCGCCAAATTGCCCAACCCGCAGGTGGTGGGCAACGCGGGCAGTTTTTTCAAAAACCCGACTGTCACTCCCGAACAATGCGCCGACATCATTGCGCGGGAGCCCAAACTGGTTCATTACCATTTGAGCGACGGCAGCATCAAGCTGGCAGCTGCTTGGTTGATTGACGCTTGCGGTTGGCGCGGTAAATCGGTGGGGAATGCAGCGGTTTACGATAAGCAAGCGCTGGTCATCGTCAACAAAGGCGGGCGTGACAGCCCATGCACAGGCGGAGAAGTGGTGACCTTGGCCAAAGCGATACAAACCAGCGTGTACGAGCGTTTTGGTATTCGGCTTGAACCTGAACCGGTGGTGGTGTGATGAAACAACAGACCCAGGGTATTTTGACAAGCGCTTGCTTTGCGCTTCTTTGCAGCTTGTTTGCGTCTGTCGCGCTGGCGCAAAGCTATCCGACCAAGCCTATTCGGCTGCTGGTGCCTTTTGCGCCGGGTGGCAGCACCGATTTGATCGCCCGTATCGTTGCCGAACCGCTGGGCAAGTTGCTGGGGCAACCGGTGGTGGTGGAGAACAAGGCAGGCGGGGGCGGCGTGATCGGTGCGTTGGAGGTGGCGCGTGCAGCGCCTGATGGCTATACCTTGGGACTGACCACCGCCTCGAGTGCCGCAACCAATCCTGCCATCAATCCCGCCATTGCTTACAAACCATTGACCGATTTCACGCCGATCATCAATATGGTGGCTACCCCGAATGTGTTGGCCATTCACCCTTCATTTCCTGCCAAAGACATGGCGGGATTTCTCAAAGAATTGCGCGCTCGGCCTGGCAAGTACGATTACGCATCATCCGGTACCGGTGGTATTGGGCATTTGCAAATGGAATTGTTCAAGAACCTGAGCAAAACTTTTGTCGTGCATATTCCTTACGCCGGCTCTGGCCCGGCACTGCGTGACACGGTGGGCGGGCAGGTGCCGATCATTTTTGACAACCTGCCGTCTGCCATGCCGCATATACAAGGCAAGCGCTTGATTGCGCTGGCGGTGGCCACGCCTGAGCGTGTCGCCGAATTGCCCGATGTGCCGACTTTCAAAGAACTGGGTTTGGAGCCGGTGAACCGCCCCGCGCTCTACGGCATCTGGGCACCCAAAGGCTTGCCCGCACCGCTGGTAGCGCAATTGAACGCAGCTGTGCGCAAGGTGTTGCAAGACCCTGTGGTGATCAAGCGGCTTGAAGCAACCGGCTCACGCGTGGTGGCCAACAGTCCGCAAGAATTTGCGGCGCAACTCAAGGCCGAGTACGAGGTGTACAAAAAGGTGGTGGATGCGCAAAAACTCAAGCTCGACTGACAGCCCGGAGCCGTTGATTGATGCGTTCATCGACAGCATCTGGTTAGAGGATGGTTTGTCTGCACTGTCGCTGGCTGCGTACCGCCGTGACCTGAACGCATTAGCGGCTTGGTTGTTGACCCAACACACCGACTTGTCACGCGCGACTGAAGCCGATTTGCAAGCGTATTTCGCGCACCGCCATGATCAAACCAAGGCGACTTCCGCCAACCGGCGCATGACTGTCTTCAGACGGTTTTACCGTTGGGCACTGCGTGACAACCGCTTGCTGGAAGACCCCACTTTGAAACTCTTGTCGGCCAAGCAAGCCATGCGTTTGCCAAAGACACTGAGCGAGGCGCAGGTCGAGGCTTTGCTTCAAGCACCCGATACAGAAGCGCCGCTGGGCTTGCGTGATCGCGCCATGCTCGAGCTGCTTTATGCCAGCGGTTTGCGTGTCAGTGAATTGGTCAGTCTGCCCTTGTTGTCCTTGAACATGCGTGAAGGTGTGTTGCGCATCACAGGCAAAGGCGACAAAGAACGACTGGTGCCTTTCGGCGAAGAAGCAGGCGATTGGTTGCAGCGTTACCTGGACACGGCACGCAATGAATTGCTTGCTAAAAAAAACAGCCCGTCGGTGTTTGTGACGCAGCGCGGGGCGGCGATGAGCCGAGTCATGTTCTGGATGCTGATCAAAAAATATGCGCTCTTAGCCGATATTCATGCGCCGCTGTCACCGCATACATTGCGCCACGCATTCGCCACGCATCTGCTGAACCACGGGGCCGATTTACGTGCCGTGCAAATGTTGCTCGGCCATGCAGATATATCGACCACCACCATTTACACGCATGTGGCCACAGAGCGATTGAAACAGTTGCATGCGCAACACCACCCCAGAGGCTAGGCCAAGCGTTGCGCCAACAACCAATCTATTTCTTCCTGCGTGAACCCGGCTTGCAGTCGCGCCTCGTTATTGAAAGGTGGCTTGAGGCGTGGCGCCGCATGGCGTTGCACCAGTAAAGGGTAATGCGTCAATGGGTCGAGTCCATGTTGCGCACACAGCCAGCGAAACCAATGGTTGCCAATCGCCACATGACCTATTTCATCGCGCAAAATGATGTCCAAAACAGGTTGCAACGCTTTGGCATGCAACGATTCGCTGAGAAGCAATTTGGCTTGTATCAAGGGCGTTGCATCCAGCCCACGTGCTTCCAAGGTGCGTGGCACCAAGGCCATGCGCGCGATCACATCATCCGCGGTTTTCTCGCACATCTGCCACAAGCCGTCATGCGCATCAAAATCACCATAGGCGTAACCCATGTCTTGAAGCAGTCGACTCAACAGTTCGAAGTGGGTGGATTCTTCGTAAGCGACTTTCAACCAATCTTGGTAATACGCTGAGGGCAGGCCGTTAAATCGCCAAACCGCATCCAAGGCCAAATGAATCGCATTGAACTCAATATGGCAAATGGAATGCACCAAACCTGCCAAACCCTGTGCGGTGTGGACTGAGCGCGAAGGGACTTGGTGCGGCGGCTTCAACACCGGTTTGGCGGGTCGCCCGGGCAAAGGCACCTCCTGCTTTGGAAATGCCTGTTGTGGATTGACTGAGCAGTCAGATCGCATGGCCCACAGCGATTGCACCCGTTGCACTTGCAAGCGCGGGTCGGATTCGCACAATGCACTCAAGGCAGCGGTTCTCAATTCCATCCCTACAATTGTAGAAACACTTCACGGATAACTTATGGCCATCTATCAACTCGATAACCACTCGCCCGACATACACCAAAGCGCGTGGATCGCAGACAGCGCACATGTCATGGGTGCTGTCCATTTGCATGCCAATACCAGCGTATGGTTCAACGCCGTCATTCGCGGAGACACTGAAACCATCACCATCGGTGAGGGCAGCAACATCCAAGACTTGGCCGTGATTCATGCGGACAACGGCTTACCGGTGGTGATAGGCAAACATGTCACGGTTGGGCACCAAGTGATGTTGCACGGTTGCACGATCGGTGACGAGAGCTTGATCGGTATTGCCGCAGTGGTGCTCAACGGCGCTCGCATTGGTAAACATTGTGTGGTGGGTGCTGGCTCGGTGGTGACCGAGGGCAAAGAATTTCCCGATGGCAGCCTGATCATGGGCACGCCCGCCAAAGTGGTGCGGCAACTCACCCCTGAGCAAATAGATGGCCTGCGCATGAGCGCCAAACATTACATGGGCAACGCCTTGCGGTTCAAAAATGGTTTGAAAAAAATCGCATGAGCGAATTGCATAAATTCATGTTCGAGGGTTTGCCGGTGCGCGGCTTGTTGGTGCGATTGACCGACAGTTGGCAAGACATATTGCGCCGTCGTGCTGACAACCGAGAGACCGGTCCTTACCCAGAACCGGTACGCCGCTTGTTGGGTGAAATGACCGCAGCCGCCGTGTTGATGCAAGCCAATATCAAGTTTGACGGTGCGCTGGTGTTGCAATTGCACGGCGAAGGGCCGCTTAAGCTGGCAGTGGTCGAAGTGCAGTCTGATTTGCGTTTGCGCTCGACCGCCAAAACCGTGGGTGAAATTTTGCCCAACATGCGGTTGGAGGACATGGCCAACCAACATAACCTGGGGCGTTGTGCCATCACGCTCGACCCGGCAGGGCGCAGACCAGCACAACAGCCTTACCAAGGCGTGGTCTCGCTGTATGACGACCACAAACAGCCTTTGAAGAAATTCAGCGACGTGCTGGCGCATTACATGTTGCAAAGCGAGCAACTTGACACGACATTAGTACTGGCTGCCAACGACCAAGTGGCAGCCGGATTGCTGATTCAGCGATTGCCCATGGGAGGCATTGCCAATCTTTCAGGCACCAAAA
The DNA here is from genome assembly GCA_005789825.1 of Burkholderiales bacterium. Classification (GTDB taxonomy): domain Bacteria; phylum Pseudomonadota; class Gammaproteobacteria; order Burkholderiales; family Burkholderiaceae_C; genus Limnohabitans. Next base: position 4,862 of record SXWY01000121.1, on the reverse strand, counting down.
CCCTGGCCGAAGAAGACGCCATTGGCCGCAACGAAGACTACAACCGCATCGCTATCTTGGCCAACAGTTTGACTGCGGGCGAATTGCTGCAACTCGCTCCTGACAAGGTATTGCATCGTTTGTTTTGGCAAGAACAGCTCAAGCATTTCGCGCCTGAACCCGGGCTTGATTCACCACGATTTGTGTGTTCATGCAACCGCGAAAGGGTCAGCGCCATGATTCGCAGTTTGGGTCGCGATGAAGCGGACAGCATTTTGGCTGAGCGTGAATTGATCGAAGTCGGCTGCGATTTTTGTGGCCAGCAATACCGCTATGACGCGATAGATGCGGCGCAGTTGTTTGTACCGGGGCAACCACCGGTACCACCAGCCAGTTCAGCTTTGCAGTAAGCGTCCAAACAAGCGCTGCTCGCAAGCAGGGTCTGCGCAACATTCGCACATATCTTGCCATTTGCTTTCAGTTTGCGGCCTGGCTAAGGTGCTTTGGTGACCATTCACCAATGCAAAAACCGCCTGCTGCAACACCTGATCATTGTCAGCATGCAAAGTTTGGTACGGGCGCTCTAGCGCATGCAATTGACGTCGCCAGTCGTCTTGTACAGAAGTGGCGAAGGTTTTGGCAGGTCTCTTCCACAGCAGGTATTTGGCTTGCGCAGGCATATCCAGTAGGGCCGCAGGAGATTGCGGGCACAAGAAGTCAAACGCCAGGGATTGGCTCAACAACACGTTTTGTAATTTGGCAATCAACGATTGCCTGGCAGTGACGCTTTCGCCAGCCAGCACGACGGTACGTTGTGCAGTGTTGTTCACTGAGAGGATTTGGCCAATTGCACAAAAATCTCGTGGGGTTTGACCATGCCTATTTCTAAGCGGGCACGCTCTTCGACCATTTCAAGGCCGTCACGCAAGTCGCGTAACTCTGCGCGAAGCCGGGCGATGTCTTGCTCAGAGCGCATATTGCTGTCGAGTTGCTGCTGGTATTGCTGCCGGAGTCGCCAGACGTCTGGGATACTGCCGCGCCCGAACCACAGCTGCATTTGCAAAATAACCAGCAAACCTAACAGTATCAGTGGAACGGGACGGCGCATGTGTACAGCTTTGTGGTTGTGTCAGCTGCGCAAGTTGTAAAAAGCTGCACGGCCTGGATAACTGGCGATGGTACCCAAATCTTCCTCGATACGCAAAAGTTGGTTGTATTTCGCCAACCGGTCTGAGCGGCTGAGTGAGCCGGTTTTGATTTGCAAGGCGTTGGTACCGACCGCAATGTCTGCGATGGTGGTGTCTTCGGTTTCGCCAGAACGGTGGCTGATGACCGAGGTGTAGCCAGCGCGCTTGGCCATTTCAATGGCAGCAAATGTCTCGGTGAGTGTGCCAATTTGGTTGATCTTGATCAGAATTGAGTTGGCCACGCCCTTGTCTATGCCCTCTTGCAAAATCTTGGTGTTGGTGACAAACAGGTCGTCGCCCACAAGCTGCACTTTTTTGCCCATGCGATCGGTGAGGTGCTTCCATCCGTCCCAATCGCCTTCAGCCATGCCGTCTTCAATGCTGATGATGGGATATTTGTCTGCCCAGGTCGACAGCATGTCGGTCCATTGCGAAGCATCCAGTACCAACCCTTCGCCTTTGAGATGGTACTTGCCGTCGAGATAAAACTCGCTGGCGGCACAGTCCAAGCCCAGCATGATTTGCTCACCCGCGGTGAAGCCGGCTTTGTCGATCGCGTCCAAGATCATTTGAATCGCGGCTTCGTGGCCGGGGACGTTGGGCGCGAAGCCACCCTCGTCACCAACTGCCGTGCTCATGCCTTTGTCGGCCATGATTTTTTTCAGTGCATGAAAAACTTCGGCGCCATAACGAACCGCTTCACGGAACGTGGGTGCGCCGACGGGAATGATCATCAGCTCTTGCAAGTCCAGATTGTTGTTGGCATGGGCACCACCGTTGATGACATTCATCATCGGCACAGGCAGTTGCATGCGCCCCATGCCGCCGAAATATCGATACAAGGGTAAACCTGCTTCTTCGGCGGCGGCACGTGCCACCGCCATGGACACCGCCAAAATGGCATTGGCGCCGATACGCGCTTTGTTGTCAGTGCGGTCCAGGTCGATCAGGGTATGGTCTAAAAAAGCCTGCTCGGAAGCATCAAGCCCGATGACCGCTTGTGTGATGTCGTGGTTGATGTGTTCAACAGCGGTCAACACACCTTTGCCACCGTAGCGGTTGGGGTCGCCGTCGCGCAATTCAATGGCCTCGCGGCTGCCGGTCGATGCGCCCGAGGGCACGGCGGCGCGACCCATCACGCCGCTTTCCAACAAAACATCGCATTCGACGGTCGGGTTGCCCCGGCTGTCCAGAATTTCACGACCGACGATATCAACTATGGCACTCATTTTCTAACTTTCTTCAAGAAAAACACGCAGACCTCTGCAGTCTGCAAGGAACAATGTGTCAGGGGGAAAAATGGTTTTCCATCCAAGGGTGTTTTTTAGTCACGGCATCAAGCTCAACCAAGGTTTGCAACAAGGCTTTCATCTTTGCCAGTGGCACGGCATTCGGCCCGTCTGACCAGGCTTCATTCGGATGGGGGTGGGTTTCCATGAACAAGCCCGCCACACCGGCGGCCACACCGGCGCGTGCAAGCACTGGCACCATGTCGCGAGCGCCGCCGCTGCTCGTCCCTTGTCCGCCAGGTTTTTGCACCGAGTGGGTCACATCAAACACCACAGGCGCGCCGGTTTTGCGCATCTCGGCCAAACTGCTCATGTCGGCCACCAAGTTGTTGTAGCCGAAGCTGGCACCGCGTTCGCAGGCCAAGAAATTGTCTTCGGGCAGGCCTTTTTCACGGGCGGCAGTTCGGGCTTTATCGATCACATTGACCATGTCCCAAGGTGCCAAGAACTGACCTTTTTTAATGTTGACCGGTTTTCCCGATTGCGCAACAGCTCGGATGAAATCGGTTTGCCGACATAAAAACGCCGGTGTTTGCAGCACATCGACCACGGCTGCCACAGCGGCCACCTGAGATTCATCGTGGACATCGGTCAGCACCGGCACTTTGATTTGGCGACGCACTTCATCCAAAATTTTCAAACCGGCGTCTATGCCTACACCGCGCTGCGTGCTGCCAGAAGAGCGGTTGGCCTTGTCGAAGGAGCCTTTGTAAATGAGAGGAATGCCCAGACTGCTGCAAACCTCTTGCAATTGCCCGGCCACATCCAAAGACATTTGCAAACCCTCGATCGAGCAAGTTCCTGCAATCAAAAAAAACCGATGCTCCAACCCGACTTCAAAGCCGCATAAATTCATGCCACCACCTTGAGCTTTTTGCGCTCAGACAAGTGGGCGTGGGCGGCGCTCACAAATGCATTGAACAGCGGATGGCCATCCCATGGCGTGGACTTGAATTCGGGGTGGAATTGAACGCCCATGAACCACGGGTGAACGCTTTGGGGCAGTTCGATGATCTCTGTCAAATGCTCTTGCTGGGTAAGGGCAGAGATAACCAAACCAGCGGCACGCAAAGTGTCGAGGTAATTCACATTGGCTTCGTAGCGGTGGCGGTGGCGTTCGGTGACCAAATCGCCATAGATGTCGTGCGCCAAGGTACCTTCGGAAACATTGGAGGTTTGTGCACCCAAACGCATGGTGCCACCTAAATCGGATTTGGCGTCGCGCAACTTGATGCTGCCATCGGCATCTTTCCACTCGGTGATCAAAGCGATGACAGGATTGGCGCAGTCGGGTTCGAACTCGGTGCTGTTGGCGTTGGCCAAACCTGCCACATGGCGGGCGTATTCGATGGTGGCGATTTGCATACCCAAACAAATGCCGAGGTAGGGCACTTTGTGTTCCCGTGCATAGCGCGCCGCACAAATTTTTCCTTCAATACCGCGTTTGCCAAAACCGCCTGGAACCAAAATCGCGTCAAAACGTGACAACTGGCTGGTGTTGTCCGGGGTCAGTGTCTCGGAGTCAATGTACTCAATATGCACTCTGGCGTGGTTGCGAATGCCTGCATGGCGCAGCGCTTCGTTCAACGATTTGTAACTGTCAGACAGGTCGACGTATTTGCCGACCATGGCGATGTTCAGTTCGTATTGCGGATGCTCAACCGCATGTACCAAATCGTCCCAGCGCTTGAGGCTGGCAGGCGGCGTGTTGAGTTTGAGTTTTTCGCAAATCAACGCATCCAGCCCTTGTTCATGCAACATGCGCGGGACTTTGTAAATGGTGTCGACATCCCACATAGAGATCACGCCCCATTCGGCCACGTTCGAGAACAGCGAAATTTTGGAACGCTCTTCCTGAGGAATAGGGCGGTCAGCGCGGCACAGCAAGGCATCGGCTTGTATACCGATTTCGCGCAGTTTTTGCGCGGTGTGTTGGGTGGGTTTGGTTTTGAGCTCGCCAGCTGCGGCGATCCAAGGCACATAACTCAGATGCACAAATGCAGTGTTATGCGGCCCCATGCGCAAGCTCATTTGTCGCACTGCTTCTAGGAAAGGCAAAGATTCAATGTCACCCACCGTGCCGCCCACTTCCACAATGGCCACATCGACCGCGTCAGCGGTGCCCAGTCCTGCGCCGCGTTTGATGAAGTCTTGGATTTCATTGGTGATGTGGGGAATGACTTGGACAGTGGTGCCAAGGTAGTCACCCCGGCGCTCTTTTTCTAAAACGCGTTTGTAAATTTGTCCGGTGGTGAAGTTGTTGGTACGCCGCATGCGCGTGTTGATAAAGCGTTCGTAGTGGCCCAAGTCAAGGTCAGTTTCAGCGCCGTCTTCTGTGACGAATACCTCACCATGTTCAAAGGGCGACATGGTGCCTGGATCGACGTTGATGTAGGGGTCTAGCTTG
>SXWY01000120.1 GCA_005789825.1 Burkholderiales bacterium | reverse complement strand
TGCGGGCGATCCAACGCCTGGCTCCGACTTTCTCCAAAATAATATTGCTAGGCACTTCAAAAATGAAATAGCCAATAAAGAAAATGCCAGCGCCAAAGCCGTAGATGGCATCGGAAAAATTCAAGTCACCGGCCATTTGCAATTTGGCAAAGCCAACATTCACACGGTCTAGAAACGCAACGATATAGCAGACGAACAGAAACGGAATCAGCTTGGCGGCCACTTTGTCGAACGTGGCTTTTTCGAACGATGCGTTGTCTGCCGCGAGTGGTGTGGATGGGTTCATGCTGGGTATCCTGCTGTGTGTTTACCAAGCAAAGACCTTAGCACACGAAATCGTGAAAGCGAGAGTTGACACCCGACCCAACACGTCACCCAAGGGTAACTACCGACTCCAGTGATAAGAATCAGTTTTTCTTGATACCGACCAACTCGACCTCGAACAGCAATGTGGATTTGGGTGGAATCACCCCCCGCACGCCCTCTGCGCCATAAGCGGTTTCTGGCGGACAGGTGAGTCTGGCTTTGCCCCCGATTTTGATTTTTTGCATGCCGTCGGTCCAACAGGGAATCACGCGGGACAGGGGAAACGCGATCGGTTCGCCACGCTTGTAGCTGCTGTCAAATTCTTTGCCGTCGGTCAATGTGCCCCGATAGTGGGCCACCACTGTGTCCGCCGCTGTGGGGCTGGCACCCGTGCCAAGCTTGAGGTGCTCCACCTTGACCCCAGAGGGCAAAGTTTCAATGGCGTTGTTGGCCCAGACCGAACTTGTCAAGGCGCATACCAACAACAGACTGAGAGAGATGTTTGTTTTCATGGTGGTTGTCAAAATGGTGAAAACAACCATTATCAAGCCCTCGCTGCCGTTTGGCGGTGTCTGCCTCAGACAGGGGTTTGCGCGCCACATGGTGGCGATGGCAACATATGCTTGGGGTCAAAACCCGTTGGCAATGCGGCAGCGCTGGATATCGCACGCGGTTGGCAACAGGGCGCGGTATTCGAAGGTTTGCGGCATCACCCCTTTACCCCTTATGGTGCATTTCTCACCGGCGTCGTTCGAGTAGTAGGACAACACATCTACGCAACGCCTGGAGTGGGCAATCAGCCCTTGGAAATGTCCCACCTCGTGGGATACCACCATCTGTAAAGTTTCCAGCCAATTGCGGTTGGCATTGGTTTTTCTCAAGTTGGCGAATGCATTCGGGCTGAGGGTCAGTGTTTTTTGGGTGATGTTGGCCAGGCCAATCGTGCCTAACTTTTCTTTGTCATTCCATTGCACTGCAATTTTGACGCTGACATTGTCTTCAAATAGGTCACGCTTGAGCATCACCGAGTTTTGTCCACCGCACTGGTCCCAGGCCGAAGCCGCTTGTTGCAGCACAGAAAACACCGCGTCCTCGCTGACGTAAGAAGGTGCGCCTTGGTGGTCGTACACATAAAGCATGTTGGGGCTGAGCATCTTGCTGTCTTTGTCGCCATCGTTCCAAGTTACCAATTCATCGGGCAAACATTGCGCGATTTCGCTTTCACGCAGGGCAAATTCTTTGCTGGCTGCGATTTTTTCGTCCACTTTGTTGGGCAATTTTTTGACCTTTTTCGGCGCGGTGGCAATGGTTTCTGCGGCGTTTTTGGCATCGGGCTTGGGGGCGGTTTTCAGGCTGCCAGCAGGTTCTATCGCAGGTGCCGTGTTGGTATTTTTACCAACCTGTAATGTCGAGCCCGCGGGTTTTTTACCAAGGTAAAGTTCTTTGACCGTTTGGTGTACTTTCTCTGTGTTTGCGGTGCCCAGCCACACGGCGACATTGTTGCGAATGGCTTCAATTTCAGGGAATGGGCAATCCTTGCCATAGCGTGATAACCATTCCAGCGCACGCTTTTCGCGGGCTTGTGTGTCGTTGATGGAATAGGCAATGGCACGAAAATCAAGGGCTTTGCAAACCGAGGCGGTTGGGGCGTCTTGCGCCCACGCACCATGCATGGGTAACCACCATCCCGCACACAGCCAAACAAGTGCGCAGCGCAACATGCAACCCGTGTGTTTGTAATCATTGAACATCTTGAACCACTTTATGACAACCCATGGACATTATCCATTGGTGGCTATGCACCGCGCTGTGGGACGGCATTGACCATGGCTGTCAGCCTTGCACGGAGTAACCCCCATCCACGGGTATGGCAGCGCCTGTGATGAAGTCTGACGCGGAACTGGCCAAAAAAACAGCGATGCCCGCGAAATCGTTTGGCACACCCCAGCGCTTGGCTGGGGTTCGCTCGAGCACACGATCATGCAGGCCTTGCACATCGACTCGCGCTTGGCGGGTCAAGTCGGTGTCGATCCAGCCTGGCAAGATCGCATTAACTTGGATATTTTGGGCGGCCCATGCACAGGCCAGGGCTTTGGTCATTTGCACCATGCCCCCTTTGGATGCCGCGTAAGGTGTGGCAAACGAGGCGCCAAACAACGACATCATCGAACCGATGTTGATGATCTTGCCCGCTCGGTTTTTTTCAAACGCGCCATAGACCGCTTGCGAACACACAAACGCACTGGTCAGGTTGGTTTGCATGACTTCATTCCATTCGGCCAATGCGTAGCTCTGGGGTGGCTTGCGAATATTCATGCCAGCGTTGTTGACCAAAATATCCACGCGCCCATGGGCTTGCAAGGTACTTTGCACCATCTGCTCGCACGACGCTTGTTGCATCACATCCACCGCAACGGCATGGGCTTGACCGCCTTGGCTTTGTACGGCTGCCACTGCCTCGCTGTTTTTGTGGTGGTTGCGACCAGCAATCACCACGGTCGCACCGGCAACGGCCAGCCCTTGGGCCATACCCAAGCCAATGCCTCCATTGCCACCGGTGACGATGGCCACCTTACCGCTCAAGTCAAACAATGGGTTCACGCGTGCCACCGGTTAAAACTTGTGCGAAGGTGGCAAGCCATTTTGGGTGGCCACGAAGTCAGCCAACATGGGCACGTATTTTTGGGCGTAGCCTTGTGCTTCCATGCTGGCGAACGAATTTTTCACCATCGACTGAATCGGGTGCAGTGCGCCGATGTCATTGGCCAAACTGCTGAGGTAACGCATGTCTTTATGGGCATTGGTGATGGTGAACTTGTGTGCGTTTTCATCGCCGTTCATGGTCCACTTCATGAAGGTGTCGTAGAACGGACTGCGCATGCGCCCCGAACCAATCACGGCATGGAATTGGTCTTGGCTCAAACCGGCTTTGCGCGCAATCGACAGCGCCTCTGAAAACAACGCGGCATAACCCATGGCGATGAAGTTGTTGATCAGCTTCATGGTGTGCCCCAAGCCGACAGGTCCCAAGTGGACAATATTGCCTGCCCAACATTCCAAGACTGGCTTGACGGTTTGAAACACCACATCGGAAGCACCGACCATGGTGTCCAACGTGCCCGCCTCTGCTTCAACCGGTGTTCGCCCCAGCGGTGCATCGATAAATTCCATGCCATGGCTTTTCGCTAAGGCAACCATTTGGTGGGTAGACACTGGATTGGAGGTCGAGCAATCGATGATGACCAAACCTTTTTTCCCACTGGCCATCAAGCCCTCAGGCCCATGCATCAATGCCTCCACTTGCGGCGAACCTGTCACGCACAAATGCACGATATCGCATTGGGCGGCGAGCTCACGCGCTGAATGCGCTTCGACGGCGCCCAAGGCTTTGAGTCGTTCAACCGGTTCGCGGTTTTTGTGCCCCATGATGACCAAAGGATAGCCTTTGGTCACGATATTTTTGGCCATGCCCGCGCCCATCAAACCCACTCCAATAAACCCTATAACCGGTTTTCCCATGACGTTCACTCCTTGTCAAACATTCAATCAATGTGGACGCACACCCGTGCGCCATCGAACAATTCAAAACACAACGCTTCTCCCGCTTCGGGAAAATATGAAGCCAACCAACTGCCGGTGGTCACCCACTGCCCGGCTTTGAATGCATGGCCACGGCTGGCCATGTGGTTGGCGACCCAAGCCATGGCCTGCAGCGGATGGCCCATCACATCGCGACTGTGGCCATGGCCAATCGACTGCCCATTCACATAAGCCGTGCCGGTGGTCTGCCACAACAGATCGAACTGCGATTTGTCGATACGGTCGCCCAACACCACGCCGTGGTTCCAGGCGTTTTCAGCCACCAAGCTGAAAAAATGTTTTTTCAAATCGGCATACACCGCATAACGGTCATCGGCAATTTCTAAACAAGGGTAAGCGCATGCTATGCATTCCAAAATGCTGTCCGCTGTCCACGCTGTGGTTGTTGACGGTAAGTCATGGGCAAATTGCAATGCCAATTCAAATTCGATGATCAAGTGCTGGCGTTCATGGGCTTGTATCCGGTGGCCATTTTGAAACACGCGATCGGCCAGCACACAGCCGGAAATGGCATCGTCAAAGCCAACAAACTCGCGCATGACCGGTGTGGTGATGGCAATTTTGTAGCCGCTGATATGGGTGTGGTGTTGGGCGGCTTGCAGGCCGACCAATGCATCTTGGGCGGCATAGGCTTGCATCAATGCCGCAGGGGCCACGGCTGAGGGCAAGCCCGCGAACGCCAATCCATGTTGTTGTTGCCTCAGCAATTCATGCGCAGCCGCAAGCGCACCGGACCATACCGGTTTTTGCAAGCCAGACATCCAGCTTCAGGGAATCCGTGTGGACTGCCAAGACACGTATTGCAGGGCACCATCGGACTTTTTCCAAACGCTGTGAAACCGCAACGGCACGGTCAGGTCTTTGCCATTCACACGCACATCGTATTTACCGTTGCCAGTCAGTATGGCGATACAACCAAAGGTGCGCACCTCCACGTTGGTCTGGGTCATGACCTTGTACACCACCGCCCCGGAGCGCATGGAATCGATATAAGACTGCTTGGTGTCCACCACAGAGCTGGAATGCACATACACCAAATCAGGGGAGAAAATTTTCTCCATGGTGTCAAAGTCGTTAGAGGTTTGTGCTGCGTGGCGCATTTGCTCGGCACTCAGGGCTTCGTCTGCGCTGACAGGTTCGCAGGAACCGGCGAAAGCGAATGGACTGACCCACAGGCCTGCCAGCGCGGCCAACAACACGATCAAACGGTTCATGCTTTTCTCCTCAGAAATGATTGGTCATGATACGCACAGCACAGGGCCAATCTATTGCCACATACCCGAATAGACGGCGTCCATCGACCACCGAACCTGCTCTGCACATGGTGTGGACAGTGGAATGCTAGGGTTTCTATGGAGGGAAACCCGCTTGGCAGGGTTGTATGTTCTTGCACGGTATGTTTCATCACACGAAAGTTTCCATATGCATCTCGCTTCTTTGTGGCGCCATCTGTTGGTCATGTCGCTCTTGTGCACTGCCTGCCTGCCAGCGCTAGCCCAACAAAAATTGAAATGGGCGCATGTGTACGAAGCCTCAGAGCCCTACCACACCGAGTCGGTATGGGCTGCCGAAGAAATCAAAAAACGTTCCAAAGGCAAGTTTGATATCCAAGTGTTTCCTGCGTCGAGTTTGGGCAAAGAAACCGATTTGAACCAAGGTTTGATGCTGGGGTCGGTGGACATCATGATCGGCGGGCCGTCATTTGCCGCTCGCACCTACCCGCGCTTTGGCATTGCGTATTACCCGTTCATATTTCGCGACGGTGATCATTTGCTGGCGTATGCCAAAAGCAGTTTGTTCCAAGAGATGGTCAATGAATTTCGCCAAAAAACTGGCATCCAAGTCACTGCCTACACCTACTATGGGGCACGCCACACCACTGCAAACAAAACATTCAACCAATGCGCAGAGGTCAAGGGCTTGAAGATTCGGGTGCCAGACGCTCCTGCCTACACCGCCACTTGGCAGGCTTGCGGCGCCAACCCCACGCCGATTGCATTTGCCGAGGTGTATTTGGCGCTGCAAAACGGCACCGTGGACGCGCAAGAAAACCCACTCACCACGATCGAAGCCAAGAAATTTTTTGAGGTGCAAAAGTCCATCATGCTGACCGGTCATATTGTGGACGGTTTGATCACCATGGTGGCTCCGCATGTGTGGGGTAACTTGTCCCCTGCCGAGCAAAAAATGTTTGGCGAAGTCATGCAAGAGGCCGCTGCTCGCGCCTCTGTCAAAATCAAAAAGCGTGAAGCAGAGTTGATCGACTTCTTCAAGAAAAAAGGCTTGAATGTGGTGCAGGTCAACCGCAAAAGCTTTCAGGACGCGGTGCTTAAAAACAAGCCGGTGGAAAGCATGAACCTGCAGCGTGC
>SXWY01000012.1 GCA_005789825.1 Burkholderiales bacterium | reverse complement strand
GTCTTTGCCAATCACCACTTGGGGGCGCGGGTCTGTTTGCTTCAAATGGTGCCCCACAGCATTGGCAAGTTTCAACATGAAATCAGGCGTGATGGGATATTGGCCCACTGTTCCACGAATGCCATCGGTACCGAAAAATGTTCTTTTCATGTTGTTGTGATCCCGAAGGATGTTGTCCCTCACGCAGAGGCTTGCCAAACAGCTCTTGCCGCCACAGTTTCCTTCACATCGTGCACGCGCAAAATACTGGCACCGCGCTCCATCGCCAACACGGCTGCTGCAATGCTTGGCACCAATCGCTGTGAAACATCTAATCCTGTGACATGCCCTAACGAAGATTTGCGCGACCATCCCACCATCAGAGGCAAATCAAACTGTAGCAAAAGTTGTTGACATTTCAGAATATGAAAGTTTTGTGACACTGTTTTGCCAAAGCCAATACCTGGGTCTAACACCATGCGACTTCTGTCTATGCCGATCTCATCGGTCAACTGCAATTGTGTTTGAAAAAAAACGTCCAATGCCGCCATTACATCTTCTTGCATGGGGTTGACTTGCATAGTGGCGGGTTCGGCATGCATGTGCATCATGCAAACGCCACAAGGGTATGGGGCCACCGTTTGCATGGCATTGGGTTGGCGCAGGGCCCACACATCGTTGATGATGTCTACGCCCCAATCCAAAGCTTTTTGCATACTTTCAGGATGGTATGTATCTAATGAAACAGGCTTGTTCCAACGCAACAACTCTTGCAACACGGGAGCTATGCGTTGCCATTCTTGCTCATGGCTCAATGCTTGGGCGCCTGGGCGGGTAGATTCGCCGCCTACATCCAGAATATCTGCGCCCTCATCCAACAACTGCTGCGCAAGCCCGATGATTTCAGTCGTGGAATAGGTGTCTTGCTGCGATGAAAAAGAGTCGGGCGTGACGTTGACAATGCCCATCACCAAAGGGTGGGCCAGTGAAAGCTCAAAGCGCGTGGTTTTCCAAAAACGAACATGGGGCAAATGCCCCATGTTGTTGTTGCCAGCCAAAGACATTAAGCCGTGGTGGGCGATGTATTGGGATGAACAGCTGGTGTGCCACCAGAACCATCACCGGAGGACGGTGTTCTGGGTGTCCAATCTTTGGGTGGCCGTGGTGGACGACCCGCCATGATGTCATCTAACTGATCGCTGTCGATGGTTTCCCATTCCATCAAAGCGTGTGCCATGGCGTGCATCTTGTCAGCGTTTTCTTCAATCAACTTTCGCGCCAAACTGTATTGCGCGTCAATGATGCTTCTGACTTCGTCGTCCACTTTTTTCATGGTCGACTCGCTCATGTTGGTAGTTTTGGTGACCGAACGGCCCAAGAAAACCTCGCCTTCATTCTCGGCATAGACCATGGGGCCCAGGGCTTCTGACATGCCATAGCGCATGACCATGTCGCGGGCGATTTGAGTGGCTCTTTCAAAATCGTTAGAAGCACCCGTGGTCATTTGGTTCATGAACACTTCCTCGGCGATACGACCGCCAAACAACATGCTGATTTGGCTGAGCATGTAAGTTCTGTCGTAGCTGTAGCGGTCTGCGGCAGGCAAGCTCATGGTGACGCCCAATGCGCGTCCACGGGGGATGATGGTGACTTTGTGCACCGGATCGCATTTGGGCATCAACTTGCCAATCAAGGCATGGCCTGACTCGTGGTATGCGGTGTTCTTGCGTTCTTCTTCTGGCATGACCATGCTGCGCCGCTCTGGGCCCATCAAAATTTTGTCCTTGGCCTTTTCAAAATCCTGCATTTCAACCACACGTGCATTGCGGCGTGCAGCCATCAACGCCGCTTCATTGGTCAGATTGGCCAAGTCAGCACCACTCATGCCGGGTGTACCGCGCGCGATCACGCTGGGCGATACATCTTGACCCACAGGAATTTTGCGCATGTGAACATTCAAAATTTGTTCGCGGCCTCTGATGTCAGGCAAAGTGACATACACCTGTCTGTCAAAGCGGCCAGGGCGAAGCAAAGCTGCATCCAGAATGTCGGGGCGGTTGGTGGCGGCCACCACGATCACACCGAGGTTGGTTTCAAATCCATCCATCTCAACCAACATTTGATTGAGCGTTTGTTCACGCTCGTCATTGCCACCACCTAAGCCAGCACCGCGCTGCCGACCCACGGCGTCGATCTCATCAATGAAAATAATGCAAGGGGCGTTTTTCTTGGCGTTTTCAAACATGTCGCGCACACGAGCCGCGCCCACACCGACAAACATTTCAACAAAGTCTGAACCAGATATGCTGAAGAAAGGCACTTTTGCTTCACCTGCGATGCCTTTGGCCAACAAGGTTTTGCCTGTTCCGGGGGGACCCACCAACAACAAGCCTCGGGGAATTCTTCCACCGAGCTTCTGAAATTTTTGAGGGTCTTTCAAGAAGTCGACGACTTCCTTGACTTCTTCTTTGGCTTCATCGCAACCCGCCACATCGGCAAAGGTCACGGTGTTGTTGTTTTCATCCAGCATGCGGGCTTTGCTTTTGCCAAAACTGAAAGCACCGCCTTTGCCACCGCCCTGCATTTGGCGCATGAAATACACCCAAACACCGATCAATAACAACATGGGGCCCCAACTGACCAACAAGGTCATCAGCAATGAGCCTTCTTCACGGGGCTTGACGTCAAACTTGACGTTGTTGGCAATCAAGTCGCCCACCAACCCACGGTCCAAATAAGTGGCATTGGTTCTGACTTTGCGGTCGTCCGTGGTGGTTGCGATGATTTCTGTTCCGCCTTGGCCTTCTTGGATCGTGGCAGATTTGATTCGCTTGCCTCGCACCTCTTCCAAAAAGTCTGAGTAGGCCAGATAACCGTTACCGCCTTGCCCGCGCGAATCAAATTGTTTGAAAACAGTGAATAGCACCAAAGCAATCACCAACCAAACGGCCATTTTAGAAAACCAAGGATTGTTCAATGCGAACTCCAGTCAGAGTGGTACCGGCGATATGCCAATAGCTAATTGAAGACCATTTTAGGCTTTTCAAGCCTCGGTTCAGCTTTAAATTCCGCAGTGCCTTGTACACAGTACGGTTTTTGAAACAGCCTGAAAAGTTGAGAAAAAATCTGCCTCGCCAAAAGCCGCTGTACAAAAATAGCTAAAAAACCATGTTTTGTAATTGAATGAATTATTTATATTTACTTTAAGCCGATTCCCACCAGGAAATTTTCGGCAGATTTGTCTCGACTGGCCTTGGGTTTGAAAGGCTTGACCACTTTGAAGGTTTCCTTGAAAAGCTTGACCAATTGGCTGTAACCGCTCCCGTGAAAAACCTTGACCACCAATGCCCCTTGCGGTTTCATGTGCGCTTGACAAAACTCCACCGCAAGCTCGACCAAATGGGCCATTCTTGCGGCGTCTGCCGATTCAACGCCGCTTAAATTTGGCGCCATGTCGGACACCACCACATCAACCGCCCTGCCGTCTAAACACCGGTTGAGTTGCTGCAATACTTCCGGCTCACGAAAGTCCCCTTGAAGAAAATGAACACCTTCTATCGGCTCCATGGGCAGTAGGTCCAAAGCAATCAAGGTGGCACCGAGCTCACCTGCTGCCGCGCCTTCAGGTGCCATTTTGCGACGCAAATATTGGCTCCAAGCACCCGGCGCACTGCCCAAATCAACGACCACCATGCCTGGCTCTAACAGACCCAAGGCTTCATCAATCTCTTTGAGTTTGTATGCCGCTCGCGCACGGTAACCATCTTTCTTGGCCAATTTGACATACGGGTCATTCACATGGTCGTTCAACCATGACTTATTGACTTTTTTACTTTGTGTTTTGACTTTCAACCTTTGACCCTCTGTCTGAGAAGATAATACCTGTCATGTCAGCCATACAACTCACCCCTGCAGAACGCAAAATTCACCGCGCCAACGCGCACCACCTGGACCCGGTGGTCATGATCGGCAACGACGGCGTGACTCCCGCCGTTGTGAAAGAAATCGACCTCGCGCTTCTTTCACATGGTTTGATCAAAGTCAGGGTACTCGGCGATGACCGCGAAAACCGTGAAGCCATGTTTCACTCGCTGTGTGATGAACTCAGTGCAGCACCTATTCAACACATCGGCAAATTACTGGTGATATGGCGACCGGCACAAGCCAAAGAAAAGAAAACCGATGCCGAGCGCAAACCAGGTCCGCGCGAATTCAAAGTATTGAAATACAGCAGCAGAGGCGGTCAACGACCGGAAATGAAGCGTGTCACCATTTTGGGTAACCAACGACTTGCAGCCGGTGGACAAGTCAAACGCGCCAAACCCAAACAAAAATCCGTCAAAAAGCAAAATCAAACGTAAGAGACTTTGATGATTTCGTATTGCTTGACGCCGCCCGGGGCCTGAACGCTGGCTATATCACCCTCTTCTTTGCCAATCAACGCGCGGGCAATCGGACTGCTGATGTTGATCAGCCCTAACTTTAGATCTGCCTCGTCTTCGCCCACGATTTGGTAGGTCACCCGATCACCAGTGGCTTCGTCTTCCAATTCCACGGTGGCGCCAAACACCACACGCCCACCTGCATCCAAGTTCGCAGGATCGATGATTTGAGACATGGACAGTTTGCTTTCAATTTCCTGAATTCGCCCTTCAATGAAGCCTTGTCTGTCCTTGGCTGCATCGTACTCGGCGTTTTCGCTCAAATCACCTTGCGCACGCGCTTCAGCGATCGCATTGATCACCCAAGGTCTGTCCACCGTTTTCAAGGTGTGCAATTCCTGCTTGAGTTTTTCCGCGCCTAATTTGGTGATAGGAATCGTTGCCATGTTCTGTTGGGTAATAAATTGGAAATTCAGGATTGCAACTGGAGATGCATTTCCTGCAACGAATAAACGTTCAGATTATCAAGGTATTTCATGCCTTCGACGGCAGCCTCGGCACCTGCAATCGTGGTGAATGTGGTGACACGCGCCAGCAATGATGAAATGCGAATTTGACGCGAGTCAGCAATGGCATTGCGACGCTCTTCGACCGTGTTAATCACCAAAGCAATTTCGTTGTTTTTGATCATGTCCACGACGTGCGGTCGGCCTTCGGTGACTTTGTTGACGGCTACCACTGGCAAACCCGCTGCCGCAATGGCTGCGGCAGTGCCTTTGGTGGCGACCAATTCAAAACCATGGTCCACCAAATGACGAGCGACTTCTACAGCACGCGGCTTGTCGGCATTTTTAACAGTCAAAAATACCTTGCGCACAGCATCTGTTGGCCGTGGCAATTTGGTGCCAGCCCCGAGTTGGCTTTTGACAAAGGCTTCGCCGAATGTCAAACCCACACCCATGACCTCGCCGGTAGATTTCATCTCTGGCCCAAGAATGGTATCAACGCCTGGAAATTTCACAAACGGAAAAACCGCCTCTTTGACGCTGAAATAGGGGGGCAACACTTCATGAGAGATGCCTTGAGAAGCCAAGGATTGACCCACCATGCAACGCGCAGCCACTTTGGCCAGTTGAATCCCCGTCGCCTTGCTGACGAATGGCACGGTTCGGCTGGCTCTGGGGTTGACTTCCAGCACGTAAATCACATCTTCGCCATCTAACTTTTGGATAGCGAATTGCACATTCATCAAACCCACCACATTCAATCCATGTGCCATGGCAGTGGTTTGACGTTTCAATTCTTCAATGGTGGCGGTAGAGAGGGAATAAGGCGGCAAAGAACAAGCTGAATCGCCACTGTGCACGCCCGCTTGCTCAATATGCTCCATCACGCCGCCGATGAACACTTGTTGACCGTCGCAGATCGCATCCACATCGCATTCGATGGCGTCGTTCAAAAATCGGTCCAACAACACGGGAGACTCGTGGCTGACCTTGACAGCCTCGCGCATGTAACGCTCAAGGTCGCGTTGCTCATGCACGATTTCCATGGCACGACCGCCCAAAACATAGCTGGGTCGAACCACCAGCGGATAACCCAGTTGTTGCGCTTTGTCCAAAGCCTCCGCCTCTGTGCGCGCCGTGGCATTGGGAGGTTGGCGCAACCCCAAAGAATGCAGCATCTGCTGGAACCGCTCTCTGTCCTCGGCAGCATCAATCATGTCAGGGCTGGTACCAATGATGGGTACGCCTTCTGCTTCCAGCCCAAGCGCCAATTTCAAAGGTGTTTGCCCACCATATTGAACAATCACACCCAACGGTTTTTCTTTGTCGACAATCTCAAGCACATCTTCCAGGGTCAAAGGCTCAAAATACAAACGGTCACTGGTGTCGTAATCGGTGGAGACTGTTTCGGGATTGCAATTGACCATGATAATTGAGCCTCTTCAAGAAAATCTAACAGCGCTTCAAATTCAGCTTCAGTCTCTCCGGGAAAGCCTACGATAAAAGTACTGCGTATCGTGATATCAGGGCACACTTCTCT
>SXWY01000119.1 GCA_005789825.1 Burkholderiales bacterium | reverse complement strand
ACTTGGTAGTGCGGTTGCATGCCTTGCGCCAGACAGCGTTGCCAGCTTTGGCTGATCCAATCGGCCACCAAGGGCGAATGCGTGTCGCCATCTTGCATGATGGCGGTTCGGGCTTGCTCTAACAAAGCCAAGCGGTTGACGGTGACAGCGGACATGTTCATGTGCAGACCAATGTCGGGCACGGTGCTGACAGGCTGCTTACCGCGCCCACAACCATTCCACCGATTTGATGCCGACCCAGGTGCACAGCAACGAGCCGAACAAATGCAAACCGGCGGTCAACAAGGCCATGGCATAGCGGGCATTGAGCAACATCTGGACTACCTCACTGCTGAACGATGAAAACGTGGTCAACGCGCCCAAAAAACCTGTGACCAGCAGCAAGCGCCACAGAGGATCGAGCTCAGGGGCTTGCTGAAAAACAGCGACGCACACACCGATCAGGTAGCCGCCGATCAAATTGGCGTAGAGCGTGCCCCATGGCAGCATGTCCGACGTGTTGAACTGAATACTCAGCTGCCAGCGTGCCAATGCACCCAAACAGGCCCCTATACAAATGGCAATCACAGCAGCCATGCAAACACACCCATAGATAAAAATTGCATTATCAGCCCGCAGATGCCGGGGCGATGTCTGCACCGCATAATCCTTGCATGAGAAAAACTTACCCCTTGCAGGTGGCAGGACGGCATCCGGATCGGGTGCTCGACGCCATCAAGCACGATGTGCGCAAATATCTGAAGCGCGAGCGCCGCCGCCCCTTGCCCGCCGAGGTCGACTTTTGGGACTTCCAATGCCAATGTGGTCTGAGCGCAGAAACAGCGCAACCGGTGCATTTGTCTGCGGTGATTGCATCGATAGACGCAGCAGCCAAAGAACAGGCCACGCAGGTGTATGTGGAAATCCTCACCACCCACGGCAAGCGCAAACCCAGACCGGTCATGCCAGACGCGCAGCTGTTGCCAGAGAACGAAGAAGACAACTTACCGGAGTAAAAACATGTTGCAAGGTCTGCGCATTGTGGTCACGCAAGCCGATGTGTTCATGGGACCGGCCTTGTGCCAAGCCCTGAACGCGCATGGCGCGGATGTGTTGGCAGACACCCACGATTTAACGCCACCGCAAGCGGCGCAGGATTTGGTGCAACGCCACAGCCCTGTCGACGTATTGCTGGTGAATTTGGCCGTGGCCGCGCCTGCCACACCCGTGGCTGAAGTGGATGAGGACGAATGGCAGCACATGTTCAACACCATGGTTCATCCTTTGCAGCGTTTGGTCAAAGCGGTGTTGCCGCAAATGCAAGACAGAGGGCGCGGCAAAATTTTGGTGATGGGCAGCGCCAGTGCATTGCGCGGTATGAAGCGGGCATCGAGCTACAGCGCAGCACGCGGCGCGCAATTGGCGTATGTGCAAGCTGTCGGCGTGGAATTGGCGCCGTTGGGTATACAGGTCAATGCGATTGCACAAAATTTTGTCGACAACCCGACCTATTTCCCGTCTCACATTCAAACCGATCCTAGGTTCATCGAGCGCTTGAAGCGTGAAGTACCGCTGGGCCGCTTGGTCAAACCTGAGGAAGATGCAGAGTTTGCAGCCTATTTGTGCAGCCGCCATGCCGACTGCTTTGTGGGTCAGGTTTTCCCCGTCAGTGGTGGCTGGGCGGTGCGTTAGTTTTCAGTTCGCCTGCAATGCCACCAATTGGTTGATCAAAGCAGTTTGGAACCGCTCGGGATTTTGGACATGCGGTGCGTGGCCGAGATCGGGAAACAAAACCAGTTGGGCGCCAGGGATGATCTTGACAGCCGACAGCGACAAAGCGCGGTAGTTACCCATGGTGTATTTGATGGGTTCGGAAGCCATGTCTCTGCCAATGGCGGTGGTGTCTTTCTCGCCGATCAGCAACAGGGTTGGAACTTTGATGTTGACAAACTCATAGAGCACAGGCTGGTGAAAAATCATCACATAGGTTTGGGCTGAATGTCTGGCCACGGTTTCTTTGCCGGGGCCACGGTACATGCCTGCGATCATTTGCACCCAAGGTTCGTATTCGGGTTTCCATTCGTTGGCGTAATAGGTTTTGCGTTGGTAATTGCGCATGCGTTCATCGGTTTGGTTCAGCTCACGCGCATACCATTGGTCTTCGCTCAATGTGGGCACTCCCAAAGCCTTCCAGTCTTCCAGACCCAAAGGATTGACCAATACCAATTGCGTCACGGCATCTGGGTACATCAGCGCATAGCGCGTGGCCAGCATGCCTCCCATGGAATGGCCCATGACGGTGGCTTTTTCTATCTTCAACGATTTCAATAATGCATGCGTGTTGCTGGCGAGTTCAGCGAAACTGTATTCATAGCCCATAGGTTTGCTTGATTTGCAAAAACCGATTTGGTCAGGAACGATGACACGCATTCCCGCCATTTGTAATCGCAGTGCAGTGTCATGCCATGTGGCGGCACAGAAATTTTTGCCGTGCAGCAGCACCATCGTCGGCGCTTGCGGCTTGGCGGATGGGTAGTCCAGATAAGCCATTTGCATCGGTTGGCGCTGCGCCACGAAGCTGAACGACTGCACTGGCGCGGGATAGTCAAAGCCTTCCAAGTGCGGTCCATATACCGGTGGGTTGGCAAACACGGAACCACTCGCCAGCCATACAACATAGGCAATGATTTTTTTCATGGAATGTTTCAAGCTGTTGCCAGCATGCCTTTGGTTTCAATGAATTTGACCACACTGTCCAAACCACTGAGTGTTTTCAAGTTGGTCATGACAAACGGTTTGAGACCCTGTGCGCCCGTGCGCATGCGTTCTGTATCCGATTTCATCACATCCAGATTCGCGCCGACGTGCGGGGCTAAATCGGTTTTGTTGATGATGAACAAATCGCTTTTGGTGATGCCCGGCCCACCTTTGCGGGGAATTTTTTCACCCGCCGCCACATCGATGACATAGATGGTCAAGTCGCTGAGTTCTGGGCTGAAAGTGGCCGCGAGGTTGTCGCCACCGCTCTCGACAAACACCACATCTGCATTGGGAAATTTTTCCAGCATGCGGTCGATGGCCTCCAAATTGATGGATGCGTCTTCGCGAATGGCGGTGT
>SXWY01000011.1 GCA_005789825.1 Burkholderiales bacterium | reverse complement strand
TGATTGTGCTGGTGGTCTGGTGGTTCACCCGCCGATTGCACTACAAGGTATTTCGTCCTGACGCATAAATTTTTTCTCCCGCCCGTGCCGCACTGCGGTTTTTTTCTTCCTCTCGCCACTACAACATGTCTTTCCAGTTCAACAATCCCTATCTCAGCACACGCCTACCCGTGTTTGCCCGCAACATCGTGTCCACCTCGCACCCTTTGGCCGCACAAGCCGGTTTGCGCCTATTGGGCCAGGGTGGTAATGCCGTTGATGCAGCGATTGCTGCCGCGGCGGTGTTGACCATCGTCGAACCTGTCAGTTGTGGCATGGGTTCAGATGCATTTTGCATTTTGTGGGACGGCCAGCAACTGCATGGCCTCAATGCATCGGGGCGCGCCCCAAAAGCGTGGACGCCCGAATATTTCCAACGCAAATATGGCGACAACGCCATGCAACCCCCCAAACGCGGCATCGATTCGGTGACCGTGCCCGGCGCGGTGTCGAGTTGGGTGGCGTTGAGCGAACGGTTTGGCAAATTGCCTTTCGAAGACTTGATGCAACCGGCGATTGAAATCGCAGAACGCGGTTTCTTGCTCAGCGTGGTGGTGCAGGAAAAATGGGCTGCACCTGTAGATGAGTTGCGGGTACAGCCGGGTTTTGAGCAAGCGTTTTTGCCGCGCGGCAGGGCGCCCGCAGTGGGCGAGTTGTTTCAATTTCCCGCAGCCGCCAAGGGCTTGCGAGCGATTGGTAAAACCAAAGGTCAGGCGTTTTACGGTGGTGAAATCGCCCACGCTGTACAGCGTTTTTCACAGGCACAGGGTGGTGCATTGATGGCTTCTGACTTCGAGGCGTATCAAGCCGAATGGGTGACACCGATTTCCATGGACTACCGTGGTCACACCTTGCATGAAATTCCGCCCAACGGCCAGGGCATTGCCGCGTTGATTGCGTTAGGCATCTTGGACAACTTTGATCTGGCTACGCTGCAACGCGACGGTGTGGATTCGCAGCATCTGCAAATCGAAGCCATGAAACTGGCGTTTGCCGATGTCTACCGTTATGTGGCTGATGCGCAAAGCATGGAAGTGACGGCGGCGCAAATGCTGGACAAGTCTTATTTGAAAGAACGTGCCAAGCTGATTGACATGAAACGTGCACAAGATTTCAAAGCTGGCAACCCTGCCAAGGGCGGCACCATCTACCTCACAGCCGCCGATGAAAACGGCATGATGGTCAGTTTCATTCAAAGCAATTACATGGGCTTTGGTTCGGGCTGTGTCGAACCGGAATTTGGTGTCAGTTTGCAAAACCGTGGCCATGCGTTTGCAGTGCGCAACACGGGCTTGAACCCCGCCAATCTGGTGGCGCCGGGCAAGCGGCCGTTTCACACCATCATCCCGGCGTTTCTCACCAAAGACGGCCAACCGGTGATGAGCTATGGCGTGATGGGCGCGAACATGCAACCGCAAGGCCATGTGCAAACGCTGGTGCGCATGTTGGATTACGCGCAAAACCCGCAAGCGGCTTGCGATGCGCCGCGCTGGCGTTACAACGAAGGCTTGGTCATCAATGTCGAGTCCGGCATGGATGCGCAAACCGTGCAAGGATTGAAGCAACGCGGTCACCACATGGAAGTCATCAACGACAGCTACCAAGACTTTGGTTCTGGTCAGTTCATCTGGCGCATGGGCGACCCCAAGGTCGAGGGCTATGTCGCCGCCAGCGATTCACGGCGCGATGGTTTGGCCGCAGGTTTTTGAATCTTGGACCCAAGCCATGCGACTGTGAAGCGTTGGTCCACGCCCACCGGCGGCATTTTGTTGGCGCTGGCTGGCGCCACGGCATTCAGCGGCAAAGCCATCATCGTCAAGCTGTCCTACCGCTACGGGGTGGATGCGGTGACCGTCATCATGTACCGCATGTTGATGGCGTTGCCGTTTTTTCTGGCGATGTCTTGGTGGGCCTCCCGCAGCACGCATGCCTTGGCCAACCCTTTGGAGCGACGCGATGCATGGGCCATCGCCGGTTTGGGTTTTTTGGGCTATTACTTGGCCAGCTTTTTGGATTTTTTGGGATTGCAAACCATCACGGCCAGCCTCGAGCGCTTGATTTTGTATTTGAATCCCACCTTGGTCTTGTTGCTCAGTTGGCTGGTTTATAAACACCCTATACAAGCGAGACGCGCCTGGGCCATGGCCGTCAGCTATGGCGGCGTGTTGGTGGTGTTTGCGCACGAGATGAGTTTCAGTGGCGAAGGCGTGGTGACAGGTTCGGTTTTTGTGTTGGCAAGTGCATTGAGTTATGCCCTTTATTTGATGTTCAGCGGACAAATGGTCAAGCGGGTGGGGGCCTTGCGATTGGTGGGATGGGCGTCTTCGGTGGCTTGTGTCTGTTGCTTGGTGCAATTTGCCATACTCAAGCCACTGTCGGCCGCGTTGGTGCCAACGCCAGTGCTTTGGTTGGCGTTGCTCAACGCCACCGCGTGTACTGTCGCACCGGTGCTGTTGGTGATGCTGGCGATCGAGCGGATTGGCGCGGCGCTGACTTCGCAGGTGGGCATGGTGGGCCCGATGGCTACGCTCGTGTTGGGCGTGTTGGTGTTGGGTGAACCGTTGAATATGTGGATAGGGCTGGGCACGGTGCTGGTGCTCGGTGGTGTGTATATGGCTTCGCAAACAGGAGAAAAAACATGGACTTAGGCATTCAAGGTAAATGGGCGTTGGTGGGCGGCGCAAGCAAGGGCTTGGGCTGGGGTTGTGCCAGTGCATTGGCGCAGGCTGGTGTGAATCTGGTGATGGTGTCGCGCGGTGCGCCCGCCCTGGAAGCCGCTGCGGCCGGTCTGCGGCAGCACGGCGTGACGGTACTGACCGTGGCGCAAGACATCACTACCCACGCGGGCCGCGAAGCGATTTGGTCCGTGGCGGGTGGCCCTGGCAAAAACTTCGACATCGTGGTGACCAATGCCGGCGGCCCACCCAGTGGCGACTTTCGTGAATGGGACCGCGAGGCCTGGATCAAGGCGGTAGACGGCAATATGCTCACGCCGATCGAACTGATCAAAGCCACCATCGATGGCATGGCGTCACGCGGTTTCGGCCGGATTGTCAACATCACGTCCAGCGCGGTCAAAGCACCCATCGACGTGCTGGGCTTGTCCAATGGCGCACGCAGCGGTTTGACAGGTTTCATCGCAGGTTTGTCGCGCAACCCCAGCATTGCCAAACACAATGTCACCATCAACAACTTATTGCCCGGCGCGTTTGACACCGACCGTTTGAAAAGTATTTTGCAAGCCACCGCAGAAAAAACGGGCAAAAGCGTGGACGAATTGGCGCAAGCGCGCCGCGCCAGTGCCCCGGCCCATCGCTTTGGCCATCCGGAAGAATTCGGGCAAACCTGTGCTTTTTTGTGCAGCCAGCATGCCGGTTTCATCAATGGCCAAAACATCTTGATTGACGGCGGGGCATACCCGGGTGCATTCTGATGGGGCAGGGCATCGATAACCAACAATTGGCTTGGCCTGATCACCAAGCGGTCGCCCATTTGCCGGGCTCATTGCCCATGGGTGGTGTGGTGCCGATGACGCCGGTG
>SXWY01000118.1 GCA_005789825.1 Burkholderiales bacterium | reverse complement strand
CTTTGTCTGACAAAGTCGGTCGCAAGCCCATCATCATGCTGGGTTGTTTGCTGGCTGTGCTCACTTATTTCTTTGTGTTCGAACAATTGACCAAAGCCGCCAACCCGGATTTGCACGCTGCCCAACAAGCCAATAAAGTGGTGGTGATTGCCGACCCTGCCGAATGTTCTTTCCAGTTCAACCCCACCGGTACCGCCAAATTCACATCTTCTTGTGACATTGCCAAACAAAAGTTGGCCAGCAACTCGGTGAGCTATTCCAACGAAATCGCACCTGCGGGCACACCCGCCATCATCAAGGTGGGGGATACCGTGATCTCCACCGTGGTGACGCCAGACGATGTGGCTGCGGCCAAGCAAGTGGCTGAGAAGAAATTGGAAGAGCTCAAAGCCGCTGAGCCGGTGGATGCCAAAGCAGTGAAAAAAGCCGAAGACGCCTTGAAAAATCTGTCGGATGAAAAGAAAAGCCGCGATGCCGTCATCACAGCCAACCTGAGCGCCACCCTCAAAGCCGCGGGTTACCCTGCCAAAGCGGACCCCACGAAGGTCAACAAGGTCGCGGTGATCTTGATCCTGACCTATTTGGTGATTCTGGTGACCATGGTGTATGGACCGATTGCAGCCATGTTGGTGGAAATGTTCCCCACCCGCATCCGCTATACTTCTATGAGCTTGCCCTACCACATTGGCAACGGCTGGTTTGGCGGACTGCTACCCACCACCGCGTTTGCCATCGTGGCGCAGACCGGCAACATGTATAACGGCTTGTGGTATCCGATCATCATCGCGGGTGCGACTTTCATCATTGGCTCCTTGTTTATCAAGGAAACCAAAGATGTGGACATCTATGCCGACGACTGAGAAATTTTGAGCCGTTTCATCTGACAAGCCCTCTTTTACAGAGGGCTTTTTTTTACCTACAATCGCGCACCTTTGAGGAGACCGGCCATCGATATCCTGTTGCAACAAATCATCAATGGATTGGTGCTCGGCAGCATGTACGCTTTGGTGGCGCTGGGCTACACCATGGTCTACGGCATCATCAACCTGATCAATTTCGCCCACGGCGAGGTACTGATGGTGGGTGCGTTGACCAGCTGGACCGTGGTCGGTGTGTTGCAGCAATATGCACCCGGTATGCCGGGCTGGTTGATCTTGTTGATTTCACTGGTGTGCGCCTGCGTGGTGGCCGCCAGTTTGAATTTCGCCATTGAAAAAATTGCGTACAAACCGTTGCGCGGCGCACCCAAACTCGCGCCTTTGATCACCGCGATCGGCATGTCCATTTTGTTGCAGACCTTGGCCATGGTGATTTGGAAGCCTAATTACAAGTCGTATCCCACGTTGTTGCCCAGCGACCCGATTCCCGTGGCGGGCGCGGTCATCACGCCGACGCAAATCCTGATTTTGGCGGTGACCGCGATCGCATTGGCATTGTTGATGTGGCTGGTGAATGGCACCAAACTCGGGCGGGCCATGCGGGCCACCGCAGAAAACCCTCGCGTGGCGACCTTGATGGGTGTCAAACCGGACCGGGTGATTTCGGCCACGTTTGTGATTGGTGCGGTGTTGGCGGCTTTGGCCGGCGTCATGTGGGCTTCCAATTACGGCACCGTGCAACATGGCATGGGTTTTTTGCCAGGTCTCAAAGCATTCACGGCTGCAGTCTTCGGCGGCATTGGCAATCTCGCGGGTGCCGTGGTGGGGGGTATTTTGTTGGGCTTGATCGAAGCCATTGCGTCTGGCTATATCGGTGACCTGACTGGAGGTGTGCTGGGCAGCCATTACGCCGATATTTTTGCCTTCGTGGTGTTGATCGCGGTGCTGACTTTGCGGCCCTCGGGCTTGTTGGGTGAGCGGGTGGCAGACAGGGCGTGATGGCATGAAAAAAACCATGGTCATTCCTTATGCGCGATATGTCCTGTGGGGCTTGCTGTTGTTGGCATTGCCGTTGGTGTTACAAATATTTGGCAACGGTTGGGTGCGTATCGCTGACATGGCCTTGCTGTATGTGATGCTGGCCTTGGGTTTGAATATTGTGGTGGGTTACGCGGGTTTGCTGGATTTGGGGTTTGTCGCTTTTTTTGCGGTGGGTGCGTACATGTTTGGCTTGTTGGCGTCACCGCACCTGGTAGAAAATTTTCCTATGTTTGCCGCCATGTTTCCCCATGGCATACACACCCCTTTGTGGGCGGTGATTCCCCTGGGCGCGGGTTTGGCAGGTTTATTTGGTTTGTTGCTGGGTGCTCCTACCTTGAAATTGCGCGGCGATTATTTGGCCATCGTCACTTTGGGCTTTGGTGAAATCATCCGTGTGTTTTTGAACAATCTCGACAACCCGGTCAATATCACCAATGGCCCCAAGGGCTTGGGACAAATTGACCCCATGACCGTCATGGGCCATCCGTTATCGCGCAAACTCGACTTGGGATTCATCGAATTGCCTGGCGTCACGCAGTATTACTATTTGTTTTTGGCCGTGGTGTTGGTCAGCGTGTTGGTGTGTTATCGCTTAGAGCATTCACGCATCGGCCGCGCGTGGATGGCCATTCGGGAAGACGAGATTGCCGCCAAAGCCATGGGCTTGAACACCCGCAACCTCAAACTCATGGCGTTTGGCATGGGCGCCATGTTCGGCGGTGTGTCCGGGGTGTTGTTTTCGTCGTTCCAAGGTTTTGTGTCACCCGAATCTTTCAGCCTGATGGAGTCGGTGATGATCGTGGCCATGGTGGTGCTGGGCGGCTTGGGCCATTTGCCCGGTGTGATTTTGGGCGCGGTGTTGTTGTCGGCGTTGCCCGAGGTGTTGCGCTATGTGGCCGGGCCGTTGCAGCAAATGACCGATGGTCGCTTGGACGCGGCTATCTTGCGCCAATTGCTGATTGCCCTGGCGATGATTCTCATCATGCTGTGGCGTCCGCGCGGCTTGTGGCCTGCACCAGAACACGGCAAGGCCTTGCCGTCCGACAAGAGGTCTGCATGAACGCCCCTGTGTTGAATGTGCAAGGCATTTCCAAGCGCTTTGGTGGACTGCAAGCCTTGAGCGATGTGGGCATGCGGATCGAACACGGTCAGGTTTACGGTTTGATCGGCCCCAATGGTGCAGGCAAAACCACATTTTTCAATGTCATCACGGGCTTGTACGCGCCTGACAGCGGCCGTTTCGAATTGGCTGGCAAACCCTACCAACCTTCAGCGGTGCATGAAGTGGCCAAGGCGGGTATTGCACGCACGTTTCAAAACATCCGCTTGTTCGCTGACATGACAGCGTTAGAAAACGTCATGGTGGGCCGCCATGTGCGCACCGGTTCTGGGTTGTTGGGTGCGATTTTTCGCAGCAAAGCTTTTGTGGCCGAAGAAGCAGTTATTGAACAAAGCGCCAGGGAATTGCTGCACTATGTCGGCATTGCCGACTTGGCCGATTACAAAGCCCGAACCTTGAGCTATGGCGATCAGCGCCGATTGGAAATTGCCCGCGCACTGGCCACCGATCCGCAATTGCTGGCCTTGGACGAACCTGCTGCAGGCATGAATGCCACGGAAAAAGTCGAATTACGCGAA
The DNA here is from genome assembly GCA_005789825.1 of Burkholderiales bacterium. Taxonomy (GTDB): domain Bacteria; phylum Pseudomonadota; class Gammaproteobacteria; order Burkholderiales; family Burkholderiaceae_C; genus Limnohabitans. The sequence continues at coordinate 14,854 of SXWY01000118.1, read as the reverse complement.
TTGATAGACCGCATACGAAACGATGGCCGCACGGTTTTGCTGATCGAACACGATGTCAAACTGGTCATGGGTTTGTGCGATGCCGTCACGGTGCTGGACCATGGCAAGCAAATCGCACAGGGAACGCCTGCGCAAGTGCAGGCCGACCCCAAGGTCATCGAAGCCTATCTCGGCACAGGAGGCCACTGACATGGCAGCCCTGTTGCAGGTGCATGATTTGCGGGTCGCCTACGGCGGCATTCAAGCGGTCAAAGGGGTGGACTTCGAGGTGCATGAAGGCGAGTTGGTGTCGTTGATTGGCTCCAATGGAGCCGGCAAAACCACCACCATGAAAGCCATCACGGGTTCATTGTTGCCGTCAGCCGGACGCATCGACTATTTGGGGCGAGACATCCGTGGCCAAGGCCCCTGGGATTTGGTCAAGCAAGGCTTGGTCATGGTGCCCGAGGGACGCGGCGTGTTCACACGCATGAGCATTGTCGAAAACCTGCAAATGGGGGCGTATTTGCGGTCTGACAAAGCAGGTATTCAAGCTGACATGGACCGTGTGTTTGCCTTGTTTCCCCGCCTCCAAGAACGCCGTGCTCAACTGGCGGGCACGTTGTCTGGCGGTGAACAACAAATGCTGGCCATGGGGCGCGCCTTGCTCAGTCGGCCCAAATTGTTGCTGCTGGATGAACCATCCATGGGCTTGTCGCCGCTGATGGTCGACAAAATTTTCGAGGTGATTGCCGAGGTGGCGGCGCTGGGCGTCACCGTGTTGCTGGTCGAGCAAAACGCCAGCCGCGCGCTCAACATGGCGCAGCGTGCTTATGTGATGGAGTCAGGAGAAATCAGCATGCAGGGTGACGCCAAAGCCCTGCTGCATGACCCGAAAGTGCGCGCCGCTTACCTCGGTGAATAATGGCGGGATGAGCCAAGGTTTTATACGCATTCGGGGTGCCCGTCAGCACAATCTCAAAAACATCGACATCGATATTCGCACCAATGAATTGACCGTGTTCACCGGTCCGAGTGGTTCGGGAAAATCCAGCTTGGTGTTCGACACTTTGTATGCCGAAGGTCAACGCCGTTATGTGGAAACTTTCAGCGCTTATGCGCGGCAATTTCTAGACCGCATGGACCGCCCAGCGGTGGACAAGGTAGAAGGCGTACCGCCTGCCATTGCGATCGACCAGACCAATCCGGTGCGCAGCTCGCGTTCCACCGTCGGCACCATGACCGAATTGAACGACCATTTGAAATTGTTGTTCGCCCGCGCGGGCCAATTGTTCGACAAACAAACCGCGCAACCCGTCGAGCACGACAGCGCTGACAGTATTTTCAAAAAATTGCTGGCGCACAGCGAAGGCGACCCGCGCTGGGTCATCACCTTTCCGGTGGAGTTGCCAGCCAACACCAGCACAGAAGAACTGCAAACTTGGTTGAGTGCCAGCGGCTTCACCCGCATCCATACTCAACGCGAAGTGAGCGTCACGGCTGATGCCGAACCTTCGGCCAAACCGCGTACCGCTGCGGCGCGCAAATCGGCCGCCAAATCGACCAAAACCAAAACCAAAACATCGGCAGAAGACAAACGCCAATTGCTTGATGTGGTGGCCGACCGGTTTCGCTTGCAACAGGTAGAACATGTGCGTGCCATGGAAGCGATTGAATTGGCATTGCAACGAGGCAACGGGCGAATGACCGCATACCGCTTGTCTGCCTCGGCTGACAGCGACAGCACGGGCGAGGCCTTTCGTTTTTCTACGGGGCTGCATTGCCCTGACAGCGATTTGCGCTATGGCGACCCGACACCGTCTGCGTTTTCATTCAATTCACCGGCGGGGGCTTGCCCGACTTGCAAAGGCTTTGGACGCGTCATTGGCGTCGATTACGGCCTGGTTATTCCGAATGACAAATTGACCTTGCGCATGGGGGCTATCAAGCCGATGCAAACACCGGCGTGGCAAGAATGCCAAGATGATTTGATGCGGCATGCCGAGACAGCAGGCATACCGCGTGACACTGCTTGGTACAAATTGACCGCCGAACAAAAAGATTGGGTGGTCAACGGGTCGCCGCATTGGAATGGCAAATGGAACCAACAGTGGTATGGGGTCAAGCGGTTTTTTGAATACTTGGAAACCAAGTCATACAAGATGCACATACGTGTGCTGCTCTCCAAGTACCGTTCCTACACCTTGTGCACAGACTGCAACGGCGCCCGGCTGCAAACCGACAGTTTGCTGTGGCGCATAGGCAGCCGCGAAGGTGCTGACAAGGCATTGCCTGCCGCTCGGCGGTTTTTACCGCAAGGGGTGCAGTGGTCGCGTGATCAGCTTGAAGCGTTGCCGGGCTTGTGTCTGCATGACATGATGCTCATGCCCATTCACCGACTGCGTGGATTTTTCGACCACATGGCGTCAGATGCGTCGCTCACCGCCCATGCGCAGGCAGAGCAACAAGCCTTGCATTTGTTGTTGGACGAAATCCGAACACGGTTGAAATATTTGTGCGATGTCGGCATTGGCTATCTCAGCCTTGACCGACAAAGCCGCACACTCAGCGGCGGTGAGGTGCAACGCATCAACCTGACAACAGCCTTGGGCACGTCGTTGGTCAACACCTTGTTTGTGTTGGACGAACCCAGCATCGGTTTGCATCCGCGTGACATGCACCGCATCACCCAAGCCATGTTGCGTTTGCGCGATGCCGGCAATACCTTGGTGGTGGTGGAGCACGACCCCGCCGTGATGCTGGCCGCAGATCGCGTGGTTGACATGGGGCCTGGCCCAGGTGAGCGCGGCGGCCAAGTGGTGTTCGACGGCACACCTGCGCAATTGAAGCAAGCCGACACGCTGACGGGTGCATATTTGGGTGCCCGCAAACAAGTGGGCGTGGGATTAAAGCGCATGGTGAGCGATGCCACGCCACGCTTGGTACTCGAAGGTGCACGTGAACATAACTTGCAAAACTTGAGCGTCGAATTTCCCTTGCAACGTTGGGTCACGGTGACCGGTGTCAGTGGTTCGGGCAAATCCACGTTGGTGCAAGACATATTGGCCCCGGCGTTGTTGCGGCATTTCGGCAAGAGTACCGAATCTGCGGGTGGCCACGACCGCTTGTTGGGCGCAGATCATTTGAGCGATGTGGTGTTTGTCGACCAGTCGCCGATTGGCAAGACAGCGCGTTCCAATCCGGTGAGTTATGTCGGAGCTTGGGATGCAGTGCGCGAGATATTTGCCAACACGGCGATGTCACGTCAGCGCAGTTACACGGCTTCCAAATTCAGTTTCAACGGCGGCGATGGCCGTTGCCCAACCTGCGGTGGCTCCGGTTTCGAGCATGTGGAAATGCAGTTTTTGAGCGACGTGTATTTGCGTTGCCCGGATTGCGATGGCCAACGCTACCGGCCTGAAATACTGGAAGTCAAGATCGAGCGAAAAAAATCGGCGCATGAGCCCCCGGTGTTTTTGAATGTCGCTGATGTCTTGAATCTGACGGTCAGCGAAGCGGTACAACTGTTTGCCCAAGACCGTGATGTGATCCGCGCCTTGCAGCCGATCGTCGATGTCGGTTTGGAATATGTGCGCTTGGGTCAGCCGGTGCCCACGCTCAGTGGCGGCGAAGCGCAGCGACTGAAGTTGGCGGGTTTTCTCGCCGAGGCGGCCAAGACCGCATCATCGAGTCGTCAACCTGCCGCCCGCAAAGGCGTGTTGTTCTTGTTCGATGAACCCACCACGGGTTTGCATTTCGACGACATCGCCAAATTGATGCGTGCTTTGCGGCGCTTGCTGGACGCTGGTCACTCGCTGATCGTGATTGAACACAACCTGGACGTGATCCGTGCCAGTGACTGGCTGATCGACCTCGGGCCTGAAGGCGGCGAGGGCGGCGGTTGTTTGGTGGCCGAAGGAACGCCTGAACAATTGCGAGAGCATCCCCGTTCACACACCGGACAAGCCTTGCGTGAGTATGTGCAAACCATGGGGCAATTGTCAGATATGGATGCAGTGGATTTGCCCGTGTTACCCCAGCGTGTGGTGGAGGTGGCCGAGCCTTCTGCCAAATACTTGCGACAGGTGTTGAACAACCACATTCGAATCGTCAATGCCAAAGAACACAATCTCCAAAACATGAGCGTGGATATTCCACGCGGCCAATTCAATGTGGTCACAGGCGTCAGCGGCTCGGGTAAATCCACCTTGGCATTTGACATTTTGTTCAACGAAGGACAGCGGCGCTATTTGGAAAGTTTGAACGCTTATGCACGCAGCATCGTGCAACCGGCAGGACGACCCGAGGTCGATGCGGTGTATGGCATACCGCCGACCGTAGCGATCGAGCAGCGTTTGTCGCGCGGTGGACGCAAGTCCACGGTCGGCACCACCACCGAGGTCTGGCATTTCTTGCGCTTGTTGTTTGTGAAATTGGGAACCCAACATTGCGTGCATGACGATGCCGCTTTGCAGCCGCAAACCCCAGAGCGTTTGTTGGCCTTGTTGATGAAACAATTTCGCGGTCAACACATCGGCTTGCTCAGCCCGTTGGTGATGAACCGCAAAGGCGTCTATACCGAATTGGCGGACTGGGCCCGCCCGCGCGGTTACACCCATTTGCGGGTGGATGGCCAGTTTTTACCGACCCTGGGTTTTCCACGCATCGATCGTTTCAAAGAGCACAGGGTGGAATTGCCGGTGGCCAGCATGGTTGTCGAACCAGCGCACGAAACCGAATTGCGCCAAGCGCTGATGACGGCTTTGGAACATGGCAAAGGCGCGGTGCATGTCTTGAGTGGCTTGGATGGGCTGCAGCAGGCCATGGAAACGGGCGAAGACACATCGCAGATTGGACAACTGCACGCGTTTTCGACGCGGCGTGCTTGCCCGGTGTGCGACACCTCCTACGCCGAACTCGATCCCCGTTTGTTCTCTTACAACAGCAAGCACGGATGGTGTGCCCAATGTGTGGGAACCGGTATCGCGTTGTCGCGCGAGCAACGCGCTGCCATGGATGATTCGGTGCAAGACCCGCAAGACCGAGGTCGTGAAAAAAGTTTTGCCGAACCTGAATTGGAAGACCTCACTGACCAAGCTTGTACCGCTTGTCACGGCACCCGTTTGAATCCGACAGCACGCGCGGTCAAGTTTGCGGACGTGTCCATCACTGAATTGGCGCGGATGAGTGTGCAGCGCATGCGCACATGGGCCGCAGGTTTGACTTTGGCAGGACGCGAGGCAGACATTGCACGCGATTTGCTGCCAGAAATCCAAAGCCGTTTGGAATTTCTCGACAGCGTTGGCCTAGGTTATTTGACCTTGGACCGTGGCGCCCCCAGCTTGAGCGGCGGCGAAGCACAACGTATCCGCTTGGCCGCACAACTGGGCAGCCATTTGCAAGGCGTGTGTTATGTGTTGGACGAACCCACCATTGGACTGCATGCGCGTGACAACCAAATTTTGTTGGATGCTTTGAAAATCCTGAGCGACAAGGGCAACACCTTAGTGGTGGTCGAACATGACGAGGACACGATTCGACGTGCCGATCACATCATCGATATCGGACCGAGCGCTGGTAAGCGCGGCGGCCAATTGGTCGCCCAAGGGTCGGTGTCAGATTTGATGGCTGCGCCAGATTCACAAACCGGACGCTACCTCAAACATGCCATGCAACACCCGTTGCAAGCGCGCAGACCCGTGCTCGCGTCCGCCGCAGGCTGGTTGGGTGTCGAAGGCGCGTTCTTACACAACTTGCAACAGGTGAATGTGCAAGTGCCACTGCAACGCCTGGTCGCTGTCACCGGCGTCAGTGGTTCGGGCAAATCCACCTTGGCACGCGATGTGTTGTTGGCCAATGTCAGTGCCGTGGTGTCGCAACGCTCGACACAAGCAGGACGCAAAGCGAATGACGCGGGCAAGCATCCTGCGTGGGTCGGTTGCACGGCGGTCAGTGGCTATGAAGACATTGACCGTGTGCTGGAGGTGGACCAAACACCGATTGGCAAAACCCCGCGCAGTTGTCCCGCCACCTACATCGGTTTTTGGGACACGATTCGCAAATTGTTTGCCGAAACCCTGGAGGCCAGAGCACGCGGCTATGGCCCTGGTCGCTTCAGTTTCAACACCGGCGAGGGTCGTTGTCCCGGTTGCGAAGGCCAAGGCATGCGCACCATTGAAATGAGTTTTCTGCCGGATGTGAAAGTGTTGTGCGAGGTGTGTAAAGGCGCACGCTTCAACCCCGAAACATTGGCCGTGCGTTGGCGAGGCAAAAGCATTGGCGAGGTGTTGCAAATGGAGGTCGACGAGGCTGTGGATTTTTTCGCGGCCATGACACAGATCAGCCACCCTTTGCAATTGCTCAAAGATGTCGGCTTGGGGTACTTGACACTCGGACAACCTTCACCCACCTTGAGTGGGGGAGAGGCGCAGCGTATCAAGCTGGTGACCGAACTCTCCAAGGTGCGCGACGATGTCACTCGCCGTGGCCAACAAGCACCGCACACCTTGTATGTGCTGGACGAGCCCACCGTGGGTTTGCACATGGCCGATGTCGACAAACTGATTCGGGTGTTACACCGCTTGGTCGACGGCGGCCACAGTGTGGTGGTGATCGAGCACGATCTGGACGTGATCGCCGAAGCCGATTGGGTGATCGATTTGGGACCAGAGGGCGGCGATGGCGGTGGTCGCGTGGTGGCGGCAGACACGCCGGAAGCCTTGGTGGCCTTGGGCACCCACACTGGTCGGGCGCTGCAACCAGTGTTGGCGCGTTCTTAAGCGGTTTTTTCTCAGCCCTTGCGGCTGACTACAATCTCCTGTTGTTTCTATGAATATACATACGCAACGCCGAATCGACGCTGGGGTCGGTCCCTTTTTATGTGGCCTGGTGTCTCTGTGGGACCGTTTCTTTGGACGCGCCGCCGACACATCTCAACCGGTGAAAAAAGTGCTGGTCATCATGTTGTCCGAAATGGGCAGCATGGTGTTGGCAGGCCCCATGTTTGGCCATATTCAACAACGCCACCCCGGCGCGCAAATTCATATCCTGCAACTCCAACGCAACCAATCGGTGGCGCGTCTGTTGGGCCTGGCACCCGAGTCACAACTGCATGGCGTCGATGACACCGGATTGTTCAGCTTGTTGCGTGATTTGGTCCGTGTGTTGTGGCGCTTGCGTGGTTTGAAATTGGACGCGGTGATTGACTGCGAACTGTTTTCCCGCATCAGTGCTTTGCTGGCCTACGGTTGCGGTGCGCGTTTGCGTGCCGGCTTCACACCGCATACCCAAGAAGGTTTGTACCGAGGCTCTTTCTTCAACGCGGCGGTGACTTACAACCCTTACCGCCACATCAGTTTGCAATTCATGGCGTTGGTGGAGGCATTGACATCAAACAGCATGCCACGCAGCAAAAGCATGGCCACGATGACCAAGCCGCTGGAGTCAGGTTTGCGCGTGCATTTCAGCCAGGACGCCATGGCAGACTTCACCCAAGCCTTGCGCCATGACTACCCCTCGTTCATGGCGGCCCACAAACGCATTTTGTTTTACGCCGGTGGTGGTCTGTTGCCGATACGTGCATGGCCCGCCTCCCATTACGCTGCGCTTGCCAAAGCCTTGTGTGAAGCAGGCCATGCCGTGGGCATCATCGGTTTGCCGGAAGACCAGGCGCTGGCGCTGGCTATCCAAGCGGAATGTGCGCATCCGTTGTGCTTGAACTTTGTCGGTTACACCCAAAACTTGGAAGCCTTGACCCGTTTGTTTTTCCACTGTGATTTGCTGGTCACCAACGACGGTGGGCCAGGGCATTTCGCCAGCCTCACACCGATTCGCACCGTGATGTTTTTTGGCCCCGAAACCAGTGCTTTGTACGGTCCACTGACACCGCGTGCCGTGGCGGTTGAAAGCCATGTGGCATGTTCACCGTGTTTGACCGCCTATAACCACCGCGCTACCCCGTGCGACGGGGACAACCAATGCTTGAAGCAAATTCAGCCCGAGCAGGTGTTGTCGTTGGCGCTGACCCAGTTGCAATTGTGCGAACCGCGCTCGCCTTCTTATGTCTGATTTACCGCCCTCTGTGTTGCCCATTCGATTGCCCGTTTGGTTGGCTTGGTCTGAACCCGTCTTGTTGCGATTGTTTGCATGGCGTTATTTCCGTTTTGCCACGGTGGGCGCCTCCGGCACAGTGGTCAATATCGCCGTGCTGTTTGTCATGCAAGAGTGGGTGTTGTTGGCGTTCATCGGCAACCCCGATTTGCGCTTGTCTGTGGCATTGGCCTGTGCGATTGCGCTAGCCACTGTCAACAACTTTGCTTGGAACAGTGTGTGGACATGGGCTGACCGTTTGCAAGCGGGGGACGCGCCGCGCTTGGGTACCGACATGGCCACAGGCAAGCGCTTATTCAAATACACCTTGTCTTGCTGGTTAGGTATGTTGATTCAATACAGCTTGACCTTGTTGTTGGCTGACCATATGTATTACTTGGTTGCCAATCTGCTGTCCATTGTGCTGGCCAGTGTCAGCAATTTTTTGGCCAACGACAAATGGACCTTCAGGCGAACATCGGCTGACGACCAGTCATGACCAACCTGCAACCTGACCGACTGTTGTCATCCACACGGATGCTTTGGTTGACGGTGTTGGCAGTGGCGTTGGTGTATGTGTGGGGTATCGACAACCTGTACATGCCAAGCAATGGCGATGAAATGGTGTATGCGCATATTGCCAGGTTGACCGCCGAGAGCGGTCGGTGGTTGCCGTTGGTGTCGGAATTGAATGACATGCGCAACACCAAGCCTCCATTGTTGTTTTGGCAGAGCATGGTTGTCAGCGGTTGGGGTGCGTATTGGCAACTGTGGTGGTTGCGCTTGCCCAGCTTGGTGTATTTGGGCCTGGTCTGCGTGGGTATGTCGTTGTTGTTGCACCGATGGTTGCGCGAGTGGCGAACAGCCGCCTGGGCGGTGTTGTGTGTGTTGCTGTGTTGGGGCACCTTTCGATATGGCAGACCTTATCTGACCACAGCCCCTGAAATGTTTTGGTACAGCCTCGCCCCCGGTTGGGTGTTGTGGCGAGCGGCACAATCTCATCAGCGTGGCATTCACCACAATACCTCTGAATGGGCTGCATGGACTGTGCTGGGTTTGCTCACCGGTTTGGGGCTGGCCTACAAATCATTTGCCTTGATCGCACCTTTGGCCGCTGCGACTTGGGCCATGCGTTTGGCTCTACAGCCACGGTGGTCGTGGCGCGATCTTTGGATATGCACGGCGCAAACCCTGTGGTGGTCTGTGTGGGCGGTGGCGGTGTTTGCCACGTGGCTGCTGCTCGATCCGCAACCCCAAGAAGTCTGGCGCGAATTTGTACAGCGTGAAAACGCGGGCAAGATGGGCGTTCCACAGTCTTACCTGTCTGGCTTGTTCAGTCTCAAAGGGTCGGGCGATTATTTGGCTGCGCCGTTCTTGAATACCGGCTTGCTGTTTCCTTGGGTGATGGCATTGGTGGCAATTGGCTGGCGGCATTGGCGCACCAACGGTCACGTTTGGCGCGGTGGTTTGGCCACAGCACTGTGGCTGTGGATCGCGGTCTGGTGCTTGGTGTTTTTGCTGCCCAACCAACGCTCGAGCCGTTATTTGTTGCCATTGATGCCTGCCTTGGCCATGTTGATGGCCATGCATGTGAATCAATTCTCACCAAGGGTGGCGCGCAGCACTGGCTTGCTCAGTGTGTTGGCGTCGGCGGTGTTGTATTGGCTGGCATGGCATGCCCACAGCTTGGGCGTTTTGCCCACGGTCTGGGCCTTGTGCGTGGCGCTGGCGGGCATGGGCGTGGTCGTGTTGTGTGTGGCCATGTGGCGAACTGCCCAGCCGGTGGCGCTTCACGCATTGTGGTGCGCCGCGTTGTTTTTGTTTGGCTTGAATGCTTTGCTGCAAGGCATGTCTGGCGAGCGTGTGCATTTTCAAGGCAGCATCACCGAGCGACCCACCGCCGACACCGTGTGGGTCACAGAAGGGTTCAACGGTGAATTTGAACGCTTGCAGTTTTTGTTGCCGGGTCACAACCGGTTTGTGCCACAACAGGCCAAACTTCAAGCATTGATCGATGGCTCAGACCGCACACCGGGTACCTGGTTCATCGTTCCTCGCCTGATGAGCGATCCGCCCTTGCCTTGTGAAACCCAACTCGTCTGCGAACGCGTGGCTGTGCGATGGGACATCGAACAGCGCTTGAAACCCGGTCAAGTTCATGCGGGCAATGTGTGGCGGCCCAGCGAATGGTTGTGGCGTCAAGAGTGGTTGATGCGGGTGCGATGAAATCCACCGTGCCTGATCCATTGGTAATGCGCAAACAACCACAGACCGGGGTCTAACCAAGCATCCCACACATTGCCAGATGGTGCTTGCGTGACCACAAACAAACCGGTGGCAAGCAAGCAGCAGGTTGCGGCTTTGGCATGCCCATCAGGCAGTGGCAACAAGTAGGCGGTGGCCATCCACAAGCCCAGAACCCCCCAAGCTAACCACAGCAAACGCGGCTCAAAGCCCATGCTGTAAACATCCCAAGGCAACCAGCCAAAAGCATCCAGTGACAAGCACCATCCAACCAGCACCACCACCAACCACAAGCCAGGGCTGAGACGCGCTTGGTCGTGGCTGCCAAACAACCGACTGGAGGGACCTTTGATATCGCCCCAAGCCACCGCGAGGCAAGCGCACAATGTCATCAGGCTGGGTGTTTGAAATACCAAACCCAGCGACGGCAATACCGATTGCCACATCAGCAGCACCAGCAACGCGGCGATGCTGCACATGACCCAGCGCCAGCGCCGGTCGTACGAGGGCAAACATTGCACACCCAGCCAACTCAAGACGGCCAGCCAGATAACAGCGTGAAACAACTGTTGCATGGCCAAGCTCGGCAGCAGCGCTGAGTGATTGACCAGTCCAAGCCATGTGTTCATGGGGACCCCTTGTCATGGGGTGTGGCATGCCAGCGTTGCCAAGCGATGCCTTGGCGCAAATGCGTGTAACTGACCCATAAACGGTCTTCGCTCCAAACCATAGCAGGGTAGGAATATTCGCTGTCGGCCCCTCCCTCGGCAAGTGTGATGGGGGGGGACCAATCCAACCCGTTTTGGCTGTGGTGCATCAGCAATTGGGTACGACCCCGTTCCAACGGATTACGCGCCATCATCCACTCGCCAGAAGGAAGGCGCAGACTGGCGACAGCAGAGTCTCGGTGGCTCAGGTTCAGTTCAGGCTGCAGTTGCCAATGTTGCCCAGCATCGGTGCTGGCAACCACTTGCAGTTTGTCGCGCGGTGCCAAAGTGCGTAAATAGGCCCGCCAGTGCTTGCCGTCCACCGCCACCGGTGCAGGTTGCAACGATTGGCCCACATCGGTCAAACGGCGCAGTCCTTGGAATTCACCATCAGGGCTGAACCAGGCAAACACAGGATAGTGGCCGCCCAATTCGAAATGCAATGGCAGCACCATGCCACCATCGGCCAAGGGCAACGGCGCATGCCGCACCAAATGGCTGAGGTTCCACAACCAGCCCAGCGGCAATTGACCGACCACGTCAAAAGCCGGTGCAGCCGCCGAGGAACTGCTCGCCGATGTTTGGCGCAAATGCAATACGCGGGCCGCAGCCCATCCGCCCAAGCCGGTACCCACCACAAACACGTGCAGGCGTTGTTGTTGGTCGACCCAAGCGACTGGATTGCCAAGATGCAAAAGGCCTTTGCCCAATACCGCAGCAGCGCTATGGCGGTCAACCACCCACACCGGCGCGGTCCATGTTTGTTGCTGTCGCGACCACAAGGACATGGCGATGCGCACATCGGGGCGGGCCTCTTTGCTGCCTGCAAACCAAAAAGCCGCGAGCGCGTAAGCAGGGTGGTCAGGCAGGGCGACCAGATGACTGGCGTGGGCGGCAGGTGCTTTTGAAGGTTGACCGATCAGGCCTTGGGCTTCCAGCACCCAAGTGTGTGAAGCGTTTGCTGCTGAAGGGCTTGCGGGCAAGGCAGCAGGTCTGCCGATGGGGTTGTTTGGACCCGTGCGCAAAGACAAGCAACCGCCAACCAGCAGCCACACCAGCAGCCAGACCACGGGTCGCACAGAGGGTGGCAAATAGTCTTTGCGCATGCGAGGGTGTCAGCCTGCCGATCCCAGCGACAAACCGGCATGTTCGCGCAAAGGATGAAAGTGAATCTGCGGAAAACGTTCTTGGGCCAAGCGCACGTCATAAGGCGAGGTACACAAATACGCCAAGGTATTGGCGGCATCCAACGCCATGCGTTGCGCATAGGCGTGGGTGAATTCGCGCAATTGCGCCGGGGTGTCTGCGGTGATCCAGCGTGCTCCCGTGTATTGGCAAGCCTCGAGCCGGACATCGCAGTCGTATTCGGCTTTGAGCCGGTGTTGAACCACTTCAAATTGCAATTGACCGATAGCCCCCAGCAACATCGGACCGCCGACCTCGGGCCGAAATACCTGTATCGCGCCTTCTTCGCCGAGTTGCTCTAAACCGGTCTGCAGTTGTTTGGTACGCAACGGGTTTTTCAGCAACACCGTCATGAACAACTCCGGCGCAAAAAAAGGCAAGCCAGTGAATTGCAGGTTGCTGCCGTCGGTGATGGTGTCGCCCAGTTGCACGCCGCCGTGCGTGGTGAATCCAATGATGTCCCCGGCATAAGCTTCTTCAACAGCTTCGCGCCGCTGGCTGAGAAACGTCACCACCGAGGTGGGCCGCAGTTCTTTGGCGCTGCGCTGTACCTTGAGTTTCATGCCGGGCGAATATTTGCCTGAGGCTACACGCACAAAAGCGATCCGGTCGCGGTGGTTGGCGTCCATGTTGGCCTGTACTTTGAACACCACGCCAGAAAAACCGCTGTCTTCAGGTTGAATGGTTTTTTCCACCATCTGCTTGTTGACCATCAGCGAACTTTTGCGCGACTGCGGAAAAGGCGCGAGATCAACCAGCGCATCCAGCACTTCCATGACCCCGAAATTGTTGACACCCGAACCGAAAAAAACCGGTGTTTGTTTACCGCTCAAAAATGCGTCCCGGTCGAACGCAGGCGATGCGCCAGTGGCCAATTCCATGCTCTCCATGGCTGCGGCCCAAGACAGGCCAAAGCGTTGCGACAAGTCGGTTTGTTCGGTGAGCGAAAGGGTTTCGAAGTCTTGAGGCAGGCGTTCGCTGCCCGACTCAAACACCGTCATGGCTTGTGTTCGCAAATTGACGATGCCGCCAAAACTCTTGCCTTGTCCGACCGGCCAAGTCATCGGCACACACGGCATGCCCAGTTCGCGTTCCACTTCGTCAAGAATGTCCAACGGGTCGCGCACTTCCCGGTCCATTTTGTTGACAAAGGTGATGATCGGCGTGTCACGCTGGCGGCAGACTTCGATCAAGCGGCGGGTTTGCGCCTCGACACCGTTGGCCGCATCAATCACCATCAGGGCGGAATCCACCGCCGTCAACACGCGGTAGGTGTCTTCGGAAAAATCTTTGTGCCCGGGCGTGTCCAACAGGTTGATCACGTGCTGTCGGTACAACATTTGCATCACCGACGAGGCCACTGAAATGCCGCGTTGCTTTTCAATTTCCATCCAGTCGCTGGTGGCATGGCGAGAGGCTTTGCGCGCTTTGACCGATCCGGCGATCTGGATCGCACCAGAGAACAGCAACAGCTTTTCTGTCAGTGTGGTTTTACCGGCGTCAGGGTGAGAAATGATGGCAAACGTGCGTCGACGTTGCACTTCTTCAAGGGCTGAGATCATGGTGCTTAGTGGGGATAAGCCGGGATCATAGCCCGATGAATCCAAGGGTTTGGTTGCGCAACCGTTGGCTAAAAACCCTGTCCCTGTGGTTTGCGGCAAGGGTTTTGGCACCGAGGCCCGGCCCCCATCCATTTTGAAATAGAATTTGCGGACCGAGGAGCGCTGCAGCATCTGTTCCAGATGTGAGGCTCGGAACCCTTTCCAACTGCGCTCACCCACTGACAACGTGAGGTGAGCACCTCGGCAAACCTGGTGTTTATTCGCGTGTCAGTGGCCCTGAACCTCTTTTGGAGCCTCTCATGAACGCATCTCTCAAACCCACCCAAACCACCGATTTCCATGTCGCCGACATGAGCCTGGCCGACTGGGGCCGCAAAGAAATCAAAATCGCAGAAACCGAAATGCCCGGTCTGATGGCGATTCGCCAAGAATTCGCCAAAGCACAACCCCTCAAGGGCGCACGCATCACCGGTTCATTGCACATGACCATTCAAACGGCAGTGTTGGTTGAAACACTGCAAGCCTTGGGCGCACAAGTGCGCTGGGCCTCTTGCAATATTTTTTCCACACAAGACCATGCGGCTGCCGCGTTGGTGGCCAACGGCACGCCCGTGTTTGCCTACAAAGGTGAATCGCTGGCCGATTACTGGGACTACACCCACCGCATTTTTGAATTCGCCGCCAAGGGCGCAGACGGCGAAGGCCCGAACATGATTTTGGACGACGGCGGCGACGCCACCTTGCTGATGCACTTGGGCAAGCGTGCTGAAAAAGACGCATCGTTGTTGAGCAACCCCGGCAGCGAAGAGGAAGTTTGTTTGTTCAATGCGATCAAAGCCAAGTTGGCAGTCGATCCCACTTGGTACAGCCGCAAATCAGCGCAAATCATTGGTGTCACCGAAGAAACCACCACCGGTGTGTTGCGTTTGAACGAAATGGCCGCCAAAGGCAATTTGATGTTCCGCGCGATCAACGTGAACGACTCAGTGACCAAGAGCAAGTTTGACAACCTCTACGGTTGCCGCGAATCTTTGGTCGATTCGATCAAGCGCGCAACGGACGTGATGATCGCTGGCAAGGTTGCCTTAG
>SXWY01000117.1 GCA_005789825.1 Burkholderiales bacterium | reverse complement strand
GATTTTGGCCAACAGCACGTGGGGTCAGTGGTTGGCCGACTTGGGCGTGCCAGGTCTTTACCGCAGCCAAGCCAGCATGGCACCCGGCGTGAAGGTGCGCATGGGCACGCGTGCGTTGCCACACGCAGGCATTGGTGTGCCTTGCTATGCATGGAGTACTTCACCGCTGCGCCGCTACACCGATTTGGTGAACCAGTGGCAACTGGTGGCCTGCGTTCAACATGGCAACACCGCTGGCTTGGTGGCACCGTTCAAACCCAAAGATGCGAACCTGATGTCTATCGTCTCTGCGTTTGAAGATGCTTACAGTGCCTACAACACACACCAAGCCACCATGGAGCGGTATTGGACGCTCAAATATTTGCAGCAACAGCAGGTGCAAGAGATTGATGCCACCGTGATCAAAGCTTTTCCGGGTGAACCTCCCTTGGTGAGAGCCGTGGATTTACCGCTGGTGTTGGGCTTGGCCGGTGCACCCGTGCTCGAGCGCGGCGCTTTGGTGCGTGTGAGACTCGGTCAGGTGGACACCATGGCGCTGGACGTCAAGGCCACATTTGTCTGCTTGCTAGAGACTGCATCACCCTCGACCGATGACAACACCGAAGAAGAGACGGCTGTCGGACCGATCGCTATTGCATTGGACATGGACGACACAGCCAACGATACCGGTGGTGAAGCCACTGCCCCCAGCCCAGCCCTGTGATGCATATGCAGTGGCAGATCACGCCCATGCAAGTCGCACTCACCCTGTCGGTGGGATTGCATGTCGGTTTACTGGCTTTCAAAATCGCCGATCCACAAGGCTTTGACCGATTGATGATGCAAAGCCCCTTGGAGATTGTTTTGGTGAATGGCCGCAGTCCAGGACCTGCCCCCGAAAAACCCCAGGCCTTGGCACAAGCCCATTTACAAGGAGGCGGTGAGGCGGCCAGCGGTCGCACCCAATCACCCCTGCCTGTGTCAACCACAACGCAGGTGGGTCAAGCCGACGATGCCAGCCCTTCAAAATTGCAAGAAATCAAGCAACAGCAATCCGCGCTGTTGGCCAGTATCAAACAACAACTCAGTGTCTATGCTTCAGCGCAACCTCAAACTGCGTCGCAAGCCACAGAACAGGCGCAACAACAACGCCAATTGCTCGACATGCTGGCTGAAATCGAACGTCGTATCGCTGAACAAAACGCCAGGCCACGCACCCGCTATGTCAGCCCAGCAACCCGCGAGGTCAGTTTCGCGAACTACCATCACCATATGCGGCGCTTGATCGAGGAACGCGGCACACGCTTTTTTCCGCAAGCCCATGGTGAGAAACTCTATGGCAGCCTCACCATGGTGCTGACTGTCAATGCCCAGGGGCGTGTGCTGTCGACACAAATTCTCAAAAGCTCTGGCATTGCCGAGCTGGACCGCGCTGCATTAGACATCGCGGCTTCTGCTGGGCCGTTTGGCGTGTTCACAGGCGACATGAAAAAAGAATTTGACCAATTGGCCATGGTGTCGCGCTATACCTTCAAACGCAACCAAACGGTGCAAGCCGAATCGTTGCAACCATGAACAACGCCTCGTCCCGAACACGTTTTGGTCGCGGCGCACTGCTTCGCCGGTGGCTGCTGCTGCTGCTGTTGTCTGCATTCGGATTACAACTGTATTTTGTGGCACGCGTGGCCATGATGCGCTTTGTCGATCCGTATTCCACAGCTTTTGAGCGTTCACAAATTCTGCAGATTCTCAAATCAGACGCGCGTTTTCGCTGGCGTCAACAATGGGTACCGTCCGCGCGTATCCATGTGTCCTTGTCGCGGGCAGTGATTGCCTCGGAAGATGATGTGTTTGCCAGCCATGATGGCGTGCAATGGCAAGCGATCGAAAAAGCCTGGACGCGCAACGAAAAAGCCCAAGCCCGCTCTAACCAAAAAGGCAAACCGCCGAAAGTGGTCGGTGGTTCCACCATCACCCAACAGTTGGCAAAAAATTTATTTCTTTCTGGTGAACGCAATTTTTTGCGCAAAGGCCAAGAGTTGGTCATCACATTGGCGCTGGAAGCTTTTCTCAGCAAACAGCGCATCTTGGAGATCTACCTCAACCACGTGGAATGGGGCAAAGGTGTGTTTGGTGCGCAAGCGGCGGCACAGCATTATTTTTCCAAGCCTGCATCACGACTCCAATCTTGGGAATCTGCGCGCTTGGCCGTGATGTTGCCCAGACCGAAATATTTTGAAAAACTCCCTCAATCGCCTTATTTGGCAGAGCGTGCACAGGTGATCCAAGGCCGCATGGCTTCGGCGGTGTTGCCATGAATATATTGGGCATTGACCCTGGCCTGCAAACCACCGGCTTTGGCGTGGTGCATTGGGCAAATGGGAAATTGCACTATGTCGCCAGCGGCACCATCACCACCACACATTTGCCGCGCACTGATTTGACCGCCCGCATCGGTGTGCTGTTTGAAGGTATTTGCGAAGTCTGCCAACGGTACCAACCGCAAACCGCTGCGATTGAAATCGTCTTTGTCAATGTGAACCCGCAATCGACCTTGTTGCTTGGACAAGCGCGTGGGGCGTGCCTGGCAGCGCTCGCGCACCAACCGTTGCCAGTGGCCGAATACACCGCTTTGCAAATGAAAAAAGCCGTTGCGGGCCATGGCAAAGCGGCCAAAGCGCAAGTGCAAGAAATGGTCAAGCGCTTGTTGAAATTACCTTCTCTGCCCGGTGCGGATGCCGCGGACGCTTTAGCGCTTGCCATCACGCATGCACATGCTTCACGCGGCATGGCGTTGATGTCACAAGCTGGCATGGGCCGCGCCAAGGCCAGTGGCATGTTGCGGGGCGGTCGGGGCGGTTAACGGCGCTGAATCACCAAGCGGGAG
>SXWY01000116.1 GCA_005789825.1 Burkholderiales bacterium | reverse complement strand
TTGAACACGGTGACCGTGATTTTTTTGTCCACTTCGCGGCGACTGGTGAACCACTCGGCATCCGCCCAGCTTTGCATCACATCCTTGGCTTTGGCGTTACCCGCTTTGGCTTTGTCAGCCACATCATTGAAAAAGTCGAACATCAACAAGGTTTTCTTCAGCGCTTCTGCGGCCACACCGGCGACTTCAGCGTCATCGAGCAACTCGATCAGCGGGTGCACGTTGTAGCCGCCGACCATGGTGCCCAGCAACTCAGTGGCTTTGGATTTCGAGACCAAACCCACTTTCAATTCGCCATGCGCGACAGCCGCTAAAAACGAGGCCTTCACTTTGGCGGCATCGTCCACACCGGGGGGCACGCGGTGGGTCAGCAAATCCATCAGGAAAGCGTCTTGACCCGCGGGTGGTGCTTTGATCAGTTCGATCAATTCAGCGGTTTGCTTGGCGCTCAAAGGAAGCGGGGGAATTCCCAACGCAGCGCGTTCGGCCACATGGTCTCGGTAGGCTTGCAACATGACTATCTCCTGACTTTAAAACGGCGAGTGAAACATCCGTCGTTCACTCAAAAAAAACTTTGGCATCCTCGGACAGAGGTTGACCGGTGGCATGCGCACGTTGCAGCAACTGCCAAAAATAACGGTAGGTGGCGCGGTCCAGCAGTTTTCCACCCAAGTTGATTGGTGCCCATGCCGCGCGCTGGGCGGCAAACAACACATCACAAGCCCGTTCGATGTCTGCCGCTGAAGGCGCCATGGCCGCCAAGATGGGACGAATTTGTGCCGGATGGATGCTCCACATGCGGGTGTAACCCAATTCCTGCGAAGCGCGTCTTGCTGCGTTTTCAACCGCGTAGGTGTCATCGAATTCGGTGACCACACTGTGCGAAGGCACTTTGCCATGTGCATGGCAGGCACTGGAGATTTCCAATTTGGCACGCAACACCAACATGTGGCTGAATTGTCCGTCGGCATCCATGCCGCTGGATGCGATCGCACCCGCATGCGCCGACACAAAATCCATCAATCCAAAACTGATGGACTGCAATCGCGGATGCGACGCGATCTCGAAAGCGCGGTGCACCGCCGCCGGGGATTCGATCAACGCATGCACCGCCAACTCAGTAGCACCGGCTTGATCGATCGCACGAACAGCTTTGTCTATGTCATCAAATGATTCGACCTTGGGCAACATGACATGGCACAGGCGGTGCCCGACTTTGGCCACGATCTCTTCGATATCGGTGTGAAAACTGCCATGGTCTACCGGATGCACCCGAACCGCCACTCTGGCTTTGGGGTCTGCGCTTTGCACCAATTCACGCACCAAATGGGCATGCTCAACTTCGCCGCCCACCGGCGCACCGTCTTCACAGTCGAAGGTGACATCAAATACGCAGACACCAAATTCTTCATGCATGTCGGCTTGGATGGTCAAACTTTTGCGCATGCGCGCTTCCACGCCGCAGTAATGGTCACACACAGGCAATACCACGGCGCCGGCCTGCGCAACTTGCAACACCTCACGCGGGTGTTTGGAATGTGGGTCAGAAGAACTGTTCATGTCACACCGTCATGATGCTGTCAGAGCAAATGCGCCACACCGGCTTGTTCGTCGGTGAGTTCTTTGAGGGTTTTGTCAATGCAAGTTTGGCTGAATGCATCGATCGGCAAACCTTCGACCACGCTGTATTGGCCATGGGCGCAGGTCACCGGAAAACCAAACATCACCTCTTTGGGAATACCGTACCAGCCTTGTGAAGCAATACCCATGGTGACCCATTTTCCGTTCGTACCCAAGGCCCAATCGCGCATGTGGTCGATGGCGGCGTTGGCCGCAGAAGCCGCAGAGGACAAACCACGTGCTTCGATGATGGCGGCACCGCGTTTGCCCACCGTGGGCAAAAACACTTGGGCATTCCATTCTTGATCGTTGATCATGTCTTTCACCGACTGGCCGTTGACCGTGGCGAAACGGTAGTCTGCGTACATGGTGGGCGAATGGTTGCCCCAAACGCACAGTTTTTCGATGTCAGCCACCGCCTTGCCGGTCTTCGCCGCCAGTTGCGAGGCGGCGCGGTTGTGGTCCAAGCGCAGCATGGCGGTGAAATGGGCGGGGTTTAAATCGGGCGCCGATTTCATGGCGATATACGCATTGGTGTTGGCTGGATTACCGACCACCAACACCTTGACCTGGCGCGAAGCCACAGCGTTCAAGGCTTTGCCTTGCGCCGTGAAAATGGCGCCATTGATAGACAGCAACTCTGCGCGCTCCATGCCGGGGCCACGGGGGCGCGAACCAACCAACAAGGCGTAATCGGTGTCTTTGAAGGCGGTCATCGGGTCGGAATGCGCTTGCATGCCCACCAACAGAGGAAACGCACAGTCTTCCAATTCCATCATCACGCCTTTGAGTGCTTTTTGGGCTTTTTCGTCGGGGATTTCAAGCAGTTGGAGGATGACAGGCTGGTCTTTGCCAAGCATTTCGCCTGAGGCGATACGGAACAACAAGGCATAGCCGATCTGACCTGCGGCACCGGTGACGGCCACACGAACGGGTTGTTTACTCATGAAAAATCTCCGAAATTGAACCAATGAAAGCCGCCAGTTAAACCAGGGGGGCCGGGTCGACAAGACCTATGTCTTATAGAAGATATGATAGCGTCTAAACCTTGACCTGAGCCTGACTGATTGACCGTGAACACCACCTTATTGCCTGAAAACACAGCCACTCTTGCGCCACCAAACGCAGCGGTTTCGGCATCGTTCAGCCCGCTTTATCAGCAAATCAAGGCCTTGGTATTGCAAAGCCTGCAAGCCGGCGAATGGAAACCAGGCGACCCGATCCCCAGTGAATTTGAATTGGCTGCGCGGTACAAAGTCAGCCAAGGCACGGTACGCAAGGCGGTCGATGAACTGGCCAAAGAGCACTTGTTGGTACGCCGCCAGGGCAAAGGGACATTTGTCGCCACGCACGCCGAACAACAAGTGCAGTTTCGGTTCCTCAAACTCAAACCCGACAACCCCCAAAGCGACTCCCAAGGTCCGGCCGACCGACAAATCATCGACTGCAAACGCTTGCGCGCCCCGCCTGCCGTGGCGCAAGTGCTGGGTTTGCGCAGCGGTGAGGCGGTTTTCCAAGTCCGCCGCGTGCTGTCGTTCGACAAGGTTCCCACCATTTTTGAAGATATTTGGCTGCCCGGCGCCGCTTTCAAAGGCTTGACCGCCGAGCGACTTCGCGCCGATACCCGCCCGATGTACGCCATGTTCGAATCTGATTTCGGCATACGCATGGTGCGCGCCCAAGAACGACTGCGCGCGGTGCTGCCGTCAGCCGATGTCTGCGAATGGCTGAAGGTGACCAGTGAAACCCCCTTGCTCAAGGTGGAACGCATGGCGTTCACCTACCACAACACCCCCATGGAATGGCGGATTGGTGTTTACCGTACCGATAACCGGCATTACCTTAATGAATTGAACTGATAAGTACCCATAATGAACGCTTCCACCCTTACAAACATGCGTGACTCAGATTTTTTGTGCATTGCAATAGAATGAATTTCACCTTTGAACCACTGGGGTTTACCAGCCCCTTTCCCGGAAAGCCCCAGGCATGACTGAACCCGCAAAAACCCGGCCCG
Organism: Burkholderiales bacterium; assembly: GCA_005789825.1. Taxonomy (GTDB): domain Bacteria; phylum Pseudomonadota; class Gammaproteobacteria; order Burkholderiales; family Burkholderiaceae_C; genus Limnohabitans. The sequence continues at coordinate 4,554 of SXWY01000116.1, read as the reverse complement.
TTTTTCGCAACATCCACGCTTTGCAAGATTTACCCAGCTACCGACTGCCTGCGGCCGGCTGGGTGTCAATCTTGCACCGCATCAGCGGCGCGCTGATGTTTTTGCTGTTGCCGTTCATCGTCTGGTTATTTGACAAGTCGGTGTCGTCTGAAATCTCGTTTGCCAAATTCAAATCAGCCTTGAATTTGGGCATTGGCATGTACCCAGGTTGGTTCATTCGCTTGACCTTGCTGGCTTTGATCTGGGCGTATTTGCACCATTTGATCGCCGGTCTGCGCCATTTGTACATGGACGCCACCCATTCCGTCAGCCGTGAGTTTGGTCGCAGCAGCGCCGTGGCCACACTGGCCCTCAGTGTGGGCTTGACTGTCGTGCTCGGCGCCAAACTGTTTGGCCTTTATTAACAGCCCAGGAGCAATGATGAGTGAAGGAATCGGTTCCAAACGCCTGGTAACAGGTGCCCATTACGGATTGCGCGACTGGATGGCGCAGCGACTCACCGCCGTATTGATGGCGCTATTCACAGCGCTGGTGTTGTTCCAATTGATTTTTTCGCGGGGCGAGATCGGCTATGACCTGTGGGCCGGTATCTTCAGCCCCCAATGGATGAGGGCACTGACTTTCACCGTGCTGCTCGCGCTCACCTACCACGTGTGGGTGGGCATGCGTGATATTTGGATGGACTACATCAAGCCGGTCGGTGTGCGACTGGCGCTGCATATTTTCACGATCGTCTGGTTGCTCTCATGTTTGGGCTGGGCGGTGCAGGTTCTTTGGAGACTTTGACAGATGACACGTTCTTCTATTCCCCGTCGCCGTTTTGATGTGGTCATCGTCGGCGCAGGCGGCTCTGGCATGCGTGCCTCGCTGCAGCTGTCTCGCGCTGGCCTGAACGTGGCGGTGTTGTCCAAAGTGTTTCCCACCCGCTCGCACACGGTCGCCGCCCAAGGCGGTATCGGCGCCTCTTTGGGCAACATGTCGGAAGACAACTGGCACTACCATTTTTACGACACGGTCAAAGGATCAGACTGGCTGGGTGACCAAGACGCCATTGAATACATGTGCCGCGAAGCGCCCAAAGTGGTTTACGAACTCGAACACATGGGCATGCCGTTTGACCGCAACCCGGATGGCACCATTTACCAACGGCCGTTCGGTGGACACACTTCTAACTACGGCGAAAAGTCGGTGCAACGCGCCTGCGCCTCTGCTGACCGCACCGGTCACTCCATGCTGCATACGCTTTATCAGCAAAATTTGAAATCCCATACCAATTTCTTTGTCGAATGGATGGCGCAAGACCTGATCCGCGACGCGGATGGCGATGTGGTCGGCGTGACAGCCCTCGAAATGGAAACCGGTGACTTGCATATTTTGGAAGCCAAAACGGTGCTGCTCGCCACGGGTGGTGCAGGCCGCATATTTGCAGCATCCACCAATGCATTCATCAACACTGGCGATGGTTTGGGCATGGCGGCGCGCGCGGGCATTCCCTTGGAAGACATGGAGTTTTGGCAATTCCACCCCACCGGCGTCGCGGGCGCGGGCGTGTTGCTGACCGAAGGTTGTCGTGGCGAAGGCGCGATATTGCTCAACAGTTTGGGCGAGCGTTTCATGGAGCGCTATGCCCCTACGCTCAAAGACTTGGCACCGCGTGATTTCGTGTCGCGCTGCATGGACCAGGAAATCAAAGAGGGGCGCGGTTGCGGACCCAACAAAGATTACGTGCATTTAAAGCTCGACCACTTGGGCGCAGAAACCATCATGAAGCGCTTGCCGTCTGTCTACGAGATCGGCCACAACTTCGCCAATGTCGACATCACCCGCGAGCCCATTCCGGTGGTGCCCACCATCCACTACCAAATGGGCGGCATTCCCACCAACATCCACGGCCAAGTGGTGACCCAAACCGCCAGCGATCACAACGCCGTGGTCAATGGTTTGTACGCGGTCGGTGAATGCTCTTGCGTCAGCGTGCACGGCGCGAACCGCTTGGGTACCAATTCATTGCTGGACTTGCTGGTGTTTGGCAAAGCTGCCGGCAACCATATCGCCGAGTTTCACCAAAAAAACAAATTGCACAAACCTTTGCCGGCCGACGCCGCCGACCGCACTTTGGCACGGCTGGCACGCTTGGACAACAGCACCAGCGGCGAGTACGCACAAGATGTCGCCAACGACTTGCGCAGCAGCATGCAAAAACACGCAGGTGTGTTCCGTACGCAAGCGTCGCTGGACGAAGGCGTGTTGCAAATCGCGCAATTGCGCGAGCGTGTCAACGCCATCGGTTTGAAAGACAAGAGCAAAATTTTCAACACCGCTCGTATTGAAGCGCTGGAAGTGGAAAACCTGATCGAATGTGCACAAGCGACCATGGTCTCGGCCGCTGCACGGCGCGAAAGCCGTGGCGCACACACGGTGGACGATTACGCAGACACGCCCGAGCACCCGAACGGCCGCAACGATGAGCAATGGCTCAAGCACAGTTTGTGGCACAGCCACAGCAACAGCATGACGTACAAACCGGTCAAACTCCAACCCTTGACCACGGAAAGCATTCCGCCCAAAGTGAGAACCTTCTGATGAAACGCACTTTCAAGATCTACCGTTACGACCCGGAAAAAGACGCCAAGCCTTATATGCAAACCATCGAGGTTGAACTCGATGGCCATGAACGCATGTTGCTTGACGCGTTGATGAAGCTCAAAGCACAAGACCCGTCGCTGTCGTTTCGCCGCTCTTGCCGCGAAGGCGTGTGCGGGTCTGACGCCATGAACATCAACGGCAAAAACGGCTTGGCGTGTTTGACCAATATGCTGACCTTGCCGGGCGTGATCACCCTCAAACCTTTGCCCGGATTGCCCGTCATTCGCGACCTGATTGTGGACATGACGCAGTTCTTCAACCAATACAACTCGATCAAACCTTATTTGGTCAACGACAGCCTGCCGCCCGAAAAAGAGCGTTTGCAATCCCCGGCTGAACGCGAAGAACTCGACGGTTTGTACGAATGCATTTTGTGCGCAAGCTGCTCGACCAGTTGCCCATCGTTTTGGTGGAATCCCGACAAATTTGTGGGACCGGCAGGTTTGCTGCAAGCCTATCGCTTCATCGCTGACAGCCGCGACCACGCCACGAACGAGCGGCTTGACAACTTGGAAGACCCCTACCGTTTGTTCCGTTGCCACACCATCATGAATTGCGTCGATGTTTGCCCCAAAGGTTTGAACCCCACCAAGGCGATCGGCAAAATCAAAGAACTGATGATCAGCCGCGCGGTGTGAATGGAGGATGAGCAACTCGTTGGCTTGGCAGATGGCGACAGATTGTCGTCAGCTGCCTTGAGCAAACTGCGCTGGCGTTGCCGCCGTGGTTTGCTGGAAAACGATTTGTTCATCGAGCGTTTTTTCAACAAACACGCAGACGAATTGACCGTTGGGCAAGCGCGCGGTATGTACGCATTGATGGAATTGGCGGACAACGATTTGTTGGATGTGTTGCTAGGCAGGACCCCCAGCCACGATGTGCTGCAACACCCCCAAGTTCAAGCCCTTTTGCCGATGCTCAAAGTTTGATTTTTTTATTGATTGACACAGGAATTGACCATGAAACTCGCTGATTACAAGGCCACTCTTTCTTTCACCCATGGCCAACCCAGCGTTGAGATGCCGGTCTACAAAGGCACCATCGGCCCGGACGTGATCGACATTCGCAAGCTGTATGGCCAAACTGGCATGTTCACCTACGACCCAGGTTTTTTGTCAACCGCGTCTTGTCAATCGGCGATCACTTTCATTGATGGCGACAAAGGCGAATTGCTCTACCGTGGTTACCCGATTGAACAACTGGCGACGCAATGCGATTTTTTAGAAACCTGTCATCTGCTGCTGTACGGTGAACTGCCCAATGCGCAACGCAAACACGAATTCACCCGCACCGTCACCCACCACACCATGGTGCACGAGCAAATGCAATTCTTTTTGCGCGGTTTTCGCCGCGATGCCCACCCCATGGCTGTGCTCACCGGCTTGGTCGGTGCGCTCTCGGCCTTCTACCACGACAGCACCGACATCAACAACCCTGAACACCGCGAAGTGGCTGCGATTCGCCTGATTGCCAAGATGCCCACCTTGGTGGCCATGGCTTACAAATACGGCATCGGTCAGCCTTTTTTATACCCGCAAAACGACTTGTCATACGCTGGCAATTTTCTGCGCATGATGTTTGGCACGCCATGCGAACCGTATGTGGTCAACCCGGTGCTCGAGCGCGCCATGGACCGCATATTCACCTTGCATGCCGACCATGAACAAAACGCCTCCACCTCGACGGTGCGTTTGTGCGGCTCATCCGGTACCAATCCGTTTGCCGCCATCGCCGCGGGTGTGGCGTGTTTATGGGGCCCGGCCCACGGTGGTGCCAACGAAGCCTGCTTGAACATGTTGGAAGACATTCAAGCCAACGGCGGCATCGCCAAGGTGGGTGAGTTCATGGAGCAAGTCATAGACAAAAACTCCATTGTCAAGCTCATGGGCTTTGGCCACCGCGTGTACA
>SXWY01000115.1 GCA_005789825.1 Burkholderiales bacterium | reverse complement strand
TGGGCCTTTTTTTATGGCAACTGCCCGTAGCTCAGTTGGATAGAGCGACAGCCTTCTAAGCTGTGGGTCGGGGGTTCGATCCCCTCCGGGCAGGCCAACAGTCAGTGCCCGTCACCTTTTGCAGGCTTTTCTTTGGCGGCTTTGTCAAAAAAATGGTACCAACATTCTTCTTTGGCCAAGATGTTGCTCTTGTTGTCCAAACAGTAATAGCGCCTGATTTTTTTCTCGCGGTCCGTGATGAAGTAACTGCGATAAAGCGTTCTGTTCAGCACATACATGATCGCGGTTCTCGATTGCGGGCAAGAATCCCCCAAAATGCAAGAACGCATCACGTTGGAATTGACATACAACTCAACAGACACGATGGGCAATTTTTTTCCTTGGTTGGTGGCAACCAGTCTTACAGCGCAAGTTGAGCCTGTGACTTTGTCAAGACCATCTTTCTCTGCCAGCATATTGGCTTCTTGCGCCAGCAACTCACGGTACCACTCGCCAATCACGCCTCGGCAAATGAAATATTCATTTCCGTCTGTTTTGTGAAAAGGCTCGATGTAAGGGCGGCGCTTGGAGTCGAAATAAAACAAGGGCTCCTGGCCTTCAAATGTTCTGCGTGGACGTTCTTCTTTGGCAGGTGGTGCTTTGTCACCGTCCTTTTTTTCTTCTTTCTTTGGCGCAGCGCCACCTGCCTCTGCAGCTGGTTTGGCAGGTGCGGGGTCTTGTGCCATGGCAACGCCGCTGGTGGTCAGTGCCAACAACATCCACACATGGAATATATAAAGAGAAAGAGTTTTCATGGACAAGCGGAGAAATCGTCTGGCAGAAATCGGCATCAACACGCCGGTCTTGAGCTTTCGGGCGGGTCTTTCAACCATCAGTCAATGGTGTAGCAGGTTTGGTCTTTGTGCCATTTGCCCGTGTCCGTCACGCAATGGTGTTGCACCAGTTTGCGACCCACCTCAGAAAGAAAATAAGAGCGCAGCAATGCATTTTGGTTCGGCACAAAGTTGACGGTTCGAAAAACAGGGCATGCTTCATGGCGAATGCAGCGATCGAACTGCTTGGCGTTTTCAAACAACTGAATGCTGATGCGTCCTGGCGTCAGGCTTTTTTCGGTGGCGTGCGTGACGATGCAGGTTTTGGGATCGACAAACGGCAATTCAGCGAGTTCGTTGAAATAATTCATTTCAGCCACCACCAGTTCCAGGAACCAAGGTGCCACCACGCCTTTGCATTCGTAATAGTCCAATTTGTCAGAGTGATAGACCAACTCGCCCAGCGGCTTGAGGGTTTTGTCCAAGGTCAACATAGGCTCTTTGCCTGAATTGGGTGGACGCGCTTTAGATGCACGCGGCGCCTCTTGCTGTCCCTCTTGACTGGTGATACCTTCATTGAGCACCGACTCAACCCGTCGATTCAACACATCTTCCACTTGAGTTTGGTCGGTTTGCGTTTTGTCTGGCACCGGCAGGAATTTGCTTTCCTTGTCCGATGTGTTGTCCGAACAAGCCGCTAAAAAGCAGAACGCCATTGACACAGCGCAAACGGCTGCGAAAGAAAGTGGTTTGGCCTGCTGCCCAGTGAACTTTGACATACACGACATTATCAACCCTAGACCTTTTGAGTGGCTGGCTTCATGGGGCTGTGCCTTGCGCAAAGGCGGACGCGATGTAATTATTTATACTCATTTGTATTGAAAAATTTAGATTCTTTGGCACTGAAACCCATGTGATTAAGCGACATACTTGATGGAGTAAGGATTTTTCATTTTGGATAAGGCCAAGTCGGCATTTCTGTTTTGTTCTCTGGAAATTTCCAAAGGTTTGATATTTCCAATTTGGGTGATGCCCGTGAGTTTTTTATTGCTGCTGGCAATGAAATCAATGTTTTTAGAAATATTGGATGTGGTGTCTCTGATATTCAAATAAAACTCGGTGGAATACTTATTAAATAAGGCTGAGAGGGCTTTTCCTTGCGCAATGGTGGTGGTGATAGCAGATCCTTTGAATGCCTCAATCCCTGTCAACATTCCCATGTCGTCCAAGGCTTTCAAGCCCAGGTAGTTGGCGGCCAGCGCTTGCGTGTCTTCAAACGTGCTGAATTTGGCGATGTTGTTGGTGGGCTGTACCGTCACGTTTTGGTTGTTGGTGACGGTGCTGCTTGGCGTAGTAGCCGTTCCGCCCACGACAGTGGTGATCTGGGTTTGGATTTCAAACTTGCCATTGACCGACTTGCTCCATAACTGGGAATCCCATGGCGAAATAGTTTGCTTGGCGTTCGGATCGGTCGCGGGCGTCAGAATGATTTTGTTAATCTTGGCGTTGTTCTCACGCATCAACGAGAGGTGGGTATTGAGAGCGCCGAACTCGTCAGTCAAAACCAACGAATTGTCTGGAAATTTGGGTAGCAATTTGTCGTATTGCTTGAGTTGCGCACCATTCAAATTGAGTTTGTCAGCAGCGCTTGGGAAACTGATTAAAGTGATTTGTGATTGAATATTTTTCAATGCATTCAGGTTGCCACTGATATTGGCGGGTGTATCGCGCAATGTCACCTTGAGCTTGCTGTTCAATTTCAGGGCAGCCAACGCCTCGGCAACGCTGTAGAGCTTGGCCGGGGGCTTGTAAACATTACTTGCCGTTTTCACCGATCTGACCTGCATATTTTTTCCTCTGAAGTCACCCAAGCGGCAAGACACTGCCGCTCACAGACCCTTTCTAGGCCGTTGGAGCGCCATTTGTTTGCCGTTTCCAGTTGTTTCAGTTAATGCAAGTTGTGCGCCACGCCGTTTGAATCGGCATCGGGCTACAGAAGTCAGCCGATTTGTCGAACTCTCTTGTGTGGGGTGTTTGGGCAATGGATCGTGCTTTTGATGGGAACCTGGTTGTGAAATGGATATGGATATTCGCAGGATGGGGGTGTGGGTTGGCTGCGCCAGCCATGGCTCAAAGCAATTTGTTTTTAGGTTGGCACATACAAGCTGCGACGGGTTACCAAAGCATTGCGCCTTCTTTGACCGAATACTCTACAAGTGGCGCATACACCCACAGCCAAGCCTCCATGGGGATGCCACTGGTGATAGGCGCGGGATTTACCTTTGCCATGACCGAGCGTCAAACGCTGGGCATCATCTACGAGAGAAATCTATTCAGCACCCCGCCTGCGGGTCAAGACTATTACAACAGCTCAGGGTTGACTTCCAGCACCCGAATGGGGTTCGTCAGCCAAGCACAGTGGTCACTGGTGCTGGGACAGTTGATTCGTAATGGTTCCATGGCTTATGCCAAGTTGGGCTATGCCAGCATGGACACCACCCATGCCACCAACAATTTCAGTTTGGACGGCTATGGGGCAGGGGTTGGCTTCAAAACCTTTCTCAACCCGTTTCAGTACGTCTTCACCGAATACAACTACACCAAGATGACCGAACGAACCGTGAACATCGGCAGCGATTCATTCAAGGCCTCTGCCGTTGGCAAAGGCGGTTTGGTTGGCATAGGCTGGCAGTTTTGAGGTCAGCGTTTGGCGTATTGGCCTTTGCCAAACAAGGTTTCCATGGCTTTTTTATCGTTCTGCAAGGGCTTGCGTAAATCTGCCAATACCTCGCAACCACGCTTGACGGCGGGGCGATCACCGATCAAATCAAACCATTCCTTGAGGCGCGGAAAATCGGCCCAATCGATCCCTTGGTTTTTCCAGTTGCGCAACCACGGGTAAATGGCCATGTCCGCAATGCTGTAGCTGTTGCCCGCGATGTATTTGCCCAAAGCCAGTTGCTTGTCCATCACGCCGTATAAGCGCTTGGCTTCGTTGGTGTAGCGGTCGATCGCGTAAGGAATTTTTTCTGGGGCATAAATACGGAAATGGTGGTTTTGACCCAGCATGGGACCGACCCCGCCCATTTGAAACATCAGCCATTGCAACACTTCAAATTTGGCGCGGTCTGACTTGGGCAAATATTGGCCGGTTTTGGCCGCCAAATACAGCAATATCGCACCAGACTCAAACACGCTGATGGGTTTGCCATCCGGGCCCACCGGGTCCACCAACGCAGGAATTTTGTTGTTCGGGCTGATGGTCAAAAACTCTGGGGTGAATTGCTCGCCTTGCCCGATATGCACCGGGTGGGCCAGCCAGTCACGACCCAATTTATAACCACACTCCTCGAGCATGATGTGCACTTTGTGCCCATTGGGCGTGGGCCAGCTGTATACGTCAATCACGTGTGACATGTTCAGCTGCCGCGCGTGACGGCCATGTCAACTTCTTGCGGTGCAGTTGCAATATGTCTTGCAAGTTCAAGCTTTGCAATCGATTGGCGGTGAACTTCATCGGGCCCGTCAGCCAAGCGCAATGTGCGTTGGTGCGCATATGCATAAGCCAGCGGGAAGTCATCGCTCACGCCTCCCGCACCGTGGGCTTGGATCGCCCAGTCGATGATTTGTGTGGCCATCACCGGCGCGATCACCTTGATCATGGCGATTTCTGTTTTGGCGATCTTGTTGCCGACCGTGTCCATCATATAAGCCGCTTTGAGTGTGAGCAAGCGCGCTTGTTCGATCATGATGCGTGACTCGGCAATGCGCTCGTGCCAAACGCCTTGGGCAGAAATCAGTTTGCCAAAAGCGGTGCGGCTGTTGAGGCGTTTGCACATCAACTCCAACGCGCGTTCGGCGCAGCCAATGGTGCGCATGCAATGGTGAATACGGCCAGGGCCTAAGCGGCCTTGGGCAATTTCAAAACCACGGCCTTCGCCCAACAACAAATTGCCCACTGGAACCCGCACATTTTTGAGCACGACTTCCATGTGCCCATGCGGTGCGTCGTCATAGCCAAAAACGCTCAGCGGACGCAATATTTCTACGCCGGGTGAATTGGCAGGCACGATGATCATGCTTTGTTGCGAATGGCGAGGCGCATCCGGATCGGTCTTGCCCATCACGATATACACCGAGCACCTCGGGTCACCTGCGCCGGAAGACCACCACTTGCGCCCATTGATCACATAGTGGTCACCATCGCGCTTGATGGAGCATTGGATATTGGTGGCATCGGAAGACGCTACATCGGGTTCGGTCATTAAAAATGCAGAACGGATGTCACCGCGAAGCAAAGGTTCGAGCCATTGGTCTTTGAGCGCTTCGCGGGCATAGCGCTCGAAGGGTTCCATGGTGCCAGTGTCCGGCGCTGAGCAGTTGAACACCTCGGCCGCAAATGGCACGCGACCCATGATTTCGCACAGTGGTGCATATTCCAAATTGCTCAGCCCTTCAGGTGCACGTTTGCTGTGGGGCAAAAATAAATTCCACAGGCCCGCTTTGCGGGCGAGGGGTTTGAGTTCTTCCACAATTTTGGTGGGGATCCAAGGGTTTCCTGCGGCGCGGTTGTCTGCGATTTCTTGGTAGAACCGTTTTTCGTTTGGGTAAATGTGCTCATCCATGAAGGCAATCAAACGCGCCTGCAGGGTTTTGACCTTGTCGGTGTAATCAAAATTCATGGGGGGTCTCCGTTGTTTAAAAAGGTCAATGAAAAAAATCAGTGTCGTTGGGCAAACAGCCATGCGAGCTCAGCCATGGGACGTGCGCCTGCACCGGAAGCTTTGGCCTGCGCACTGGAAGCGGTGCCGTCCTCCACCCGTTTGGCGATGCCTTGCAAAATGGCTGCAATGCGGAACATGTTGTAGGCCAAATAGAAATTCCAGTCTTTTTTCAGCGCTTGCAAGCTGGTGATGCCGCTTCGTTGGCAATACAACTCAATGTACTCGTCTTCGAGCGGGATGCCCAAAGCGGCATGGTCTAAGCCACCGATGCCGCGAAAACTGCCGGGCGGGATATGCCATGACATGCAGTGGTAGCTGAAGTCTGCCAAAGGGTGACCCAAGGTGGACAACTCCCAATCGAGCACCGCCAAAATGCGCGGCTGATCCGGGTGAAAAATCATGTT
>SXWY01000114.1 GCA_005789825.1 Burkholderiales bacterium | reverse complement strand
GACATGTCCGAATACATGGAGCGACACGCAGTCAGCCGACTCATTGGTGCACCTCCGGGCTATGTGGGTTTTGACCAAGGCGGTTTGCTGACTGAAGCCGTCACCAAAAAACCGCATGCCGTGTTGTTGCTGGATGAAATTGAAAAAGCCCATCCAGACATCTTCAATGTGCTGTTACAAGTCATGGACCACGGCACTTTGACAGACAACAATGGCCGCAAAGCCGATTTCCGCAATGTCATCATCATCATGACCACCAATGCCGGCGCGGAAACCATGAACAAGTCCACCATCGGTTTCACCAATGCGCGCGAACCTGGCGATGAAATGGCTGACATCAAGCGTTTGTTCACCCCAGAATTTCGCAACCGTCTTGACGCTACCGTCAGCTTCAAGCCTTTGGACGAAACCGTCATCATGCGTGTGGTCGACAAGTTCTTGTTACAACTCGAAACCCAGTTGGCCGAAAAGAAAGTGGATGTCACATTCACCGACGATTTGCGCAAATATTTGGCCAAAAAAGGTTTCGATCCGCTCATGGGCGCACGCCCTATGCAGCGCTTGATCCAAGACATGATTCGCCGCGCACTGGCCGACGAATTGTTGTTCGGGCGATTGATAGATGGTGGACGTTTGACTGTCGGACTCGACGAAAAAGAAGAAGTGCAGCTCGACATACAACCTCTGCCGAAAAAGGAAAGCCGCTCATCCAAGTCTGAGCCGGCCGAACCGGAAGAAGCCGAGGCCAGTTAAGGTGGCGGGTCACAGCAAATGGGCCAATATTCAGCACCGCAAAGGCCGACAGGACGAAAAACGCGGTAAGGTTTGGACCCGGGTCATTCGAGAAATCATGGTGGCGGCGCGCCAAGGCGGGGGAGATCTTCAAATCAACCCCCGCTTGCGTTTGGCGGTTGAAAAAGCCAAAGCGGCCAACATGCCAGCCGACACCATCAAGCGAAACATCGACAAAGCCACTGGCCATTTAGAAGGTGTGCATTACGAAGAAATCCGCTATGAAGGTTACGGCGTGGGAGGCGTTGCGTTGATGGTGGACACCATGACCGACAACAAAGTCAGAACCGTCGCCGAAGTCAGGCATGTTTTGAGCAAAAACGGTGGCAATCTGGGCACTGACGGTTCGGTCGCTTTTCAGTTCAAGCATTGCGGCCAATTGATATTGGCGCCAGGCACATCGGAAGATGCAGTCATGGAAGTGGTGTTGGATGCAGGCGCTTCCGACGTGTTGACCGACGTCGATGGCGCAATTGAGGTCTTGACTGAACCCGCCACGTTTGAAGCAGTGAAAGTTGCACTGGAACATGCAGGCATGCTGCCAGCGGTTGCTGAAATCACCTACCGCGCCGATATTTCTGTCGATCTCAGCGATGAAGACCGAATGAAGATGCAAAAAATCATCGATGCCTTAGAAGACCTCGACGATGTGCAAGAGGTCTATCACAACGCGGCCCTATGAAAGTGCTTGTCATTGGCTCAGGTGGTCGTGAACACGCATTGGCCTGGAAACTGACCAGTTCGCCGCAGGTGCAAATGGTTTATGTGGCCCCCGGCAATGCCGGTATTTCTCTGGATAAAAACTTGCAAACGCTGCCTCTGACAGACACGGTTGCATTGCGTGAATGGGCGCAAGCCCATGACATCGGTTTGACCGTGGTGGGGCCTGAAGCGCCTTTGGCAGCGGGTGTGGTTGATGAGTTTCGCGCCCATGGCTTGCGTATTTTTGGGCCAACCCAAGCAGCTGCGCAACTTGAAAGTTCTAAGGCATTTTCCAAGGCCTTCATGCAGCGCCACCATATCTCGACCGCAGCATTTCAGGTTTTCGAGGAGGCTGACCAAGCCCATGCTTATGTGGATGCGCAAGGCGCACCGATTGTGGTCAAAGCGGATGGACTGGCTGCTGGCAAAGGCGTCGTGGTCGCGACAACTGTCCAAGAAGCGCACCAAGCCATTGATCACATGCTGGCGCTTGACCACACAGGCATTCAACACACCCGTGGCAAACCCAGAGTGGTGATCGAGGAATGGTTGGACGGTGAAGAAGCCAGCTTCATGGTGGTTGCCAAAGGTTTACAAGCCTTGGCCTTGGCCACTTCGCAAGACCACAAACGGCTGCTAGACGGTGACTTGGGACCAAACACCGGGGGCATGGGTGCGTATTCGCCAGCAGCGGTGGTGACGCCTGAAATCCATGCGCGGGTCATGCGCGAGGTGATACAGCCGACGCTCAAGGGCATGATGTCTGACGGCATTCCTTACACCGGATTTTTGTACGCCGGTTTGATGATCAGCCCCACCGGACAGATCAAAGTTTTAGAGTTCAATTGCCGCATGGGAGACCCTGAAACCCAGCCAATTTTGATGCGTCTCAAAAGCGATTTGTTGACATTGCTGCTGGCGGCCACTGACGATGCCGTAGGCGACCTGACACAGGTCGATGTCGAATGGGATAGACGCGTGGCGCTGGGTGTGGTGATGGCCGCGCACGGTTATCCCCAAACTGTTCGCAAAGGTGACGCTATAAGTGGTTTGCCCCCTGCCGATGCCCATGCCGTGGTGTTTCATGCGGCGACCCAGCGTGAGGGACAACAATTGGTCACCGCTGGTGGTCGGGTGCTGTGCGTGACCGCATTGGGAGACACCGTGCGACAAGCCCAGTCTGTGGCCTATTCGTTGGTAGACCAAATCCACTTTGATGGCGCGCAAGTCAGGCGCGATATCGGACACCGCGCCATCAAACGTTGACCGGTGTTTTTTTCAGAAAGCCTAAGCCATGAACCCCGCATTTGAATCCGTTCAAAACTATTTAAAGGGCTTGCAGCAACGCATCACCACGGCATTAACCGAGATAGATGGCACTTCTTTTTTATCTGACGCTTGGGAAAAACCTGCGGGCGAAACCTTGCAAGGCCACGGCATCACCATGATCATGGAGCAAGGCCATGTGTTTGAACGCGCAGGTTGCGGCTTTTCCCATGTCACGGGGCCCAAACTGCCACCCTCTGCCACGCAGCACCGCCCCGAACTCAATGGCTCGCCCTTTGAAGCCATGGGCGTGTCCTTGGTATTTCATCCCCGAAATCCTTATGTGCCCACGGTTCATATGAATGTGCGGGCGCTCATGGCGCGTGCGCCGGATGGTCAATCGGTGGCTTGGTTTGGCGGTGGCATGGACTTGACGCCGTATTACGGTTTTGACGAGGATGCGATTCACTTTCACGCCACCTGTAAACAAGCGCTAGATGGATTTGGCGAGCATCTTTACCCACGCTTCAAAACCTGGTGCGACGAGTATTTCTTTTTAAAGCACCGCAACGAACCGCGCGGTATAGGCGGGATTTTTTACGACGATTTTTCTGAACTGGGTTTTGACAGAAGTTTTGAAATGATGCGCAGCGTAGGCGACCATTTTTTGAAAGCCTATTTGCCGATTGTGGAGAAGCGAAAAAACATGGCTTACGGGGAAAAAGAACGCGACCACCAGTTGTACCGGCGTGGCCGTTATGTGGAATTTAATCTGGTGTTTGACCGTGGCACCCATTTCGGTTTGCAGTCCGGTGGCCGTACCGAATCCATATTGCTGTCTATGCCGCCATTGGTGGCTTGGTCATACCAAAACCAGCCTGAGCCAGGCTCTGCGGAACACCGGCTCTATACCGATTACCTCAAACCCAAAGCCTGGATTTGAGCCCACTCACTTATTCACGCGTCGGTCTGTATGGCGGTGCTTTTGACCCTCCGCACACCGGCCACTTGGCGCTGGCCAACTGCGCCATCGAACAACTCCAGTTGGACAGGCTGTATGTGCTGCCCACTGGACACGCCTGGCACAAGACGCGTTCACTCACCGCTGCCCACCACCGCTTGGCCATGACCCAGCAAAATTTTGAAAACTGTGACAAGGTCACGGTGGACGATCGCGAAATTCGCCGCGAAGGCCCAACATACACCATCGACACGTTGAACGAACTCAAAGAAAGCCACTCAGACGCTGAATTTTTTATCGTGATGGGCGCCGATCAAGCCCAACAATTTCAAACCTGGAAGTACTGGCAACAAATTGCATCCCATGCCACGCTGGCAGTGGCGCAAAGGCCGTCGTCCACGGAAAATCTTGGATGGACAGACGAGTGGCACAATCAGAACCTAATCAAGACCATACGTTTGAACATGCCGATAAAAATGGTCAGCGCCACCGACATCCGCTCCCGTATTCGCCAAGGTGCACTACCCACCGAAGATTTAATGCCCGCCGTCTCGCAATACATTCAACATCACCATCTTTATCTGGAACCCCATGACTGAAGTCTCTGAAAAAAAAGACGTACAAAAATTACAACGCACCATCGTCGACAGTTTGGAGGATGTCAAAGCGCAAGACATTCAAGTGTTTAACACCGAGCATTTGTCACCTTTGTTTGAGCGCGTGGTCATTGCCTGCGGCACTTCTAATCGGCAAACCAAAGCCTTGGCTGCCAATTTGCGCGACGATGTCAGAGACGCGGGTTTTGGCAAGCCACGCATCGAGGGCGAGGAAAACGGTGAATGGATCATTGTCGATTGCGGGCCAGTGGTGGTGCACATCATGCAACCCACGATTCGCCAGTACTACCATTTGGAAGAAATCTGGGGCGACAAACCTGTGCGTCTCAAACTCGGTGCCGCCAGACCGCAACCCAATCCCAAACCTGTTGCCGCTCCCAAAGAAGTGCCGAAAAAAACAGCACGCAAAACGGCATCCAAGACTGTGGCCAAAAGCGCAGCCAAATCAACTGCGGCCAAAAAGCCCCCGGCGAAAAAGACAGCCGCCAAATCTCCGCCAACCCAAAAACCGGTGTCGAAAAAAACCGTGGCCAAGAAAAGTCCACCGCGTCCCTCCAAGCCATGAAGCTTTCGGTGGTGGCGGTCGGCCAAAAGATACCGGCTTGGGCGCAAACCGCTTGGGACGAATATGCCAAACGCTTCCCACCCGATATCAAGCTCTCTTTAAAAACCGTCAAAACGGAACCAAGAGCCTCCAAAACCTTGCCTCAAATTTGGGCCGCTGAAAAAGGCCGGATCGAAGCCGTGTTACCCAAAGATTGCCACCGTATTTGGTTGGATGAAAAAGGCAAACACCTCACTACCGCAGGTTTGGCTGAGAAATGGCGCAGCTGGCAAGACCAAGCCACAGAAGTGGCCCTGATCATTGGCGGCCCCGATGGGTTTGATCCCGCCATTCGCCAAGGCGGCCATGAGTTGCTCAGCTTGTCGAACTTGACGCTGCCCCATGCCATGGTCAGGGTGTTGTTGATTGAACAGCTCTACCGCGCTTGGTCGTTGTTGTCCAACCACCCCTATCACCGCGAATGATGTCGCTGCCCGATATTTATTTGGCTTCACAAAGCCCACGCCGACAGCAATTGCTGACACAAATTGGCGTGTCGTTTGAATTGTTGTTGCCGCAAGATGCAGCGACTGCCGAGGCCTTGGAAGAGTGGGTGGCTGGCGAATCAGCTCGCGCATATGTCAAACGCGTGACCCTTTTGAAACTCCAAGCGGCCATGGCGCAGCTACCAAAAAAAGGCTTGCCAGCCAAACCCGTGCTGACCGCCGACACCACGGTCACACTCGAGGGTGTTGTATTTGGCAAGCCAGCCGATGAAGCCGATGCGATGACAATGCTGAAAAAATTATCTGGACAGACCCACCAAGTACTGACGGCAGTGGCAATCGGCCAAGGGCACCGAAGGCTTTGCAAGTTACAGTGTTCTCGCGTGACATTTGCGCCCATGACAGATGAAGAGATCTCATCCTATGTCAAGACAGGAGAGCCGATGGGCAAAGCGGGCGCATATGCCATTCAAGGCTTTGCAGCGGGTTTTGTTCAAAAAATCGCTGGCAGTCACTCGGGCATCATGGGCTTGCCGGTGTATGAGACCAGACAAATGTTGCTTGAGTGGATGAAGGATTAGGGCATGCAACACGACATATTGATCAATTGGTCACCCCAAGAAACCAGAGTCGCGTTGGTGGAAAACGGGGCCTTGCAAGAAATGCATATTGAGCGTTCGCTCGAGCGCGGTTTGGTGGGCAATATTTACTCGGGAAAAGTGGCCAGGGTGTTGCCAGGAATGCAGTCGGCATTCATTGATATCGGCATGGAGCGTTCTGCTTTTTTGCATGTCGCCGACTTGTTCAACCCGATGCATCCCAAACCCCAAGACAACGATCAGACGCACCCCCCCGTGGTGCCCATTGAGAAACAAGTGTTTGAAGGTCAGTCGTTGATGGTGCAAGTCATCAAAGACCCGATCGGCAGTAAAGGCGCGCGACTGTCGACGCAAATCAGTATTGCGGGTAGATTGCTGGTATTTTTGCCGCAGGACAATCACGTCGGTGTGTCGCAAAAAATTCCCCAAGAGCAGCGAGAAAAGCTGCGCCTCAAATTGATTGAATTGGCCCACCAAGACGACGACAAGGGCGGTTTTATTTTGCGCACCAACGGCGAAGACGCCAGCGAAGAGGAATTGAAAGAGGACATCGCCTATTTGCGAAAAACCTGGACCAAGGTGAAAGCTGCTTCGCAGCAATTGCCTCCGAAATCGTTGCTGCACCAAGACTTGAACTTATTGCAACGCGTGTTGCGTGACATGGTGGATGAAACCACCCAAACGATTCGCATCGACTCGCATGAACAGCACGATATGTTGCAACTGTTTGGTCGCGAATTCATGCCGTCAGCGGTTTCGAAATTGGCGCACTACAAAGGCGAACGCCCGATATTTGATTTGTTCAATATTGACGATGAAATCAAGCAAGCCTTGGGTCGCAAAGTCATGCTGAAGTCTGGTGGTTATTTGATCATCGACCAAACCGAAGCGCTGACCACGATTGATGTGAACACGGGCGGATTTGTCGGCGCTCGCAATTTCGACGACACCATCTTCAAAACCAATTTGGAAGCTGCTGGTGCGATTGCCAGACAACTGCGTTTGCGCAATTTAGGAGGCGTGATCGTCACAGACTTTATTGACATGCAAAAAGCGGAGCATCGCGATGCCGTGTTGGCAGAATTTTCTAAGCAGTTGTCTCGTGACAAAGTAAAAACCAGTGTCAGCGGTTTTTCTGCGCTGGGCTTGGTGGAAATGACCCGCAAGCGCACACGCGAATCGCTGGCCCAACTCCTGTGCGAGCCTTGTGCCCATTGTCAGGGCCGCGGTATTGTCAATACCGCCAGGACAGTGGCCTACAACATCTTGCGCGAAATCTTGCGCGAAGCACGCCAGTTCAGTCCCAAAGAATTTCGCGTGCTGGCCTCCCCCAAGGTGATCGATTTACTGCAAGAGGAGGAGAGCTTGCATTTGGCTGGATTGAGTGAATTCATTGGCAAGCCCATTTCTTTGCAAGCTGAATTCGGTATTGATGCAGAGCAATTCAATATTGTTTTGCTCTGAGTCGCGGCTTGGCGCTACAGACTGCTGGCCAAATGCCCTGAATTACCCAACCGATACATGGAGGCGTACACGCCATTGACTTGCATCAACTGAGTGTGGTTGCCAGTTTCAATGATTTTTCCAGCGTCCATGACCACGATTCGGTCTGCATTTTCAATGGTGGACAAACGGTGGGCAATCACCAGCGTTGTTCTGCCCACTTGCAATTTTTGCAACGCCTCTTGAACCATTCGTTCAGACTCGTTGTCCAAGGCTGACGTTGCTTCATCCAAAATCAGAAATGGCGCATCTTTGTACAGGGCTCTGGCGATGGCCAAGCGCTGTCTTTGGCCGCCAGACAGACTTGACGCGTTATGACCCACCAATGTGTCGATGTGTTGGGGCAGGTTGTTTAAGTAATCGCCTAAATTGGCGGCCAACAAGCACTCCACCACTTTGTCTCTGTCGGGTATTTGACCCAAAGCAACATTGACAGCCAGTGTGTCATTGAGCACCACCACGGTTTGGCTCACCATGGCAAATTGTCGACGCAAGTGAAGCAGTTCCCAGTCATGCAACAACACACCGTCCAGCAAAATTTCACCATGTGTTAGGTCTACAAAACGTGGCAACAAATTGGCCAAGCTTGTTTTTCCTGACCCTGAACTTCCCACCAAGGCAACGGTTTCTCCGGGTTGAATTTCCAGGTCAATTTTGTCTAGGGCGTATGGCAAGTCTGCCTGGTATTGCACCGATACCTGACGCAATTGCAAATGGCCTTTGGCGCGTTTACTTGTGTGTTTGCCGCTGCTTTCAACGGGTGTAGTGTGTATCAATTCCAATGCCCGTTCGAGCGCTGCGATGCCACGTGT
>SXWY01000113.1 GCA_005789825.1 Burkholderiales bacterium | reverse complement strand
TGCTCTAACCAGCTGAGCTACGCGCCTTCGTTGCCGAAATCCTATTCTAGCAGGAACTCAAACCCAATGCCCCTGCGACACAGGCCAACCAACAATGACAGCTGTGAACAAATCATTGACGGTGCGCATTTCTCACACCTTTGACAGAACCCACGCTGGTCAACACTTTTGCCAAGCCCAATGTATCAAGAATTTCTACAGTGAATGTCATTCGCGCCAAGTCGCTGGACGACTGTGTTTTCACGCCAATGACGTTTATTTTTTCTTTTGCCAACACTTCAGAAATATCGCGGAGCAAACCTTGGCGGTCATCGGCAACGATGTGAATGTCAACTGCGTATTTCATATCGCCGGTTTTTGTGCTTGCACGGTTCCATGCCACCTCAATCACACGCCCAGCGTCCTTGCTTTGTAATTGCAGAAAATTGGAACAAGTGGCGCGGTGTACGCTGACACCTCTTCCCTTGGTGACATACCCTTTCACCAAGTCTGGGGGTGCGGGTCTACAACATTTGGCCAATTGCGTGAGTAAGGAATCCACCCCAACAACCAGCACGTTGCCTTGAGAGGACGGGTATTTTGAGGATTGAAATTTTCTTAATAATTTATCGTCTATTGCCTCTGGCTGCACCGAAGGACGCAGTGAGATTTCAATTTGACGCAACGATAATTCGTCTTTGCCCACCACTTCAAAAAGTTGATCAGCAGAATCAAACCCCAGTTGGCTGGCCAAATCTTCAAACCTCAAAGCCGTCTTGCCCTCACGCTGAAGAATTTTTTCAACCAACTCCCTGCCGCGAGCAATCGTCTCTTGTGACTGTTGAAAATTGAACCAAGCACGAATTTTGGATTTTGACCGCTGACTGCCAATGAACTTTAAATCTGGATTCAGCCAGTCGCGTGATGGCCCGCCCTCCTTGGCTGCAGTGATTTCCACCGTTTGACCATTCAACAAAGTCGTAGACAAGGGAACCAACACACCATCTACTTTTGCACCCCTGCACCGATGCCCCAACTCGGTATGAACCGCATAAGCAAAGTCAATCGGAGTAGCACCATGAGAAAGTTCGATGATGGATGCATCAGGTGTCAATACGTAAATTCGATCCTCGTTGTTGCGTTCAGGCGGAATGCCAAGAGTTTCAGTACTCGAACTCAGGTCACGCTCCCATGCCAGCAACTGCCTCAGCACAGCCATCCGTTGCGTCTGGTCCGATGCAGCAGAAAAACCACCGTAACCTTTGATACCAGCT
Organism: Burkholderiales bacterium; assembly: GCA_005789825.1. Taxonomy (GTDB): domain Bacteria; phylum Pseudomonadota; class Gammaproteobacteria; order Burkholderiales; family Burkholderiaceae_C; genus Limnohabitans. The sequence goes on along the minus strand of SXWY01000113.1, from coordinate 22,131 downwards.
TCCTTGTAAGCCCAGTGTGCAGCGACGCCAAACTCTGCATGGTCATGCATGGCCCGCGTTCGGATTTGTATTTCAAACGCATGTCCTGCATGATTTGTGACGACAGTGTGAAGAGATTGATACCCATTGGCTTTGGGTTTCGAAATGTAGTCGTCATATTGACCGTCAACAGGTTTGAAATATTCATGGACAAGCGATAAACAACGGTAGCAATCAGACAATTTTTCAACGATGATGCGAACCGCACGAAGATCAAACACCTGATCAAATCCCAACGATTTACCACGCATTTTTTTGACAATGCTGAAGATATGCTTTGGCCTGCCTTGAATTTCTGCATAGATAGATTCTGTCGATAAACATTGCTCTAACTGGCTTTTGAAAGCCTCAATTTCGAATTCGCGCTCATGCCGCTTTGCCTCAAGCAGCACTGCAATCTGCTTGTATGTCTGAGGTTCGAGCATGCGAAAAGACAAATCCTCCATTTCCCACTTGACTTGCCAAATACCTAAGCGATTGGCCAGAGGCGAAAAAATATTCAAGATGTTGGTGGCGAATTCGCCGTAACCTGGAATTTTTTTGTCGGTGATGAATTTCAAATGCTGTAACTGAGATGCCAGCAGCAGCATGATCACACGCAGGTCTTTGGAGAAAGCAAGCAACATCCTGCGTACATGTTCGATTTGCAACGCGGAAGGTGTTTGCTTGGATGATGAGTCACCCGCCATTTTCTGCAAGTGAAAAATTTTGTGCGTTGAAACAGCCAAGCCAGTCAGCTCTTTACCAAATACAGGCGTCAATGTTTCCTGGGGTTTACTCAAAACATCACACACATAGGCCAGATAAATAGCCGCCAACAAATCTTGTGAAGCACCCACACCCAAAAGAATGTGACACACTCCATCGCAGTGATGAAGCACCTCTTCTCCGCTGAATTGTTTTTTTTCTGCTAACAAGACTTGGGAGAATTCAGTCGCTTTTGACAAAATATCCGACATGCTGTTTTCTATTCAAGCCTGGCACTGTTTTGGGGCATTTATTCCACCACAATATCACTGTTTTAAGTGGCGAAGTTCATCTCAGCCTTCTTCGCAGAAAATCATCCCACAACATCGCCATGAATTGGATCGTCCATGTCAGAAAAATTTTTATCAGGAAAAATTGCGTTAATCACTGGTTCCACCAGCGGCATTGGACTGGGAATTGCCAAAAGTCTAGCCCATGCTGGTGCAGATATTGTGCTCAACGGGTTTGGTGATCACCGCTCAGCTGAACAAGACATTCAATCGATGGGCGTCAAAACACTGTTCCACGGGGCTGACATGCGCAAGCCTTTGGAAATACAAGACATGGTTGATTCGGTTAAAAAGTCCTGGGGAACAGTCGATATTTTGGTGAACAACGCTGGCATACAGCATGTCAGCTCGATCGAGAATTTTCCTACCGAAAAATGGGACGATGTGCTTGCCATCAACCTTTCAAGCTCGTTTCACACAACCCGTTGGGTACTTCCTGGTATGCGTGAAAAAAATTGGGGGCGTATTCTCAATATTGCATCTGTCCACGGACTGGTGGCTTCGGCCAACAAATCGGCTTATGTGGCTGCTAAGCATGGCTTGGTAGGTTTGACCAAAGTCACTGCCTTAGAAACGGCTACAACCGGTATCACTTGCAACGCCATATGCCCAGGATGGGTACTGACACCCCTGGTTCAACAACAAGTCGATGCCAAAGCCAAGACCATGGAGATATCCATCGACGCCGCCACCAAGTTGTTACTCAGTGAAAAAGAGCCTTCCATGCAATTCACCACCCCAGCAGAACTGGGTGCACTTGCGGTTTTTTTGTGCTCGACAGCTGGCAACAACGTGCGTGGCGTGGCCTGGAACATGGATGGCGGCTGGGCGGCCCAGTGACAAATGCTTGCAGCCATCCATCAAACAGTGGATGCCCTGATCGCAGACATTCAGTTCATGAAAAAGTAAGCAAAAATATATTGAGCATTACCACGGCCTGGTTTATCGTTACGGCCATGAAGAAACTCAACCGCAATCCCAACTCTGAAGCATTCTCCGCACGCTTACGGCTTGCCATGAAACAAGCCGGTCTGAAAGCCTCGGCCACCCAATTGGCCGACGCGTTCAATCTGCGCTACTGGGGCGAAGGCATCACCGCGCATGCTGCACGCAACTGGATCACTGGCGTTTCCATACCCAAACCAGACAAACTCAAAACGCTGAGCGAGCTTCTGCAAATCAGTCCTCACGATTTGTTTTTCGGACCAGAGACTTCCAATTTGCCAGTGAACGAACCCGTGCAATTTCAAAATTTGTGCATGGGTGACACCCAGATGTTGAGACAGTTTTTAAAACTCAACCCAGAGCACCAAAGAATGATTCGTCACTGGGTTTTGCTGGCTTATCTGTACCAAGAGGACCATTTCAAGAAAAAAACGCCATGACTCGCAACCATCGTTCAGCTCACATGCTGTATCAACACCATCGCTTGCGCTTCGATGGACATCCCCTGACCCACCGGCCCGAGCTTTTCAGCGGTTTTGGCTTTGATATTCACCTGCGAAATATCTAAGCCCAAGATACTGGCTATTTGCTTACACATTTCAGGTATGTGGCTTGCCAGTTTCGGTGCTTGGGCAATCACCGTCGCGTCTATGTTCATGATTTGCCACTGACGTGATCGCATTTCCTGTCCTACGTGAAGCAATAACTTTTTAGAGTCGGCATTTTTCCATTGCATATCGGTGTCAGGAAAATGCTTTCCAATATCGCCTAAGGCCATGGCACCCAACAAAGCATCGATGATGGCATGAAGCAACACATCCGCATCCGAATGGCCCAGCAAACCCAGCGCGTATGGAATATGCACACCGCCGATGACCAACGGCCTACCTGGCACCAATGCATGCACGTCCCAGCCTTGTCCAATGCGAAATCCTGTGGTCATGGTCTGTTCCTAGGTTGGAGAATGGGTTGAGCGATATCTGTCAGACAAAATGGCTTGCGCCATTTGCAAGTCTTCTGCATAAGTCACTTTGAAATTGAACGCAGCTGAAGGCACTAACAAGGGAGACAAGCCTGCGTTCTCTATCGCACTGGCTTCATCTGTCACCGATGGACCCGCTGATACCAAGGCCTGCTGCAGCATGCCCAACCTGAACATTTGCGGGGTCTGTGCCAACCACTTGCCGAAACGGTCCAGGGTCTTCCCAACACGGCCATGGCTTTCTTCTTTCAGCGTGTCTGGTAACGGCAAGGCCAATAAGCCGCCTACCTGGTCTTCAAAACAAGCCAATAAGAGTTTTTCTACCAACGCAGGTGTCAACAAACAGCGGGCGGCATCGTGCACCAGCACCCATTCTTCAGGTCCGACGCCTTTGTCTATCAAGGCATTCAAACCTGCCAATACGCTTTGCGCACGGGTGGCACCGCCGGTATGACTCACAAAGAATTCCGATTGCGGCCACTGCCGCAATACATCCCCCATGACCGAGTCATCGGGTGCGACGACCAATACACTTTGTGCCAAACCCAACACACTTTGGAAAACCCGCAATGTATGCACCACCATGGGCACGCCATTGAGCAACGCATATTGCTTAGGTGAACCCATGCTGACGCGGCTGCCGCTGCCAGCACAAGGAATCACCACATGAAACCGGCGCATAGGGTTTTCAGTGGCCATGGGTATGGGTCGGATTGAACATCATTCTCATCGGGCCATTCTAGAATCAGTGCTCACCACCCTCCCCGGTCTCAGGCTGTAGAGGGTGTTTGGCATGTTCAAACCTAAACGCAATGCAACTACCTGACCTGCTTACTTCAAAACGATTCACTGTTCATCGACCACCCGGGTCTGCGGATGCCGCTTTTTTAGCGGCGCTGATCGGTCGCGAAATATCCCAAGGAAGACGCACTGCCATATTCACTGCAGATGCATTTGATGCGCAGCGACTGATGGACGAATTGGTTTTTTTCGCACCTGACTGTCGTTGTGTTTTGTTTCCGGACTGGGAAACACTGCCTTACGACAATTTTTCGCCTCACCAAGATTTGATCAGCGAGCGATTGGCTACGTTATGGCGCATCTCTCAAGGTCAAGCCGATGTGATCATGGTGCCCGCTACCACCGCCCTCTACAGGTTGGCGCCCCCTGCGTTTCTTGCAGCCTACACCTTCCACTTCAAAGTCAAACAAAAACTCGATGAAGCGCGGCTGAAGTCTCAACTGACTTTGGCGGGTTACAACCATGTTCACCAAGTGATCAGTCCTGGCGAATACACCGTCAGGGGTGGGTTGATCGATTTGTTTCCCATGGGCTCACTGGTTCCGTTCAGGGTCGATTTGTTCGATGATGAAATTGACTCGATACGCACCTTTGACCCTGATACCCAGCGCAGTCTTTACCCCGTGCCTGAAGTGCGTTTGTTGCCTGGTCGCGAGTTTCCGATGGACGATGCAGCCAGGGGGTTGTTTCGCAGTCGCTGGCGAGAATTGTTGGAGGGCGATCCCACCCGCAGCCGTCTTTACAAGGACATGGGCAATGGGGTGGCCACCGCAGGTATCGAATATTACTTACCGCTTTTTTTCGAAGAAACCGCCACGGTATTTGACTACTTGGGTGCGCAATCTACAGTGGTGTTACATGGTGAATTGGAACCCGTGATTCATCGGTTCACGCAAGATACGCAAGAGCGTTTTCGCTTATCGCAAGGCGACCCTGAGCGCCCTGTTCTGCCACCCTCGCAATTGTTTCTCAACACCGAACAATTTTTCAGTGCTGCTAACGCACATGCTGTTCTGGCTATCAAAACAAGCTCAGACCCAGAGGCGCTGCCGTGGGTCAGCAAATTACCAGATTTGACGGTTGACCGAACGACTGAACTGCCCGCGGCTAAGTTGACAAACCGAATGCAAAGCCAATCGCAACGCGCATTGATATTGGCAGAGTCTGATGGCAGATCGACCAGCTTGAGCGATTTGTTGAACACCTGGGGCTTGCAGACCACTTTATTCGACAGCCTGGACGATTTTTTAAACAGCAAAGCAACTTTGGGCATGGCGGTCAGTCAACTGCACACAGGATTTGCCTGGCTTGAAAAAGGTGTTGACCTGGTCACTGAGACCGAGTTGTTTGCGGCTGGGCCCAGTCTTCGCAAAAGACGCAAACAAGAACAGGTCAGCGATGTTGAATCATTGATCAAAGACTTGTCTGAATTGCAAGTGGGGGATCCGGTTGTTCACAGCTCGCACGGCATTGGGCGCTACCGGGGCTTGGTCAATATGGACATGGGCCAAGGGATGGACGAAACGGGTCAACCGTTGCTGCAAGAATTTCTGCATCTTGAATACGCCGACGAGGCCACGCTCTATGTGCCGGTGAGTCAGTTGCATTTGATCAGCCGCTACAGCGGCATGAATCCTGAAAACGCACCGCTTCATCGACTGGGCTCTGGGCAATGGGACAAGGCCAAGCGCAAGGCCGCAGAACAGGTTCGAGATGCCGCGGCTGAATTGCTCAATATTTACGCCCGGCGCGCAGCACGACAAGGCCATGCCTTCAAATACAGTGCGCGTGACTATGAAATTTTCGCAACGGATTTTGGCTTTGAAGAAACCGCAGACCAACGCGCAGCCATCCATGCGGTCATCCAAGACATGATCAGTCCACGACCCATGGACCGCTTGGTGTGCGGTGATGTGGGATTCGGCAAAACCGAAGTGGCGTTAAGGGCTGCATTTGTGGCCGTGATGGGCGGCAAACAAGTGGCGATCCTGGCGCCAACCACCTTGCTGGCCGAACAGCACTTTCAAACATTGACAGACCGTTTTTCCAAATGGCCAGTGAAGATTGCTGAATTGAGCCGTTTCAGAAGCGCCAAAGAAATCAAGCAAAGCATCGAAGGACTTGCTCTGGGACAAATCGATATCGTCGTGGGCACACACAAACTCTTGAGTGAATCCGTCAAATACAAAGACCTGGGTTTATTGGTGATTGACGAAGAACACCGCTTTGGTGTCAAGCACAAAGAAACGCTCAAAGCGATGCGTGCCGAAGTGGATGTGCTCACCCTCACCGCCACACCCATTCCTCGCACCTTGGGTATGGCGCTAGAAGGTATGCGTGACTTGAGTGTGATTGCCACAGCACCACAGCGCCGTCTCTCTATCAAAACATTTGTGCGCACCGAAGACAACGGTGTGATTCGCGAAGCTGTGCTGCGCGAACTCAAACGCGGTGGGCAGTGCTATTTCTTGCACAATGAAGTCGAGACCATCCAAAACCGCCTAGAACGATTGCAAGCCCTGGTTCCTGAAGCACGCATAGCCATTGCACATGGCCAAATGCCGGAGAGAGAGTTGGAGAAAGTGATGCGGGATTTTGTCGCCCAGCGATTCAATATTTTGCTGTGCTCTACCATCATTGAAACGGGTATTGATGTACCCAGTGCCAACACCATTTTGATGAGCCGGGCAGACAAATTTGGTTTGGCGCAATTGCACCAACTCCGAGGAAGGGTGGGCCGCAGCCACCACCAAGCCTATGCTTACCTGTTGGTGCCAGATGTACAAGGTTTGACCAAACAAGCCAGTCAGCGACTGGATGCCATTCAACAGATGGAAGAGCTGGGCTCGGGTTTTTATTTGTCCATGCATGATTTGGAAATCCGTGGCGCGGGTGAAGTACTGGGAGACAACCAAAGCGGCAATATGCAAGAGGTGGGTTTTCAGCTCTACAACGAAATGCTGGCCGAAGCTGTGCGTGCATTGAAAAATGGCGAAGAGCCCGACTTACTCAGCCCCTTGCAAGTCACCACCGAAATCAATTTGCATGCGCCTGCGTTGCTGCCTGACGATTACTGTGGTGACGTGCATTTGCGTTTGTCTTTCTACAAAAAACTGGCTACTGCCAAAAACCAAGACCAAGTAGACGCACTGATGGAAGAGTTGATTGACCGGTTTGGAAAATTACCGACCCAAGCACACACCTTGATCGAGTCGCATCGCCTGCGGGTTCTGGCCAAGCCTTATGGCATTGCCAAAATTGATGCAGCACCGGGTGTCATGCTGATCAACTTCAAACCCAATGCACCAGTGGATGGGCTGCGCATCATTCAACTGGTACAAAAAAACAAGCACATCAAACTGGCTGGCAACGACAAATTGCGTATTGAAAAGGAAATTGCGGAAGTGAAAGACCGCGCGCAAATGGTCAGAGACGTACTGCGTTCTTTAGGCGACCCTTTGGTTGCCTCTTCGAAAGCCGTTGTGTCATGACAGCCTTAACAGAGCGCAGTGCTGGGCTGTGGACCCGCCATGTTCCGAGCCAGTTGTCGCTGTCGAATTTCAAGTTGATGGCTTTTGACATGGACTCGACCTTGATCAATATCGAATGTATCGATGAAATGGCTGCGATGGTGGGATTGCAAAAGGAAGTCTCTGCCATCACAGAGGCTGCGATGCGCGGAGAAATCAGCGATTACAAAGAGAGTCTTCGCCAACGTGTATCGCTCCTCAAAGGCGCACCTGTCTCCATCATGCAAACCGTTTATGACGAAAAACTTCAATTGAATCCCGGTGTGGAACAAGTGGTTGAACAATGCCATCGTTTGGGTCTGCATACACTGATCGTCAGTGGCGGATTTGACTATTTCACCCAGCAACTACAACAACAATTAGGCATACACGAAACACGCAGTAACCGATTGGAAGTGAAAGACGGCTTTTTCACGGGTCGCGTGTCACAGCAATCGTGGGGAGATATTTGCGACGGTGAGGAGAAAAAAAAGATGGTTTTACTCACCGCGCATCGACTCGGTATTCAACCCGAAGAGTGCATTGCGGTCGGCGACGGATCTAACGATTTGCCCATGATGTCTGTCTGTGGCTTATCGGTGGCCTACCATGCCAAACCCAAGGTCAGGGCGCAAGCGAATATCGTGATTGACAGCGGCGGATTGGACAGAATGTTCGAGGTTGTGAGTCTCTGATTCAGTGCAGTGCAGCGTAGATGGCTTGTGCCAGCGACAGAGAAATGCCCTCTACCGTGCACAAATCTTGCACACTGGCATCCGCCACCCCTCGAACACCCCCGAACCTTTGCAATAACTTGGCACGTTTTCGCGGACCCACACCCGCAATGTCTTCCAAGCTGCTCGAACCAGTTCGCACTTTGGCGCGTTTGGCACGCATACCCGTGATGGCAAATCGGTGCGCTTCATCGCGAATTTGAGCCACCAACATCAGCGCAGCAGAGTCTTGTGCGAGTGTGAGTTTTGATCGGCCATCGGCGAAAACCAATTCTTCCAAGCCGACTTTGCGTCCATCACCTTTTTCAACACCCACCAAGCGAGAAATGTCCAACTCCAGCGATTCAAACACCGACTTGGCCATGCTGATCTGCCCTTTTCCACCGTCGATCAAAACCAAGTCTGGAAACCTCGCCTCACCCGCTCGCACCGCTTCGGCCAATTTGGAATACCGCCTTGTCAACACTTGCCGCATGGCGGCGTAATCGTCTCCCGGTGTGATGCCGTCGATGTTGTAGCGTCGGTAGAGGGCAGATTGCATTTGATGGTGGTGAAACACCACGCATGACGCTTGTGTGGCTTCGCCAGCAGTATGCGAAATATCAAAGCATTCGATCAAGAAGTTGTCCATGTCTTCTGGCGCAAGATCCAGCGCATCCACCAAGGCACGAGTTCTGGCTTGCTGCGAACCCTCCTCTGCCAGCAATCTACCTAATTTGATGGAAGCGTTTTGCTGTGCCATTTCCAGCCACGATTTGCGCTGCTCTCGGGGCTGATGAATCACATGCAATTTGATGCCCATCTGATCACCCAATGCACGAATCAAGCTTTTGTCAACCGCGTGGCTGGTGATCAAAGTAGGTGGCGCAGCGATTTCCAAATAGTGCTGAGAAATAAAGGCTTCCAGCACTTCAACCGGTTGAGCGCCCTCAACATGCGTTGGGAAATACGGGCTGTCCCCGAGATGCCGACCCCCTCTGACCATGGCTAAGTTCACACATGCTTTTCCAGCTTGAACCATCACCGCCAAAATATCAACATCTCTGTCGTCGACAGAATCCACGGATTGCTGGTGCAGCACTTTGGAGAGCGCATTGATTTGATTGCGGATGTCGGCCGCAGCTTCAAATTCCAAGGCATCGGCATGCGTCATCATGCGTTTTTCCAATGACTTCATGACCGCTTGCGTGCGACCACTCAACAATTCACACGCATTTTTCACATCTTGTTGATAGTCTTGTTCGCTGATCAATCCCACACAAGGGCCGGAACATCGCTTGATTTGGTGCAGCAAACACGGACGCGTGCGGTTTTTAAACACCGTGTCTTCACACGTTCTCAAGCGAAACACTTTTTGCAACAACTGAATCGCTTCACGCACAGCCCATACGCTGGGATAGGGCCCAAAGTATTCGTGCTGTTTGTCGACGGCGCCTCTGTAGTACACCACTCTTGAAATTGATTTTGGGGAAGGATGTCCCAAAGAATCAGGTGCAGCCGTTTTGGCACCCGTAATCTTCAAATAGGGGTAACTTTTGTCATCACGAAACAGAATGTTGTAGCGCGGCTTGAGGGTCTTGATCAAATTATTTTCAAGCAACAAAGCCTCGGCTTCCGATCGAACCACCGTGGTTTCCATGCGCGAAATTTTGGAAACCATGTGGCCAATGCGCGTGCCATCGTGTGACTTTTGAAAATAACTGCTGACCCGTTTTTTCAGGTGATTGGCTTTACCTACGTAAAGCACCTGCCCCTCTGCGTCAAAGTAGCGGTAAACACCGGGCAGGCTGGGCAAAGCGGCGACTTGCGACAGCAACTCTTGCGAAAAATCTGGCTTGTTGTCAGGCGCTTTTTCGGTAGAACCACTGTTCGAAGTCACATCCAATCACCATTGTCCTGTGTTGGGCATACTGGCCCAAGGCTCATGCACTGGCAAGGGTTGGCCGACTTGCAACAATTCAACAGATATGTTGTCTGGTGAACGCACAAAGGCCATGTAGCCATCCCTTGGAGGTCTCAAGATGGTGACACCGTGCTGCTGAAGTCGCTCGCAGGTGGCGTAAATATTGTCAACCGCGTAAGCAAGGTGACCAAAATTGCGTCCACCTTGCAATGTTTCAGGGTCCCAGTTGTAGGTCAATTCGACCTGCGCCTGGCTGTCACCCGGAGCCGCTAAAAATACCAAAGTGAATCGCCCTGAGGGCACTTCTTTTGAACGCAAAACTTCAAGGCCCAATGCATCGCGGTAAAAGTGAAGCGATGCTTCCAAGTCGGTCACACGAACCATGGTGTGTAAATAACGCATGCCAATTTCCCATGTCTGAATCTGCAAACTTTAACCCAAATTGACGCAGACATACCACCAAACTCCAACGAGTCACCACACCGATCGCCTGCCCATTCACGGGTCTTAGCTTTTTTATAAAACGGATTTGTCCATGGCAGCACGCAAGGCCAAGGTGGCAACGTCTTCTAACCATGCGAAATCCATGTGCGCATGTGCTTCACAAAAAAACCAAGGCTCTCGTGAATCGGGTTCAAGCATCACGCCTCGGCTGATCAACTCCCAAGCGAACAGGTTGTACAACTGGCTATCGGTCTTGCGCCAATCGCGGTAGGTTTGCGGAACATGTGGGGTGAAATGTATGCCCAACATAGAAGGCGGTCCCGCAAATGCATGCGCCAGACCGGCGCGCGTGAACACCCGCGACAACAACGATTTGACCTGTTGGCCCGCTTGATGAACAGTGTGCAGTGCCTGCGTATCAGACAAGATAGCCAAGGTGGCTTGCGCTGCGCTCAAGCCGATCAAATTGGCGGTATAGGTACCTCCATGCACTACTGCACCGCGCTGCGATCCCACCACATCCATCACATCGGCGCGGCCACCGAAAGCGGCTACCGGATACCCATTGCCCATGGCTTTGGCATAGGTGGTGAGATCCGCATGAATGCCATACAACGCCTGAGCACCGCCTTTGTCGACACGAAAACCAGACTTGACCTCATCAATCAACAACAAGGTACCGTGTTCATCACACAAATCACGCAAACGTTGCAACCACTGCTGCGAAGCAGAAATACTGCCAGCGTTTCCGATGATGGGCTCTAAAAGCACACAGGCGAGTTGCTCGCCACGCCAGCGAAAAATATGTTCAAGTGCCTCATGATCATTGAGTCCGATGATGTCGACCAGATCCCGGGTTTTCGCAGGTATGCCCGCGCCAAACGGAATCACAGATGGCGCATGGATATCGCCCAACTGCCAGTTTTCAATGTCTGACTTCCACATCAGTTCGTCGTACAAACCATGAAAGCCACCTTCGACCATGACGATGCGTTCGCGTTTGGTGAAACCACGCGCAGTTCGCACTGCCCCCATCACAGCTTCTGTTCCAGAATTGGCAAAACGCATTTTTTCAATCTGCGGACACAGGGCTTTGATTTGCTTGACCACTTCGGTATCCAGCGCAGTCGCAAAACCTGTCAACGTGCCTGAGCTTTGAATTTGACGGATGACAGCGCTGTCCACTCTTTCATCTTGGTAACCCAAAATGATCGGGCCATACCCCAGTCGGAAATCGACATAGGTTTTGCCATCGCTGTCGATCAACTGGCAGCCCTTGGCATGCTTGACAAAAACGGTTTTGTCATCGCCCCAATAACGGTAGTTCTCTGCCACGCCTTGCGGCATATGCAAATGCGCTTCCTTCATCAATTGCGACTGGTTCATCTTCAGCAAGCCTAAACAGGTTCAGTTCGCAGGTAGTGACCCACTTGGTCCTCTAGCAATTTCACCACATGCAACTCTGCAGCTTGGGGTCCGTACACAGCTTGGGCTTTTTCAAACAATGCAAGCACGTGCGATCCCATCGGAAGTTGGTACCCTTGTGAATGGGCAATGTCGTTGATCAATCCCAAGTCTTTACAACACAAGGCCAATGAAAAACTGGGGTCGTAGTGGCCCGCAAATATCGAAGGCACATCATGCTCTGCAACCCAACTGTTGCCGGCACTCGACTTGATCGCCTCCCAAACGGTGTTCAGAGGAATATCCGCCTTAGCGCCCAACATCAAGGCCTCGCCGATGGTTGCCGCACTGACAAACCACAACAGATTGGTGAGCAACTTCACCGTCGCACCGTTGCCAGCCTTACCCACATGGAATATTTTTTCACCAATCACTTCAAAAATAGGTTTGTGGGTTTCAAATGCAGTCAAGGAACCGCCGACAAAAATGGACAGTCTTCCCAACGTAGCGAAATCGACAGCATTGGTCACAGGCGCTTCTAAATAGTGGACGCCGTTTTTTTCGGCCGAAGCCACCAATTGTTGAATCAACGCCACAGAGCTGGTGGTGGTGTCAATCACCGTGGTGCCTTGGCCAAGCATGTTCAACATACCTTCATCACCAAGCATGACTTGCGCCACTTGCGTCGGCCCGGGCAACGACACCATCACGACGCCTACATCGGTGACAGCAGCTTGCAAACTGCTCGCCACATGCGCGCCAGCCTGTTGCAAATGGGAGGTTTTGGCAGGATCAATATCAAAGACATTGACCGAATAACCCGCTTTGACCAAATTCATGGCCATGGGGTTCCCCATGTTGCCCACACCGATGAACGCCAGTTTGGGAAGTGCGCTCATGGTTTCACAAAGCTCACAAATTGGGCAGCGTTGACTGCCGAAGGTTGATACACCAAACCCAAAGAAGCCAATATTTCGCAGGCCTGTGCAAATGGATAGGTTCTGTAGTCGATGCTTTGTTCCATCAGCCGATGCGGACCGTCGTCCAGAAAATATTGTTTGTTGAAACCATGTGGCAGCGGTGTGATGGATTGTGAATACACATATCCATGGCGAATAGGGTTTGCGTAGTTGCTGTGGGGACCTTGCACACCCAGCAGTAAATGGCCTTGTGATGCAATGTGCTTGGCGACTCTTTCCCATCCGCTCATGTTGGCTTGGTGGTCGTATATGTGACTGACCAAAAACGGCTCGTTGATGCCATCCATCACGAAGTACCAAACACCGCCATAGGAAAAAGCCAAGTCGTATTGCTGGTGCAAATCCAAGCCAGTCACATTTTGATGTTCAAGTTGGACATGGGAAAACTTTGACAATCTTTGTTTGGCAATCGCCAACATCGCCTCGGTCAAATCAAAACCAGTGATATCGATATCGTTTTTTCTGCTGGCCAGTTCTTCCAAAATCAAACCTGTGCCACAACCTATTTCCAACACACTGCGAAAGCCTGGTCCAGCAAGCAATTCATTCACAATTTTGGGATAGTCATAGTAACCTGATGTCATGATTAAGTCGTAATAACCAGACATGTTTGTGTAATCGCCCATTACTTACCTCGAATTGAATACGGACTCCGAGACATCTCACGCGTCGAATACCGTGTCGATGTTTTGAAACAAGCATATCAGCCCTAAGCCCCCCAGCAACTTGGCGCATAATTTCTCATGGACAAACCGACCCCTTGCACTTATTGCTCACTGGCTCAAGCCCGTATTGTTGAAGAAAGCGCTTTGTCAATTGCATTCAAAGACGCATTTCCCGTTTCACCAGGCCACACCTTGATCGTTCCCAGGCGACATACCGCTTCATTCTTTGACCTGACTCTCCAAGAACGTGAGGACATGTTGAGCTTGATCGCCCGCATCAAACACAAGTTGCAAGACGAATTCAATCCACAGGGTTTCAATGTGGGTGTGAACGAAGGCTTTGCCGCTGGTCAAACCGTCATGCACACCAGCATGCATTTGATACCTCGTTATAAAGGCGATGTGCCAGATCCTCGTGGCGGTGTGCGTTGGTTATTTCCTGAAAAAGCTGTTTTCTGGGACAAAAAACCAGAGGAGCCCATGCAGGACCTTGGTGACGCGAAACCATGACACTGAAGCCCTCTTTTCCCAACGCCAGCATGCTGAATGCGTCGATACGAATCGCATGCTTTGTCTTTTGTGGTTTGGTTCTGCTGGGTTGCACGCAAGAACAACAAAACAAACTCGGCAGAGAGATCCAAAACTGGACAGGTACCGACGGGGTGCTCGAGGTTTATGCTGGTGATAAATTGGTCAGACGTTTTATCAAAGTCGACAAAATCAGCACTGCTTTGGGCACAGACGACAGCAAAGCTCGCGACTACCGTTATGGTTACGGCCATTTAGACGAAAACTTGAATATGCTGGTCGACCCCAATGAAAAAAAGGTGTATTTTGAGTTCAGCAGTTACTCGACCATTGTGTTTTTTGAGAATCCCCAATAGTCAGTTTTCATCTTGCCACTGAGGCTTTCGCTTGTCCAAAAAAGCCTGAAACCCTTCTTGGGCAGACTCATCCATCATGTTGCAAGCCATGGTTTGGCCAGCCAGTTGATAGGCTGCGGCAATGCCCATTTCCATTTGCTTGTAAAAAAGTGTCTTGCCCATGCGCACTGCTGTTGCGGGTTTCGCTGTGATTTTTTGGCATATTTTCAGCACGGTATCTTCCAGCGATTCCTCATCCACGCACTGGTTGATCAAACCTCTGTCAACCGCTGTTTGGGCATCGATAAAGTCACCCGTCAGCAACATTTCCATGGCCTGTTTGCGGTGCATGCTTCTGCCTAAGCCGACGCTGGGAGTGGCGCAAAACAATCCGTAGTTGATCCCTGACACAGCAAATGTGGCGTGCTTTGAGGCGATGGCCAAATCACACATGCTGACCAACTGACATCCTGCGGCAGTGGCAAGGCCTTGTACTTGCGCAATCACTGGTTGCGGTAAATGTTGAATTTGTAACATCATGCGTGAGCAATGTTGAAATAAATCGGTGTAGAAATCGTGTTGCGGATGTTCGCGCATTTCGCGCAAATCATGTCCGGCAGAAAACGCTTTGCCTTTTGCCGACAAAACCACGACGCGGCAATTCTCATCCTCGGCCACTTGAGAAAACGCCTTTTCTAAAGCATGGAGCATAGAGGTCGACAATGCATTGAAACTGCTCGCGTTGTTCAAGACGAAACGAACCACCCCTTTTGCCGGATACTCAACCAATACGTACTGCGGATTGTTCGATTCCATGGTGTATCTTCTCCTGACTGCTTAATGGGATGGGCTCTATTGTGATGCAACCACCTCTGCTGATTCAACTCTCTGCGGACGACCCATTGCCTTCGCCGCACACAGCTTGGGGCCCGCACAGTCCGGCGCCGGGTTTGTTGGCGATCGGCGGCGGGCTTTCGGTGCCGAGGTTGTTGCAAGCATACAGCCAAGGATGCTTTCCCTGGTACAGCGCTGGTCAACCTGTTATGTGGTGGTGTACCGACCCGCGCATGGTGTTGAACGTCGATGAATTTCAGTTACACCGCTCTTACAAAAAGTTGCTTAAACGTTTGCTTGAAACCAACCGACTGCAGATACTCATAGACCAAGATTTTTTGGGCACCATCACCCAATGCGCCCATTTGCCGCGCAAAGGACAATCTGGCACTTGGATCGTGCACGACATGGTGCAAGCCTATACCCAATTGCACGCACAGGGACATGCCCACAGCATCCAAGCATGGGTCGACGGCCAGTTAGCAGGCGGACTCTACTGCGTCTCTATCGGACGCGCCGTGTTTGGAGAGTCGATGTTCAGCCACCAAACGGACGGTTCCAAGTTGGCGCTGGCAGCATTGGTCGCCATGTGCCGCGCCGAACAGGCCCCTTGGATCGACTGCCAGCAACACACCAGCCATTTAGCCAGTTTGGGCGCCAAGCCGATTCCTCGCCCTGTTTTTTTAGACCATGTGGATACGGCTATCAAGCTACCTGCCTTGCCCTGGAAATTTGAGTCGATATACTGGAAGTTCTTGGGCATTGACTGACCTGACGTGACGCATCTCAAAGATCTACCGCTTCAATCCTTGCAGTTTTACGCCACGGCGCCTTACCCGTGTAGCTATTTGGATAGCCGACAAGCGCGGTCGCAAGTGGCCACCCCGAGCCATCTGATTCACAACGACACCTACTCCGAATTGGTCGCCAAGGGCTTTCGTCGAAGTGGCTTATTCACTTACCGGCCATATTGCGATGGATGCCGCGCATGCGTGCCACTTCGTGTCGATACACAGCGATTCATACCCAATCGCAGCCAAAAGCGAACGTTGAAAAACCACCAACATTTGGAGGTGCGTGTTTCCCATCTTGCCTACACGCCCGAGCACTATGCGCTTTACTTGAAATACCAAACCGGCAGACATTCAGGTGGCGGAATGGACCAAGACAGTGTTGAACAATACACCCAGTTTCTGCTGCAAAGCCGAGTGAATTCGCGATTGGTGGAATTTCGAAGCCCCTCCACCGAACCAGGGTCGCCGGGTAAATTGCAAATGGTGTCCATATTGGACGTTTTGAACGATGGCATTTCTGCGGTCTACACTTTTTTTGACCCCCATGAAAATTCCGGTTTGGGGACTTTTTGCATTCTGTGGCAAATTGAGCAGGCGCGTCAGCTCGGCCTGAACTATCTCTACATGGGATATTGGATAGCGCAAAGTCCCAAAATGGACTACAAATCCTTGTTCAAACCACACCAACTCCTTGTTGACGGCACCTGGGTTCAGCCCTGACACTTGCGGCCATAAAATCTCACAATGCGAAAAAAAGACACGGATTTGGTCCCTTCCCCTTCCATACAAGTGCTTGAGCGGATGTTCACACTGATGGATGTGCTGGCCGCCAAAGAAGACACCGCCACCCTCAAAGAAATCAGTGAAAAATCCCATTTGCACCCATCCACCACGCACCGCATACTGAATGATTTGGTGGCTGGCAGGTATGTGGACCGCCCCGAGCCTGGCCAGTACCGCTTGGGCATGCGCTTGCTTGAATTGGGCAATCTGGTCAAAGCCAGGCTCAATGTGCGGGACGCAGCCTTGGCGCCCATGCGTGAGTTACACCAGTTGATACAACAACCGGTCAATTTGAGTGTTCGGCAAGCCGATGAAATTGTTTATGTCGAGCGGGCTTACAGCGAACGCTCTGGCATGCAAGTGGTCCGGGCTATCGGCGGCAGGGCGCCGCTGCATCTGACATCGGTTGGGAAACTGTTTCTCGCCGCCGACGAAATCAGCAGGGTGCGTGCCTATGCAACCAAGACTGGCCTGTCTGGCCACACCAAAAACAGCATCACGCAATTGCCTGCACTGGAAAAAGAACTGGCAAAGGTGCGCCAGTTGGGATATGCCAGAGACAACGAGGAGTTGGAATTGGGCGTTCGGTGCATGGCAGCGGGTATCTACGATGACCAAGCCCGGCTGATCGCAGGCTTGTCTATTTCTGCACCAGCAGACAGGCTGGATGATGCATGGTTAGCCAAATTGCAAGCCACCGCAAAAACCATTTCCACGTCTTTGGGCTTTGTGTCATTCAGTTAAGGGAGCCTCAAGCCATGCCAGACAATGTGCTGGCAAGTCAGGTCTGGGGGGCAGCCGGATACCTTAACTCTACCCAGCGGCGAACCCGCTCTGCATCCGCCGTTCTGCTGAATTTACCGGCCGAATCCAAAAACACCATCACCAGTTTTCGGCCGGCTATTTTGGCTTGCATCACCAAGCACTGACCCGCTTCAGCGATATAGCCGGTTTTTTGTAAATCGATATCCCACTGGGGGTTGGTAACCAATCGGTTGGTAGATTTGTAGTTCAAGGTTCTGCGCCCCACTTCCACGGACATGCCAACAGAGGTGGTCAACTCACGCATGGTTGGGTCGTTGGCTGCATAGGCAACCAAGGTGGCCAAGTCTTTGGCGCTAGATTGGTTTTTACTGGACAAGCCAGTAGGTTCTGCGTAGTTGGTGTCTTTCATGCCCAGCTGTTGGGCTTTCATGTTCATTTGCGACACAAAGTTAGACAAACCTGTGGGATACGTTCTGCCAAGTGCGTGTGCCGCCCTGTTTTCACTGGACATCAAAGCCAAATGCAACAACTCGCCTCTGGTCAAAGTGGTGCCGGGTCGCAAACGCGATGTGCTGCCTTTTTCTGTGTCAATGTCATCTTGGGTAATGGCTATGGGCTCATCCATGGATAAATTGGATTCCAGAATCACCACACCCGTCATGAGTTTGGTAATGGAGGCGATTGGCAACACAGCCTTGTCATTTTTGCTGAATAAAACTTCTTGGGTGTCTTGGTCAATGACGTAGGCCACACTGGACCTCAATGACAATTCGTCCGCTTCAGAATGCAAACCCGCTTTTTCACCAAATGATTGACGTTTAGGCAGTTTTGCCTTGGCCCGCATGGAGGATTTCTTGCGTGAAGAGATGGACTTGGATTTGGCTTTGGATTTGGCTTTGGATTTGGCTTTGGCTTTGCTTTTAGATTTGACTTTGGCTTTGGGTTTCGCCGCCTGCTTAGTAACCGATTCAGACTGAACCCGGGCAAATGAGGGGTTGGAAATACCCGCCAAGCCCAAAGCCAACACAATTACCAAACACGAATAGCGAATATTTTTCAAAAGAATTTCCTTGTCGAAATTTGACAAACCAAAGTCAGTTTAAGCCTATTTGAAAAATCTGGCAATATCAAAGACTTGCAGCTCATTTCTCAAGCAACAAATTCCCGCATTAAAACAAAATAATTCATATTGCACTAGCCTTGGGCTGCCACTTTTTCAGCCTTGCTTTGCAATTTGTTAAGCGCACTCAGATACGCTTTGGCAGAGGCCACCACAATGTCTGGGTCTGAACCCACACCGTTGACGATTCTTCCGTTGTTTTGAAGTCGAACTGTGACCTCGCCTTGGCTTTCCGTGGATCCGCTGATGGCGTTGACGGAATACAACACCATGTCAGCACCGCTTTGCACATGCTTTTCAATCGCCTTGAGAGAAGCATCGACCGGTCCATTGCCAGCCGATTCACAAAACACCTCTTTTCCAGCATGTGTGAAAACAATCGCCGCATAGGGCAACTCGCCGGTCTCACTGCGCTGCGAGAGCTTCACAAAACCAAACACATCATCCTCGTGTGAAACGCTTTCTTCGCTGACCAAGGCCAAAATATCTTCGTCAAAAATTTCGCTTTTGCGGTCAGCCAATTCCTTGAAGCGGGCAAATGCAGCATTGGTTTCGGCTTCACTCTCGAGCTCCACACCCAATTCCTGCAAGCGTTGCTTGAACGCATTTCTGCCGCTTAACTTGCCCAAGACAATTTTGTTGGCACTCCAACCCACATCTTCTGCGCGCATGATTTCGTAGGTGTCGCGCGCTTTCAACACACCATCTTGGTGAATACCAGAGGCATGGGCAAAGGCATTGGCGCCCACCACCGCTTTGTTGGGCTGAACCACAAATCCGGTGGTCTGACTGACCATGCGGCTGGCTGCGAGTATGTGTTGTGTGTCTATACCCAACGTCAGACCGAAATAATCTTTGCGGGTTTTCACGGCCATGACAATCTCTTCCAAAGAACAGTTGCCAGCGCGCTCTCCAAGACCGTTGATGGTGCATTCCACCTGACGTGCGCCGCCGATTTGAACGCCCGCCAAAGAATTGGCCACCGCCATGCCCAAGTCGTTGTGACAATGCACAGACCAAACGGCTTTGTCAGAATTTGGCACGCGCTCACGCAATGTTTTGATGAAATTGCCATACAACTCTGGCACGGCATAACCAACGGTATCAGGAACATTGATAGTTGTTGCGCCCTCGTGGATGACTGCCTCCAAAATGCGGCATAAAAAATCCACATCGCTGCGATAGCCGTCTTCCGGGCTGAATTCCACATCCTCCACCAAGTTGCGCGCAAATCGAACCGATTGCTTGGCCTGCTCAAACACCTGGTCTGGCGTCATCCGCAATTTCTTTTCCATGTGCAACGCAGAAGTAGCAATGAACGTGTGAATGCGCGAACGCTTGGCGCCTTTGAGTGCTTCGGCCGCGCGAGTAATATCTCTGTCGTTGGCACGAGAAAGTGAACAAACCGTGGATTCTGTAATGGCATTGGCAATGGCTTTGACTGCTTGAAAATCGCCATCTGAACTGGCCGCAAACCCTGCTTCGATCACATCAACACGCAATCTTTCGAGTTGTCTGGCAATGCGCAACTTTTCATCGCGGGTCATGGATGCGCCGGGCGACTGCTCGCCATCGCGCAACGTGGTGTCAAAAATAATCAATTTGTCGGCCATGATTCAACTCCTGAGTTCTCGATCAGCGATTGACCCGCAAAAACCAAAACAAAAGGCCCGTTGCGTATGCATACGGGCCTTGGAAAAAAACGCACAAGCGTCAGCGACTGGGCCCAGTAAAGCCGTTACGTAGTAGCTCGTTCAATTTGTTCATCATTAAAATGTAGCATAAATCTTGGGCCAACACTCCGTGATCAATGAAGACCTTTTTCATCGGGTTCATCGGTAGAGGTGCTGATCACACTGGTGGGCATGCCCTTGGTGCGTCGCCACGCATAAACCATGTAGCCACTGAGCGCGTAACCGAAGAAAAGGGCAAACAGCACTATCGGTGGGTGAACATTGATGACAGCAATGACCAAGGCAATCGAAACGATGACTGCAAAGGGCACACTTTTACGCATCTGAAAATCTTTGAAGCTGTAAAAAGGTACATTGCTGACCATGGTCAAACCTGCGTATAAGCAGCAGGCAAAGCAAACCCAAGCGACGTCTGATCTGGCAATTTCTAACACCGTGATCAGCCAAATGAATCCCATGACAAAAGCCGCTGCGGCTGGCGAAGGCATACCCTGGAAAAACCGTTTATCCACCACCGATGTATTGACATTGAACCTGGCCAAACGCAGCGCCGCACAAGCGCAGTAAACAAAAGCCGCGAACCAACCCCAGCGTCCCAAATCTTTGAGTACCCATTCATAGGTAATCAGCGCAGGTGCAGCGCCAAAAGACACCATGTCAGCCAATGAGTCCATTTGTGCACCGAACTCCGTCTGGGTATTGGTCATTCGCGCCACCCGACCATCCAAACTGTCGAGCACCATGGCCGCAAACACCCCGATCACCGCAGACTCATATTGGTTATTCATGGCCATCACGATGGCATAAAACCCACCGAACAATGCAGCCAGGGTGAACAAATTGGGCAAGACATAGATACCCTTGCGCATGCGGCTAGGCGCTTCTTCGTGGGTTTCTAAAGGGTCCTTGGAACGCATAGATCAGAGCGTAGCAAGAACGGTGGTGGTGGCAGACACCACATCCCCTGGAGCCACACGCGGTACTGCCGTCAATGGCAAATAAACATCTACCCGTGAGCCAAACCGAATGAAACCGTAGCGTTGACCCTTGTCTAGGGCATCGCCTGGATGAACATAACAAAGAATACGCCTGGCGATCAGCCCGGCTACTTGTACCAAAGTCACAACTTGGTTTTGTCCGTCCACATTGGTGTCAATGATGACTGCATTGCGTTCGTTTTCAGTAGAGGCTTTGTCCAAATCCGCATTGACAAACAACCCAGGAAAATAATGCACGGCTCTGACCCGGCCAGTCACACTCGCACGGTTACTGTGGACATTGAACACATTCATGAACACACTGATCAGCAACGCTTCGCGGTCCGCATAAGGGTCGCGCACCTTTTCGATTTTGACAATGCGGCCGTCTGCAGGCGAGAGTACAGCATTGGCTTGATCAGGGACAGCCCTAGGCGGATCGCGGAAAAACTGAATGACGAACACCAAAATCACGTAGGTAGGGATAGCTAGTTTCCAGCCCCCAAGCCATGTGACCACGAACGCTAGCAACGCGGCCAGCCCAATAAAGGGCCAGCCTTCCCTGGCCAAAATAGGATGCGGGTAATTCATCAGTTGCGAGACTGGTCAACCAGCTTGTTCTTTGCAATCCAAGGCATCATGGCGCGCAGTTGCGAACCCACTTTTTCGATGGAGTGGTCGGCCGTCAAACGGCGACGCGCTGTCATACTGGGGTAACCAGTGCGCCCTTCAAGAATGAACATCTTGGCATATTCGCCCGTTTGAATTCGCTTCAAGGCGTTGCGCATAGCTGCGCGTGATTCCTCGTTAATCACTTCGGGGCCGGTGACGTACTCTCCGTACTCGGCGTTGTTGGAG
>SXWY01000112.1 GCA_005789825.1 Burkholderiales bacterium | reverse complement strand
TCCGATGTCGCCGGCATGCGCACCCGCGCCAGCCCCGTCGCCGATGGGTATGTGTTGAACGGCGAAAAAACCTGGATCAGCAATGGCGGCATGGCTGATTTTTATGTGGTGTTTGCCAAAACCGATGTTGACGCAGGGGCGCGTGGCATCAGTGCATTCATTGTGGACACGCCCAGCGCAGGTTTGGACGACAGCGAACATTTGCATGTGATGTCGCCACATCCGCTCGCTCGCTTGCGTTTTGTGGACTGCCATGTACCTGCCAGCCATTGTTTGGGCGAGGTCAACGCCGGCTTCAAACTGGCCATGCGTACCTTGGATATTTTTCGCGCCTCGGTCGCCGCCGCAGCGCTGGGCATGGGACGTCGTGCTTTGCATGAAGCGATTGCTTACAGCCGAAACCGAAGCATGTTTGGAGGCCAGCTGGCCGATTTCCAATTGACGCAAGCGCGGCTGGGTGAAATGTCCAGTTTGCTTGAATCAGCGGCTTTGCTGACTTACCAAGCGGCATGGTTGCGCGACACACACGGCAGCGATGGGCCATCCGCTGTGGCATACACCCGCGCAGCGGCCATGGCCAAACTGGTCGCGACTGAACATGCATCGCGTGTGATCGACATGGCGTTGCAAATGCACGGCGGCATGGGTGTGTTGGTTGGCCATCCGTTGGAGTCGCTGTACAGAGACATTCGCTCTTTGCGTATTTACGAAGGTGCTTCTGAAGTTCAGCAGCTCATCATCGGCAAGTCCTTGCTCAAATCTGCGGCCTGAGCATGCCAACCGACCGATTTGTCTATTCACAACTGCCGCCTCGCAGCGAATGGCCGGTCTTTTTAACGCTGGGGCACGAACCCCAGCCTGAACATGCCTTCAATCTGGTGGATCAACTGCTGCAGGGTTCTTTGCAGCAACCCTGGGCAGACCGCCCCTTGTTTCGTTCTTCATCGCATACTTGGACTTACCGTGAAGTGATTGCTTTGGTCAACCAACGGGTTCGGGTATTGGTGCATGACCTGCAATTGCAGCCAGGTAACCGCGTACTGATTCGCGGCGGCAACAGCATGGGTTTTGCATTGGCATGGCTGGCTGTGGTCAAGGCCGGGCTGATAGCGGTGGCAACCATGCCCATGCTGCGTGCCAAAGAACTGGGGGATGTGATCAGCCAAGCGCAACCTGTGTTGGCCTTGTGCGACCAACGTTTGCTCGATGAGTTGTTGATCGCGCAGTCTCAATACCCCGTGTTGAAGCAAGTCATGTGTTTTGACCAGACGGACGATACAGATTCGCTGGAGTTGCGTAGCGCTTCTCACTCTGCCGATGATTTACCGATCGTCACCTTTGCAGATGACATTGCCTTGCTGGCATTCACCTCGGGCACGACGGGCAAACCCAAAGCGGCTTGCCATTCGCACCGCCAAGTCTGGGCTGCATGCCAAGCCTGGCCAACGCAGGTGTTGCAAGCCCGCAGCGATGACCTGGTGATCGGCACACCGCCCTTGGCTTTCACCTTCGGCTTGGGAGGTTTGCTGTTGTTTCCCATGGTGGCGGGCGCGTCGGTGTTTTTTCCTGAGGGTACTTTGACTGCTGAGCGCATGGTCGAAGTCATGGCGCAGGCCAAGTGCACGGTGTGTTACACCGCGCCTACTTTTTATCGGCAAATGGCTGCGTTTGTGCAACCCACGACGCTTCCCGATTTGCGTCTGTGTGTCAGTGCCGGTGAAGCCTTGCCTGTGGCCACCCGTCGCTTGTGGTTTGAACACACGGGCATCAAGTTGTTGGACGGCATAGGCGCGACGGAAATGTTCCACATCTTTATTTCTTCGCCGCCAAGTTCAGCCAAACCCGGCAGCCTGGGCAAGGTGGTGCCGGGCTACGAAGCCTGCGTGATGGACGAGCATGGCCACGAAGTAGCCCGCGGTGTGGCTGGACGTTTGGCGGTGCGCGGTCCCACCGGCTGCCGCTATTTGAACGATGCCCGCCAATCCACCTATGTGCAAGCCGGCTGGAATTTTCCGGGCGACACCGTCTCGCAAGATGCAGACGGCTATTTTTTCTACCATGCGCGTTCTGACGACATGATCGTTTCTTCTGGCTACAACATCAGCGGCCCTGAAGTAGAAGATGCGTTGCTGTCGCATACCGCGGTGGCCCAATGCGCGGTGATTGGCAAACCCGATACCGACCGTGGCATGCTGGTACAGGCTTTTTGTGTGCTCGCCCCAGGCCATGCAGGCAACACCGACATGGTCAAGGCATTGCAAGACCATGTGAAACAACACTTGGCTCCGTACAAATACCCGCGCGATATTGTGTTTGTCGACAGCTTGCCGCGCACGGCCACCGGCAAACTACAACGCTATCGGTTGCGCCAGAACACCGCCTCTTAAGGAACTCTTATGCACACCGTTTTATGCCCCACAGGATGGCTTGCGCCCAAAGGCTACGCCAATGGCATTTCTGCCCGGGGACAACTTGTTTTTGTCGGCGGTCAAATCGGATGGAATGCGTCGCAACAATTTGAGTCTGACGATTTTGTGCTTCAAACAGCACAAGCTTTGCGCAATGTGTCAGCGGTGTTGGCCTGCGCCGGTGCGGCCCCCCCACACATGGTGCGCATGACTTGGTACATCACCGACCGAGACCTTTACACGTCCCATTTGAAAGCACTGGGCGATGTTTATCGCTCGATCATGGGTAAAAACTACCCCGCCATGACCTGCGTGGTGGTGCAAGCCTTGGTCGAGCCACGTGCTTTGGTGGAGATTGAAGTGACAGCCGTGTTGCCTGACTGAGTTTGGCGTCTGGCTTGGCTCAAAGTGGCAGGCATTGTTGCAAGTGTTGATTGAACGCCTCGGCTTGCTCGTATTGCACCCAATGGCCAGCGTCCTTGACCACATGAAAGCTGCGCAAATCACAAGCCGCCAGCAAGCCCTCAATGCGGTCTAGACTGCCTTGGTAAAGCGCATCATGCTCACCCCAAATGCCGTGCACTTCACACTGCCAGCGTGGCATCACATGCAGCATGGCGTCACTTCGGGCGATGCGCCTGCGCCGCATGCGGTCGCGTTGCACGTTGTGCGCTTGCATGTGCAACAGTTCTGGCGTGATGGCGTGTGCACGGGTCAGCATGATGGCTTGCAAATTGTGGCGATGCACCGCATAGCGGTCTTCAAGCGTCATGCCCTCGCGAAAGCCACGCATGTTGGTGATCGGATTGGAAATACCCAAACCCGGAATACCCACCATCACCATGCGCTTGATGCATCGCGGATGGGCGGCTGCCAAAAACCCCAGCACCAAGCCACCGAACGAAAACCCCACCACATCCACTGCGGTTTCACCCCACAACCGGTGCATGGCTTGCGCCAATGGTTCATGCAAATCGTCTGCGTCCATCGCATTCGGTGGCAGTGTGGAATCGCCCATGCCCGGTAAATCGACAGCCCATACCGCGCGTGACTGGCTCAATGGCAACACATTGCGCAGCCAATGGTTCCAACTGCCGCTGCCGCCATGCAACAACACCAAAGGGTTGCCGCCCGTTTGGTTCCACACATGCCAGACCTGTCGTCCACTCGGTGTTTCGCAATCGATGCGTTTGGCCTGAGATTGAATATCTGTCAATGCAAGTGACATGTCAGCAAGAAAATGGGAGGCTTCATGCAAAACGCCCACTGAAAAGTGGGCGTTGTGTGTTTGGTTGCGCGAGCAAGATTTGAACTTGCGACCTTTGGGTTATGAGCCCAACGAGCTACCAGGCGTCATGCGGTGATCAATCACGACCAACAGCTCGAGGTCTTTGAGCGCTTCAATGGTTTTGAGCTGATCGGGGAAAGCCACCACTGGGTTGCCGCC
>SXWY01000111.1 GCA_005789825.1 Burkholderiales bacterium | reverse complement strand
CGCTGGTTGGTGATACCAACTGAAGCCATCGAAGAGGCGCTCAGGCCAGATTGCGCCAACGCTTGTCTGGCAGTGCCCAGTTGGCTTTGCCAAATTTCCAGCGGGTCGTGCTCCACCCAGCCCGGTTGCGGGTAAATTTGTCGAAATTCCGCTTGTGCTGACGCCAGTATGCTGCCGTCGGGGCGAAAAATGATGCTGCGTGAACTCGAGGTGCCCTGGTCGAGGGCCAACAAACAGGTCATGGCGCTCACCCTCTCCAAAAAGATCAAGATACCAAAGACAAGGCAGGCGCACCCGCGGATTCCACCGCGATGCTGCACTCCACCCCCGACTGTTCCAGCAACTGCACAAAGCTGTCTGGCGGCGGGGCATCGGTGAACAGGCGATCAATGTGCGACAAATGGGCCAACTCCACCATGGCAGGACGGTTGAATTTGGTGATGTCAGCCGCCAGCCAGACTTGGCGGGAATGTTCGATGATGGCCTTGGCAACCTTGACTTCTCGGTAATCAAAATCGCGCATGGTGCCGTCCGCTTCAATGCCGCTGATGCCAATCAGACCAATATCCACCTTGAATTGGCGAATGAAGTCCACCGTGGCTTCTCCCACGATGCCCCGGTCGACGCCGCGCACCATGCCGCCCGTGACGATGACTTCGCAATCGGGGTTGTCGCTCATGATGTGCGCCACGTTCAAATTGTTGGTGATCACCCGCAAGCCACGGTGTTGGCGCAATTCCCGCGCCACGGCCTCCATGGTGGTGCCAATGTTCATGATCAGCGAACAACCTTGCGGCACGCTGGCGGCGATGGCTTTGGCGATGCGCGTTTTGCCATCGAGGGACAAGGCTTGTCGCTGTCGGTAGGCAATGTTTTCCGTGGTGGATCCAGGAAGCCGCACGCCGCCATGGAAGCGGGACAACAACCCGGCCTCTGCCAGGCGCTGGACATCGCGGCGAACGGTTTGCAAGGTGACTGAAAAAGTCTCTGCCAAAAACTCAATCGATACCGATCCCCTTGCCTGCACCAGGTCAAGCAATTGGGATTGGCGCGGATTTGGGCTCATGGGGCTCTCAAAACAGTTGGCACATACCTTAATGCATCCCCAGATCGCACCGACCTAGGGAAAATACCGAATCAATTAAAACAAATACGAACAAAAATCCGAAAAGAAAAGAAAATCTCGCCAACCATAGGCTCCCCGCCTTCTCGAACCCGTCCGACATGGAAATCAGCTGCCAGCCATGACCTTGAAACTTGAACAGATCAGCCAAATGGTGGGCGGGCAAATGAACCTTTACCCCTTGAACCTGACTTTGGTGCCAAACGCGGTCACCGTGCTGCTCGGCGCCACGCAAGCGGGCAAAACCAGTTTGATGCGATTGATGGCTGGCTTGGACACGCCCACCGAAGGACGGGTATGGGTGGATGGCAAAGACGTCACGGGCATGGGTGTGCGAGAACGCAATGTGGCCATGGTGTATCAGCAGTTCATCAATTACCCATCGATGAATGTGTATGACAACATCGCGTCGCCGCTGCGCTTGCGCGGCGACAAAGACACAGATGCCCAGGTCAGGGCCTTGGCTGCGCGTTTGCGCATCGACCCGTTTTTAGACCGCTTGCCGGCCGCTTTGTCGGGCGGCCAGCAGCAGCGTGTGGCGTTGGCACGGGCCTTGGCCAAACAAGCGCCATTGATGTTTTTGGACGAGCCGCTGGTGAATCTGGATTACAAGCTGCGCGAAGAGTTGCGCGAGGACCTCACCCAATTGTTCGAGGCGGGCAGCGGTACCGTGGTGTACGCCACCACCGAGCCCACCGAAGCCTTGTTGCTGGGCGGCCATACGGCCGTGATGAAAGAGGGTCGTGTGCTGCAATATGGGCCGACGTTGGAAGTGTTTCGCCAACCACAGTCATTGGATGTCGCCAGGGCATTCAGCGACCCGCCTATCAATGTGCTGCAAGCGCGAGCCATGGCAGGTGGCGGCTGGCAGTTGGACGACCACAGTGCATTGGCCTTGACGCAAATCGCCAGCGGTGCGGGCCATGTGCAAATCGGCTTGCGCGCCACGGCGCTGAGAACCGATCAACGCACAGGTGATGTGGCACTTCAGGCCATGGTGCAGCTGGCAGAAATCTCTGGTACCGACACCTTCGTGCACCTGAGTTGCGGCTCTATGGAGCTGGTGATGCAAAAAACCGGGGTGCATTTTTTTGACATCGGCGCAGCGCTTCAGGTGTATTGGAATGAACGCGATGCCTATGTGTTCAATGACCGCGGCGAATTGATGCGCTCACCCTTGGCCACGCAGGAGGCAAGCTGACATGGTGGCTCAAATCGAACTGGACTTGGCACATTCCTACCATGCGAACCCGCAACAGGATGCGGATTACGCCCTGTTGCCGTTACAAATGACCTTCAAAGCCGGGGGTGCATATGCGTTGTTGGGACCGTCGGGTTGCGGCAAAACCACCATGCTCAACATCATTTCTGGCTTGGTCAAGCCTTCGCAGGGCCGGGTCACTTTCAATGGCGAAGAGGTCACCGAGCCCGGGCCGGAGCGTGCCGTGGTCTTTCAGCAGTTCGCACTATTTCCGTGGAAGACCGTGTTTGAAAACATCGCGTGTGGCCTGCGTGCGATGGGGTGGGGCAAGACGGAAATTGATGATCGGGTCAACCGATTTATCTCAATGAGGGGCCTCTCGG
>SXWY01000110.1 GCA_005789825.1 Burkholderiales bacterium | reverse complement strand
CCGTTCATGGTTCACACCTGTGGCGCAAAGCATCGGGTGCGGTTGCGCACATCCCAATAGGGGGCTTTCCAAGCGGCTTCGACAGGCACCCAATCGCCGCCTTGTGTCCAGCGCTCAGTGGGCACGGGGCGCAAGGGGTCGGCTGCATAGCCCACCACGCCGTCCAACTCGCCAGCTTGCACCTCCCAGCGAATGACTTCACCATAGCCAGAAGTTCTGCGCTTGCCAATGAAAGGAATGGATTGAACCACCTCCAGCACAGCTTGCATGTCACCCGTGGCATACCACTCGATGCCGCTGGCAACAATCGCGCTGTAGGCGTTGATGATGTTGCCGGCATCCCGTTGCCTAGACAGGCCAATTCGCAAGTCTTTGTCTTGCGTGTTGGGTTGCAACACCTCCAGCCAATGTGGTGAATGTTCTGGTCGCATGCTGGCCACAAAGGACGCCCGCTGCGTTGCGTAGGCTTCTACCGCAAAGCCAGAGCTGGCAAAGTACAAGTCGTTTTCACACCGCAGCAGGTGGGACACATCACCACTGGCCAAGCTCGACATGAGCAGCGCATCCAAGGTGACATGACCGCGCCGAATCACGGGGGTGCGCAAATGCGCACGAAGCACAAAGGGTTCCAAGTTTTCTCCGATCGTTTTGACCAAGCTTGCTTTGGATAAAAGTAATTAATGAATATCTATATTAATGGAATAAAAGATAAAAATAAATTTAAAAGTTGTATAAATGAAAGCTTGTTGATGATGAAACTGTTGCATCAATTGCAGCAAACCTATGGCTTGCGCATTGGTAAATGGAAAAGCACTAGTGAGCGTTTGACTTCGATGGCTGATCTGATTGCACGATCGATGGGATGCCATGAGTGGAATAGCGGGTGTGAATCAAAGGCAGGCTTATTCTGAATCTATGCAAGTCAACATAAAGATAACTGGTGAACGATCATCGAACAAGCGGTTACTGAATTTGTAAGCCTGTCACAAGCCCTGCGCTTGAAACTGTCAAAATGCCCCCACATTCAGCATTCAAACAAAACTTGACACACACATGGTTCCCCACCTCATCACTGCGCTCACTGGCCCTATCAACGAACTTGAGCAGCGCATCATCGACTCCATGCCGGCCATTGAGCGCTGGTTTCGCATGGAATGGATGGAGCACACCCCGCCTTTTTATTCATCGGTCGATATTCGCAATGCAGGCTTCAAACTCGCGCCTGTGGATACCAATCTGTACCCTGGCGGATGGAACAACCTCACGCCCGAGATGCTGCCTTTGGCCGTTCAAGCTGCCATGGCTGCGATTGAAAAAATTTGTCCTGAAGCACGTAATTTGTTGTTGATCCCCGAAAACCACACGCGCAACACGTTTTACCTCAGCAATGTCGCGCAGCTGGCGCGTATCTTCAACATGGCCGGTTTGAACGTGCGCATTGGCTCGATCAATCCGGAGATCAAAGAAAACACCTCGATTAATTTGCCCAACGGCGATAACGTCTTGCTCGAGCCTGTGATACGCAGCAAAACCCGCTTGGGGCTGAAAGATTTTGACCCGTGCACGATTTTGTTGAATAACGATTTGAGCGCAGGTATCCCCGGTATTTTGGAAGAGCTGCACGAGCAATACCTGTTGCCGCCGCTGCATGCCGGTTGGTGTGTGCGTCGCAAAAGCATCCATTTCGCCAACTACGAAGAGGTTGCCAAGCGATTCGGCAAGATGATCGGCATCGATCCTTGGTTGATCAATCCCATGTTCAGCCAATGCGGCGAAGTCAATTTCGCCGAAGGTGAGGGCATGGAATGTCTCACCACCAACGTCGATGCCTTGCTCACCAAAATCCGCCGGAAATACAAAGAATTCGGTATCCATGAAAAACCGTTTGTCATCGTCAAAGCCGACAACGGCACTTACGGCATGGGCATCATGACGGTGCGCGATGTCAAAGACTTGGATGTGCTCAACCGCAAAACCCGCAACAAAATGAGCGTGGTCAAAGACGGGCAAGAGGTCAACCAAGTCATCATCCAAGAGGGCGTGCAAACCAACGAACGCATCAACGATGCGGTGGCAGAACCCGTGGTCTACATGATGGACCGCTATGTCGTCGGCGGCTTTTACCGGGTTCACGCAGAGCGTGGCATCGACGAAAACCTGAATGCGCCTGGCGCGAGTTTTGTACCGTTGGCGTTCGAACAAAGCGCCCACACCCCGCAGCCCGGCATGAAACCTGGGGCCAGCGCCCCCAACCGCTTCTACATGTACGGCGTCATCGCCCGATTGGCCATGCTGGCGGCCAGCTATGAACTGGAAGCCACCGACCCGGACGCTGAGGTTTACGAGTAAAAATTAGCTCTTTAGCCACATGTTGGAGTCGTTATAGTCTTGGCTTCTGAGTTATCAGTGGGCGGATAAAAAGCCGCATGAAGTTTTATGAGTGAGGCTAAAAGCCAAGGGCATACGAAATCGTCTCTGGCAGGTTTGACACTGGGCGCTATTGGGGTGGTCTACGGGGACATTGGCACCAGCGTGCTCTATTCCATCAAGGAAGTTTTTGGCTCAGGCCATGTGGCCTTCACGCCTGACAATGTCTACGGCATTCTCTCCATATTCTTCTGGACACTGACCGTCATTGT
>SXWY01000109.1 GCA_005789825.1 Burkholderiales bacterium | reverse complement strand
GTACTTCATCTCACCACACGGTGCGCGTACAGGTCTGGCAGATACCGCGCTCAAAACTGCCAACTCCGGTTACTTGACACGCCGCTGGGTGGACGTGACCCAAGACCTGGTGGTGATCGAGGAAGATTGCGGCACCAGCAACGGTCAGCTGATGCGCGCCATCGTCGAGGGCGGCGAAGTGATTGAGTCCTTGCGCGATCGCGTGTTGGGCCGCACGGTGGCTGAGGATGTATTGCATCCCGAAACCCGCGAAGTGTTGGTGCCCGCCGGTGACATGTTGGACGAAGATTTGATCGACGAGATTGAACTCTTGGGTGTGGATGAAATCAAAGTCCGTACTGCGCTCAATTGCGAAACACGCTTCGGTTTGTGTGCCAAATGCTATGGCCGTGATCTGGGCCGTGGCGGATTGGTCAATGTCGGCGAAGCTGTCGGCGTGATTGCGGCGCAGTCCATCGGTGAGCCTGGCACTCAGTTGACCATGCGCACCTTCCACATTGGGGGTGCCGCGTCGCGTGCAGCGGTGGCTTCCAGTGTGGACGCCAAATCCAACGGTGTGATTGGCTTTAACGCCACCATGCGTTATGTCACCAACAGCAAGGGTGAACTCGTGGTCATTTCACGTTCAGGCGAAATCGTCATCCATGACGAGCAAGGCCGCGAGCGTGAGCGCCACAAAGTTCCTTATGGCGCCATATTGGCGATCAAGCCAGACCAAAGCATCAAGGCAGGCACCATCTTGGCCAACTGGGATCCGTTGACACGACCTGTGATCACCGAATTCGCCGGTCAGGTGCGCTTTGAGAATGTCGAAGAAGGGCTGACTGTTGCCAAGCAGTTGGACGAAGTCACTGGCTTGTCTACGCTGGTGGTGATCGATCCCAAGCGCCGTGGCTCGACCAAAGTGGTTCGTCCGCAGGTCAAGTTGATTGACGCTTCCGGCAAGGAAGTGAAGATCCCTGGCACCGACCATTCTGTGACCATCGGCTTCCAAGTGGGCGCATTGATTCAGGTGCGCGATGGACAGGATGTGGGCCCTGGCGAAGTGCTGGCGCGTATTCCTGTCGAAGGTCAGAAAACCCGTGACATCACCGGCGGTTTGCCGCGTGTGGCCGAGTTGTTCGAAGCGCGTTCGCCCAAGGACAAAGGCATCTTGGCTGAGATGACAGGCACTGTGTCATTCGGCAAGGAAACCAAAGGCAAGATCCGTTTGCAAATCACCGATCCTGAAGGCAAGGTTTGGGAAGAACTCATTCCCAAAGAGAAAAACATCGTGGTGCACGAAGGCCAAGTGGTCAACAAAGGCGAAAGCATTGTGGACGGACCGGCTGACCCGCAAGACATCTTGCGTTTGTTGGGCATCGAAGAGTTGGCGCGTTACATCGTCGATGAAGTACAGGACGTGTACCGTTTGCAAGGTGTGAAGATCAATGACAAACACATTGAAGTGATTGTTCGTCAGATGCTGCGCCGTGTGGTGGTCGACAACGTGGGTGACACCAACTACATCAGTGGTGAACAAGTGGAGCGTTCAGAAATGCTCAACACCAACGAAGCACTGCAACGCGACGGCAAGATGCCTGCCACCTACACCAACCTGTTGCTCGGTATCACCAAAGCATCGTTGTCCACCGACAGCTTCATCAGTGCGGCCTCCTTCCAGGAAACCACCCGTGTGCTGACCGAAGCCGCCATCATGGGCAAACGCGACGAACTACGTGGCTTGAAAGAAAACGTCATCGTGGGTCGACTGATTCCCGCTGGTTCAGGCATGGCTTACCACAAAGCCCGCAAAGCCAAGGACCTGATGGACGAAGCCGAGCGTCGCGCCATCGCCGAGACCGAAGCCGAAGAGCTCGCCTTGGCGCAACAGCAAGAAGGCAGCACCGAAGAAACACCAACAGACTGAGCCCTCCAGCCCTGCGGGGCTGGGCGGCCACAGTTCCAACTGTTGGGCACCAGTTGAATCATGTTGCTATCGCGCTGGTTTTGGATCGTTTTTGCACTGCTGGTGTTTTGGGCACTGGGGGCCTACAACAGACTGGTGCGATTGCGTGCGCAGATCAAGCAACAGTTTGGCCCGTTGCAAGCGGTATTGATGGAGTACCAAGAAGTGGTGCAGCAAGCGGTCACGGCCGCTGCTGCTGCACCACAATTGTGGGACAGCCCTGCCAGCTCCGACTTGGGGCACAGCCACTGGACCCGGTTGCAAGTGGCGGCTGGGTTGTCAACCGTGGCATTGGCCCGCATGCAGTCCCACACCTTGGACCCAGATAGTGCGCAAGCCTTGCACGATGCCGCTGCCGAATTGCAAGAAGCTTGGGCGGCATTGATTCACCCTGATGCGTATTACATCCATATCCCGCAACACCTGAAACAGCGTTGGCTGGAGCTGGACTTGCTGGTGCAACCTGAACTTGCACGCTTCAATGTGGCCATCACAGAGTACAACCAAGCGATCGTTCAATACCCTGCGGCATTGCTGGCCAAGTTGTTTCAGTTTCAGGCGGCCACCCCGTTGTGACACACACGCCTGCGCATGAAGCCGGCGCTGGCTTGTCGCCGCCTTTGTGGCAGCAATTGCAAGCCTGTGCCAAAGCCTTGCGCCATGTTCGGCAAGGGCGTAACCATGTGCAGGCATTGGCGGTTGTGTCGCCTGCCATGCGTCCTGCAGCACAAGCTTTGTTGTTCGCGGTGTTGCGGCAATGGGGCTGCACGTTGGCCGTCCAAAAAGCTTTGGTGCAACGCGCCCCACCCGCTGCGGTTGACGATTTGTTGTGTATCGGTTTGGCGCTGGCGTTGCCTGCCAACCAAGCCATGTACCCGATGCACACCTTGGTGAACCAATTGGTGGAAGCTGCCAAGCGCGACCCATCCACCCGTGCGCAGGCGGCCTTCATCAATGCGTGTGTGCGTCGCTTTGACCGTGAACGCGCAACATGGCTCAAGCGCTGCGAATCTCAGTTATCCGCCCGTTGGAACCATCCCGACTGGTGGGTCAAAGCCGTGCAGCAAGACCATCCGATGCACTGGCAGGCGGTGCTGAGCGCCAGCCAACAAGCAGCACCCATGGCCGTGCGTGTCAACCGCCGACAGCACTCGGCAGATGCATTGCAGGCCCTTTGGCAGTCGCAAGGCGTCGCCTCTGATCGTTGCGGGCCCGATGGATTGGTGCTGCAACAACCTCAAGCGGTGCATGCATTGCCAGGTTTTGAGCAAGGATGGTTTTCGGTGCAAGACCCGGGTGCTCAAATGGCTGCGCCATTGTTGTTGACAGGACTGCAACCAAGCGACGGCCCGCGATTGCGGGTACTGGATGCATGTGCCGCACCGGGGGGCAAGACGGCACATTTGCTCGAACTGGCAGATGTGGATCTGCTGGCAATCGATGTGGAAGAAGCCCGGTGTCAGCGGGTGCGTGAAAATTTGCAGCGTTTGCAACTGAAGGCCGAAGTGCGGTGTGCCGATGCGGCACGTCCCGTCGATTGGTGGGACGGTCGATCTTGGGATGCCATTTTGTTGGACGCACCTTGCACGGCCTCAGGCATTGTGCGCAGACACCCAGACATACCCTGGCTGCGTCGGCAGACCGACATGGCAACCCTGGCCGACACACAAAAACGCTTATTGCAGGCGCTGTGGCCCAGCCTGCGACGCGGCGGCCGCTTGTTATATTGCACCTGTTCATTGTTTCGTGCGGAAGGGGAGTGGCAGATTCAATCGTTCCTTGTAAACAACAGTGATGCCGTTTGCATGCCATCACCTGGGCATTTATTGCCGGGTTTGGCGGCCAGCGGGGGCGCTGTCTCTGACAATCTGCCTGGGGAGCACGACGGATTCTTTTATGCATTGCTGGAAAAACAATAACATGCTTGCTTCAGTGGTCCAAGCTCACCGTTTATGGTGGGCGGTCATGCTGCTGTGGATGGTCTTTTTAGGGGGGGTGCTGGTACAGCCCGCCTGGGCGCAATCGACAGTGCAACTCACTGAACCATCCATTGAGCGTGGCGATGATGGCGTGTATTTGTCGGCCACCCTTGACTTTGCGCTGTCGCCTGGCCTGGAAGATGCCTTGTCCCGAGGCATGCCCCTGACTTTTGTCCTGCAAGCCGAGGTCATGCGTGAGCGTTGGTATTGGTATGACAAAAAAGTTTCAGGGGTCGAGCGCTACTTTCGCTTGACCTACCAACCGCTGTCGCGGCGCTGGCGTTTGCATGTGTCGTCCGCGCCAATTCAAAGCATTGGTTTGGGGGTGACATTGGGAAACAGTTACGACAGTTTGAGCGATGCCATGCTGGCCGTGCAAAAAATTAACCGCTGGAAAGTGGCTGACACACTGGTGTTGCAAAAAGATGTAAAGCAACGGTTGGATCTTCGGTTTCGTTTGGATTTGAGCCAACTGCCTCAGGCCTTGCAGTTTGGTAACCAAGCCAGCAGTGAGTGGAATATCAACTTCGAACAAAGCTTTCGGCTCGAAGAACTGGCCAAATGACGCAAAACACCACCTGGAGCGATCTGCGTCACCGCAGTTGGATGCTGGTGGTGATCATGTCCATTCTGGTGTCGGTGTCGATGATCCTGCTGTTTTTATTGACGCAGGCCACCCAGCGCTGGGATGTTTACGAAGAAAACTACGGGTTGCTGTTTGGTTTGAACACCATCTTGGCGGTGTTTTTGTTGCTGGTTATCAGTTGGATCGGTTGGCGACTGGTGCTGCGCTTGCGCCAGAAAAAATTCGGCAGCCGCTTGTTGATCCGATTGGCAGCCATTTTTGCGCTGGTCGGTATCTTGCCTGGCATATTGATTTATGCGGTTTCCTTCCAGTTTGTCAGCCGCTCCATCGAGGTCTGGTTTGACAACAAGGTGGAAGTGGCGCTGGACGCGGGTTTGAATTTAAGCCGTTCGACTTTGGAGAGTTTGGCCGGCGAATTGGTCACCGGAGTACGCAGCGCAGGCAACAACATGACAGCGGCATCGCGCAACCAATGGTCTGTCACGCTGGAGAAAGCGCGCGAACAGTTGGGGGCTTCAGAAGTCAGTCTGTGGCAGGGCAATACGCAACTGGTTGCCAGCGTCAGCGAGTCGGGGTTTTCGTTGCAACCCGAACGCCCGGGTGCGTCCGAATGGCGACAAGTGCGCACCTCTGGCGTGACCTGGCGCAGCGACGGTTTGGAAGAGGCCGGCAATGCTGAAGCCTTTCCGCGAATCAAAGTATTGTTTCGCTTGCCCGACAGTGGCTTTGCGTTAGACAGAAAAATCTACGTGCTGCAAGTGGTCAAAAAATTACCGCCTGTGTTGGTGACCAACGCGCGTGCGGTGTTGGAGGCCAACCGCGAATACCAAGAAAGGGCATTGGCGCGAAGTGGTTTGCAGCGCATGTACATCGGTACCTTGACACTGAGTTTGTTTTTATCGGTGTTTGGCGCGGTGTTGTTGGCGGTGTTGTTGGGTAACCAATTGGCCAGACCGTTGTTGTTACTGGCGGAAGGCGTGCGTGATGTGGCGGCTGGCGATTTGCGGCCCAAACCTTTTTTGCAAGGCAAGGACGAACTCGACGGCTTGACCCGCTCTTTTGCCGAAATGACGCAGCAGTTGTTTGAAGCCAGGCAGTCGGTCGAGCAAAGCATGGCGCAATTGGACCTGGCCCGCAGCCATTTGCAAACCATGCTGGACAATTTGACCGCAGGCGTGGTGTTGCTCGACAGCCATGGCGTGATTTTGTCAATCAACCCTGGCGCCACGCGTATTTTGAATTTGCCTTTGTCGGTGTATGTGGGGCAGCCGTTTGAAGATGTGGAAGGCCTTCAGGGGTTTGCCACCCAAGTGCTAGACCGGTTTGAAGAAATCACGGCTGAACCAGGTCGAGCTGACCATTGGGAACAGTCATACGAACTTGAAATCGCCTCCCATGAAATGGTCAGAGAATTTTCTGCCCCAACCGCCCGTCAAATCACCTTGGTGGCGCGTGGTGCATTGTTGCCGCAAGGGGATTGGTTGCTGGTGTTCGATGACATCTCTGACATTGTGTCTGCGCAACGTTCACAAGCGTGGACCGAGGTGGCCCGTCGCTTGGCGCATGAAATCAAAAACCCGCTGACACCCATACAACTTTCGGCAGAACGCTTGGCGATGAAATTGGAAGGAAAATTACCGGCGACAGAACAAGCTCTGCTGAGCAAATCGGTGAAAACCATCGTGGAGCAAGTCGACGCACTGCAACGCTTGGTCAATGAGTTTCGCGATTTTGGCCGCCTGCCCGCCGCACGTTTGCAACCGTTGGACATCAACCTGTTGCTCGGTGAAATGATGCCCTTGTATGGCAACGAAAACGCCCGCGTACCCGTGCATTGGCAACTCGAAGCGGGGGTGCCCATGGTGATGGGAGACGCTGCGCAGTTGCGACAAGTCGTGCACAACCTGATTCAAAATGCACAAGATGCCAGCATGGCCAACCCGCAGGCACAAGTGACTGTGATGACAGAAAGGCGACCGCAATCCCAGAGGTTGAGGCTCACTGTGCAAGACAACGGCTCAGGGTTCAGTGAAGCGGTGCTACAAAGGGCGTTTGAGCCGTATGTGACCACCAAGGCCAGCGGCACCGGTTTAGGGCTGGCTGTGGTGAAAAAAATTGCCGATGAACACAATGCCCGTATCGAATTGAAAAACCGCATGCAAGGAGAGCAGTTATGTGGTGCGCAAGTGTCGCTATCATTTCGCCTTGTAGATTCTCACGACAACTGAACAGACACAACGCATGGCAACTATTCTGGTAGTAGACGACGAACTCGGCATTCGCGATCTTTTGTTTGAAATCCTCAATGACGAAGGCCATCAGGTGGAGTTGGCCATGAATGCCGCACAAGCCAGATCGATTCGTGCATCGATGCAACCCGACTTGGTGCTGCTCG
This sequence comes from Burkholderiales bacterium, assembly GCA_005789825.1. GTDB lineage: Bacteria > Pseudomonadota > Gammaproteobacteria > Burkholderiales > Burkholderiaceae_C > Limnohabitans. The sequence continues at coordinate 1,077 of SXWY01000109.1, read as the reverse complement.
ATATTTGGATGCCCGATACCGACGGAGTGACATTGTTGAAAGAGTGGGCCACCACCGGTTTGCTCAACATGCCCGTCATCATGATGAGTGGCCATGCCACGATAGACACAGCGGTGGAGGCCACGCGTATTGGTGCCATGGCTTTCCTAGAAAAACCCATCACCATGCAAAAACTGCTCAAAGCGGTCGAGCAGGGGTTGAACCGCAAACCGGCCAGCGCGGGGCGTAGCGCAGTACTGCCCGCAGCATCCGGACAAACTTACAGCAGCGTGGCTGGCATGGCGTCTGTGGCGCCGACCGCCGCACCCGCGTTGCCAGCGGTGTTGCAACCGGTGCAAAGTTTTGATCTCAACAGCCCATTGCGAGAAGCCAGAGACAATTTCGAAAAAGCCTATTTTGAATTTCACCTGGCACAAGAGGGTGGCTCCATGACCCGTGTGGCAGAAAAAACCGGGCTCGAACGCACCCACCTCTACCGCAAACTCAAACAATTGGGCGTCGATTTATCGCGCGGTAAACGCTACGGCAGTTCACAGTAAGCCGCTGGGCTACATGTTGCGGCGGTATTGCCCGCCGACTTCAAACAAGGCGTGGGTGATTTGCCCGAGCGAACAGACACGCACCGCGTCCATCAGCACTTCAAACACATTGGAATTGTCAATCACGGCTTGCTGCAGTCGCTGGAGCATATCCGCAGATGCGCTGGCATGGCGCTGGTGAAAATCATTCAACCGTTGCAATTGGCTTTGCTTTTCAGCGTCGGTCGAACGTGCCAATTCGATTTTTTGCGGCATTTCATTGGCTTGTGCAGACTTGAAGGTATTGACGCCAATAATGGGTAAGTCACCCGTGTGTTTGAGCATTTCGTAATGCATCGATTCGTCTTGGATTTTGCCGCGTTGGTAGCCGGTTTCCATGGCGCCCAACACACCGCCGCGCTCGGCGATCGCCACAAACTCTGACAGCACGGCTTCTTCGACCAACTCGGTCAACTCTTCGATGATGAACGCACCTTGCGATGGGTTTTCGTTTTTCGCCAACCCCCATTCGCGGTTGATGATGAGTTGAATGGCCATG
>SXWY01000108.1 GCA_005789825.1 Burkholderiales bacterium | reverse complement strand
TAAGCCGCCAACCTCGAATTGCGCGGCAAATGCGCCATCAAAAACTCCATTTGGTCCGCCAATATGCGGCGGTTGCGCAATATGAAGTCTTCCCACAGCGAGGGTGTGTAAGGGGCGTAGAGCAAGGGCATGCGCGCTTGCTCAGGTGTGCGGTTGGCTTTGCGGTGGTTACAGGTTTTGCAAGCCGTCACGACATTCATCCAACTGTCTTGGCCGTGTTGACCAAAGGGAATGATGTGTTCGCGGGTGAGGTCGGTTTCGTGAAAATCATCGCCACAGTAGGCGCACAAATTGCGATCACGGGCAAACAATTTGCTGTTGGTCAAGCCAGGCTTGAGATCAAACGGGTTGATGCGGGGAACGCCCTTGGTACCGATGATGCTGTTGATGACGATCTTGGACTGTATGCCGGTGACAGCGTTGTAGCCACCACGGTACACCGCGATTTCTACCCCGGCCTCCCAACGCACTTCATCCGCCGCGTAATGCGTGACGGCTTGTTCCAGCGATATCCACGACTGTGGCAACCCTTGGGCAGACAGCTTCAAGACCTTCAACATTCACCTCCAATGAGATAAGCGAGCACTGACGTCAATTCCTCGACAATATACCTTGTTTCCAAGACACGGCATTGACAACCCTACGTTAAACATGCAGATTTACAGAGGCATTCAGCATCCTGAACTGGCGCAAACCTGTGCGCTGACCATCGGTAATTTCGATGGTGTGCACCGTGGCCACCAAGCCATGTTGGCGTTGTTACACCACGAAGCGCGACAACGCGGCGTGCCCGCATGCGTTCTGACCTTCGAGCCCCATCCGCGCGATTTCTTTGCCAAAGTACGCCAGCAACCCGATATCGCGCCAGCACGCATCGCCACCTTGCGCGACAAACTGGCGCAACTCGAAGCCTGCGGCATCAGCCAATGCGTGGTCATGCCTTTTCATGCCGGATTGGCTGCACTCACGCCCTCAGCGTTTGTGAAAAATGTGTTGGTCGAGGGTTTAGGTGCCCGTTATGTGCTGGTGGGCGACGATTTCCGTTATGGCGCACAGCGCGCAGGCGACTTTGCCGCGTTGTCTGTCAGCGGCCAGCAACACGGGTTTGAAGTGGCGCGTATGAACAGTTATGAAATTGCCGAATCCCCTGCGTCTGGCAGATTGCGCGTCTCCAGTTCTGCGGTGCGACACGCATTGGCACAAGGCGATATGCGCCAAGCAGCAGTGTTGCTAGGTCGGCCCTATGCGGTGTCTGGCCATGTGGTGCATGGCCGCAAACTCGGGCGTGAATTGCAATGCCCCACGTTGAATCTGCGTTTTGGCCATGCCAAACCCGCGGCCAGCGGTATTTTTGTGGCCATGGTGCATGGACTGGATGCCCAACCGTTGCCCGGCGTGGCGAATTTCGGTGTGCGACCGTCCTTGGATGCCAACGATGTGAACCAAGGCCAGGTGCTGCTTGAAACCCATTGTCTGGATTGGCCTTCCCATCTCGGTGCTGAGGGGGGCTACGGTAAACTCGTGCGGGTGGAACTGCTGCATAAATTACACGATGAATTGAAGTACGACAGCCTGCAAGCCCTCAACCAGGGCATACAGCGCGACTGCGACGATGCACGCGCCTGGTTGGCCGCCCGAATTTGACAGGGCATGCATGACGCACCTTGCCCCGCGTCCTCTTCCCAGCTTGCAAATTGCTCCCCAAGCCGCTGCGCCAGCCCTCCTTCATTGAATACCCAAATACCTGATTGCCATGACCGAACCACACCACCAGCCAGCCGCCACCGATTACCGCGCGACATTGAATTTGCCCGACACACCATTTCCCATGCGCGGCGATTTGCCCAAACGCGAACTGGCGTGGGCCCAAAACTGGGCTGAGCAAGGTTTGTACAAACAGTTGCGCATGGCACGCCACGGTCAGCCCTTGTTTGTGTTGCACGACGGCCCGCCGTATGCCAATGGGAAATTGCACATCGGACACGCGCTCAACAAAGTCCTTAAAGACATGATTGTCAAAAGCCGTCAACTCGCTGGTTTTGATGCGCAATACATCCCCGGTTGGGACTGCCACGGTTTGCCGATTGAAAACGCCATCGAAAAACTGCACGGCAAAAAATTGGGCGCGCCCACAGCGGCCAAAGAAGGTGGTACAGCGACTGCCGGCTTGGGCCGTGCCGATGTGCAGGCCGAATGCCGCGCCTACGCCAGTGAACAAATCGAACAACAACGCGAAGACTTCAAACGCTTAGGTGTCTTGGGCGACTGGGAGCGACCCTACCGCACCATGGACCCTGCCAATGAAGCCGGTGAAATCCGCGCATTCAAACGCGTGATTGAACGCGGCTTTGTGTACCGAGGCCTCAAACCGGTGTATTGGTGTTTCGATTGCGGTTCTTCGCTGGCCGAGTTTGAAATCGAATACGCCGACAAAAAAAGCGACACCTTGGATGTGGCGTTTTTGTGCGCCCAACCCGACAAACTGGCCAAGGCGTTCGGTCTGAACACCTTGGACAAAGAAGCGTTTGCGGTCATCTGGACCACCACCGCTTGGACCATCCCTGCCAACCAAGCGCTCAACCTCAACCCTGAATTGACGTATGCCTTGGTGGACACCGAGCGCGGTTATTTTGTGTGTGCCGAATCGCTGGTGGAGAAATGTCTGGAACGCTGGCAACTCAGCGGCAAAGCAATAGCCACTTGCCAAGGCCAGTCTTTGGATTTGATCGAGTTTCACCATCCACTGTCGCATGTGAACTCGACTTACCAACGCACCGCGCCGGTGTACTTGGCTGACTACGCCACCGATGCAGACGGAACGGGCATTGTTCACAGTGCACCGGCTTACGGTGTGGACGACTTCAACTCGTGCGTGGCGCACGGCTTGGCCTATGACGACATCCTCAATCCGGTGCAAGGCAACGGTGCTTACGCCGCCGACTTTGCGCTGTTTGGGGGACAACATATTTGGAAGGCTGTGCCCGTCATTTTGGACGCGCTGAAAAACGCCGGACGTTTGTTGTCCACCCACGGCATCACGCACAGTTACCCGCATTGCTGGCGTCATAAATCACCGGTGATTTACCGAGCGGCAGCGCAATGGTTCATCCGCATGGACGAGGGCGAAGGCGTGTTCACCACCGACAAGGCCAGCCAAACATTGCGTCAACTCGCACTGCAAGCGATTGAACACACCCGCTTTTATCCAGAGAACGGCAAAACCCGTTTGCGCGACATGATTGCCAACCGCCCAGATTGGTGTATTTCGCGCCAGCGCAGTTGGGGCGTGCCAGTGCCGTTTTTGTTGCACAAAGACAGCGGTGAATTACACCCGGACACGATGGCTGTTTTGGACATCGCAGCCGCCATGGTCGAGCAAGGGGGCGTCGAAGCTTGGAGTCGCGCCAGTGTGAATGACATTCAAACTTTGTTGACAGCGCAAGGTAAAGGTCAATCCGCCAATGCAGACGACTACAGCAAAAGCACAGATATTTTGGAAGTCTGGTTTGATTCCGGTTCCACCTTCGAGCACGTGCTGCGCGGCAGCCACAAAGACGCTTACGACCGCGCACCGTTTCACGACAGCGGCCCCGAAGCCGACCTGTATTTAGAAGGCCATGACCAGCACCGAGGCTGGTTTCACAGCTCCTTGCTGCTGGGGTGCGCGCTCTATGGCCGCGCGCCTTACCGTGGTTTGTTGACGCACGGTTTTGCCACCGACGGCCAAGGCCGCAAGATGAGCAAATCCCTGGGCAATACCGTGGTGCCGCAAGAAGTCACCGACAAACTCGGCGCAGAAATCGTGCGGTTGTGGGTGGCCTCTACCGATTACTCGGGCGACTTGAACATCGACGACAAAATTTTGGCGCGTGTGGTCGACACCTATCGGCGCGTGCGCAACACCTTGAAATTTTTGTTGGCCAACACCAGCGACTTTGACATCCAACGCGATGCCGTTGCGCTGAACGACATGTTGGAGGTCGACCGCTACGCGCTCAGCCGCGCGGCGCAATTGCAAGCCGATATCGTCGGTCAATTCAACCCACAAACCCGGGTGTTTGAAGGTGGCCACTATGGCCGTTATGAATTCCACCCCGTGGTGTCCAAATTGCAGGTTTACTGTTCGGAAGACTTGGGCGCGTTTTATTTGGATGTGCTCAAAGACCGCCTCTACACCACGGCCGCTGGCTCGCACGCCAGACGCAGCGCACAAACCGCGCTGTGGCATATCACCCAAGCCATGTTGCGCTGGATGGCGCCGTTTTTGAGTTTCACCGCAGAAGAAGCATGGGGCGTTTTGGGCTTGGGCAACACCATCTTCAAAGACACTTATGTGGCCCTGCCCGCCGCAGACACCGGCTTGCTGGAGAAATGGTCGCGCATTCGCGACATACGCGACGCAGTGAACAAAGAAATTGAAAACATACGCAGCCAAGGTTCAGTGGGCTCACCCCTGCAAGCCGAGGTCGTGCTCGGCGTCAATCCGCAAGACATGGCCTTGCTGCAGAGTCTGGGGCAGGATGCGAAGTTTGTGTTCATCGTCTCAGGCATGCAACTCAAAGCCGGTAATGAACTGTCGGTGTCTGTGACACCTTCGTCCCACACCAAATGCGAACGCTGCTGGCATTACAGCCCAGATGTAGGCAGTGTGGCTGCCCACCCCAGCCTGTGTGCACGCTGCGACAGCAATTTGCACAGCAGCGGTGAACAACGCGCATTCGCCTGATTGACCATGGCACGTTCCTCACACCGTTCTCTGTTCTTGTGGCTGGGTATAGCAGCCGCCATACTGTTGTTTGACCAATTCACCAAACTGCTGGTCATCAGCCGCTTTGAGCTGGGTGACAGCCAAGCGGTCACGTCGTATTTCAACCTGGTGCGGGTGCACAACAGCGGCGCTGCCTTTTCTTTTTTGTCCACCGCTTCGGGCTGGCAACGCTGGTTGTTCACCGGCATTGGCATAGCAGCGGCGGGTTTCATGGTGTGGTTACTGCGCAGCCATCCGCAGCAAACGTTGTTTTGTTTTGCCTTGTCCTTGGTGCTGGGCGGCGCAGTGGGCAATGTGGTTGACCGAATGCTGTGGGGCCATGTGATCGACTTTTTAGACTTTCACTGGGACTGGCTGTCTCCCGTTTTCTACCAAGGCCATTTCCCCGCGTTTAACGTGGCCGACAGCGCCATCAGCGTGGGTGCAGTGTGCTTGATAGCCGATGAATTGATACGCGTGAGGCGCACACGCGCCTGAACATTTCAGCGCGGCAGCACTTTGTAAACACTGAAACTTTCGGTGGGCGCTCGCCCGGCAGCCAAGGCGATTTGCCTGGGCAGCGTGCCTGTTTTGTGGTCGACCCATTGGGCTTCAATCAAGGGCTGGGCGCGTAAGTCGAGATCACGAAAATCTTGCAAATCGCTGGTTTTGGCGATCAAAAAATAGGCGCCGCTTTGCGGCAGTTCGCTGGCTTGGCTGACACGCACACTGGGGGCGCTTTGTCGATACAAGCCCAACTCGTATGCCACCGGCGGGTCCAAGCGATAAACCATCACCGGCCAATGGGGTTGGCTGGCCAGCCACGGCAGCACGTTATAAGGAATGCTGTAGCGTGTGTGCGCCACCAAGGTCATGGCCTCTAACACGGCATACAACGACAACACCGCCGCCACCGGATGCACCAACACCGTCAACCCATGCTGCTGTTGGCGTTGCCACACGGCATAAGCCAACCAACACAGCACGGCTGCAGCCAAGCCCCACAGGGTCTGCGCGTGGCCGACTTGCCAAGCCACCCACACGGCCAACACGAAGGTCAAAAGGCCGACAACGGCTTGCATCCAACGCGCAGCCCGACGGGATGGTTGGCGACAGGCCGACACCAACCATGGCGCACACATCAGTGCCGCAAACGTATAGACGATGACGGTGTAGTAGTCCAATTGAAAACTGGTCAGGCTGAACATCACAAAGCTCACCGCAAAGCTGCCCGCCAAGTACACCCACCTTGAACGCCATGCGACCTGCCTGTCAGACCAACCACGCACGGTTTGCCAACAGGACACACCAAACGCCGCCACCCATGGCAAAAATGCCCACAAAAACACCGCCACAAAAAACAGTTTGTTGCCGGCTTGGTTGGTGATCGGCCCGGTATTGAAGAAGCGGCCAAACTGGCTGTCCCACAAGAAAAAACGGATGCCAGACACACCGGTTTGGTTGAACACGGTTTTTTCGGGATGCGCGTCAAACTGTCGGTACAAGGCCAGCAATTCTGGCGTCACACACACAGCGGTCAGCAACCCTGCCAGCCACCATTTCAAACGGAACAACTCGCGCCAGCGCCCTTGGTAGGCCCACATGCACACCAATCCGCTGCCGATGGTGATCAAGGTAAACACGCCCTTGGTCATCACCGCCATGGCACTGAACACCGCACCGAGCAACACATGCTTCATGCGGTGGTGCGTGTCAAAACGCAACCAGTGGTAACAAGCTGCCATGATGCTGCCGGTCAAAAAGGCTTCAGCCTTCAACGCAGTGGTGGTGTACATCAGGTGGTAGGCAGACGCATACACCAGCAAAGCAACCAAAGCGGTGTCACGGTCATCGAACAACCGTGCGATGCGGTAGGTGTAATAACCGCCCAGCAAATGAAACAAAAATCCGGGCAACATGTAGGCGAACACACTGACGCCCAGTGCTTGGAACGACAGCGCACCCAGCCAAAACGGGAAATGCGGCTTGTCCAACCAGTCACGGCCATCCAAGATCAAATCATTCCAATTGCCACTCATCACCATGTGCTGCGACAGCGCTGCATAAAGCACCGAATCGCCTTCGTTCAAGATGGGCGTGAGCAGAGGCAGCGCATTGACCCACAATGCGAGCACCGTCCAAAAAACGACATGGGGCCGCAGGCGGCCCAAGCCTGTCACCGTCACAGCGTCAATAAGGTGCTGCCAGTGGTTTTGCGGGCTTCCAAATCGCGGTGCGCCTGCGCCGCATCGCCCAACGCATAGCGCTGTTCGATGTGGATTTTCACTTTGCCGCTGCCGACCACGTCAAACAAATCTTCTGCCATTTGCTGGTTGGTCTCGCGCGTGGCGATATGCGTGAACAAGGTTTGGCGCGTCACATAAATAGAGCCTTTGGCACCCAAAGTGCCAGGTGCGAACGGTTCGACCGGTCCGGAGGCATTGCCAAAACTGGCCATCAAACCAAACGGTGACAAGCAATTGAGCGATTTGTCCCAGGTGTCTTTGCCCACCGAGTCGTACACCACTTTCACGCCTTTGCCGTGGGTGATGTCTTTGACACGTGCCTCGAAATCTTCCTTGTTGTAGTTGATCACATGGGCCGCGCCATTGGCTTTGGCCAAGGCGCATTTTTCGTCACTGCCTGCGGTACCGATCAATTGCAAACCCAAAGCTTTGGCCCATTGGCAAGCAATCAAACCCACACCGCCAGCGGCGGCGTGGAACAAAATCAAATCACCTGCATGCAGTCCGGCTTGCGGCAAGGTGCGTTTGAGCAGGTACTGCACCGTCATGCCTTTGAGCATCATGCCGGCAGCGGTCTCAAACGAAATGTTGTCAGGCAATTTGCACACATTTTTGGCGGGCATCACACGCGCTTCGCAATAGCTTCCTGGCGGTGCGCTGGCATAAGCCGCGCGGTCACCGGCTCTCAAGTGGGTCACGCCTTCGCCAACCGCTTCCACCACACCAGCACCTTCCATGCCCAAGCCGTGCGGCAATGGCAACGGGTACAAGCCGGTGCGATGGTAGACATCGATGTAATTCAAACCGACCGCTTTGTGCGCTATGCGCACCTCGCCGGGGCCGGGTTCGCCCACAGAGACATCTGCCAGTTGCAAAACATCTGGACCGCCGGTTTGTTTGAATTGAATGGCTTTGCTCATGCCTGACTCCTCTGGTGTGGTTGTGATCGCAGAGGCCTGTCCACAGACCCCGTCGCGTGATTGTCCACGCAACTGGGTTAGAGTCGCCCACATGGCAGAAAACACGCCCTCCCCCGTCAAACCCACGCTGGATCTGGCCACTGCAGGTTTGTTGTTGTTGCCACCGTTGGTATGGGCCGGCAACAGCGTATTGGGTCGGGTCGTGGCGGACATGGTGCCGCCGATCACGCTGAATTTTTTCAGGTGGCTGTTGGCCTTTGCACTGCTGCTGCCGTGGTCGTACCCGGTGCTCAAACCGTCGAGCCCGATGTGGGCGCATTGGCGACGCTATGGGCTCATGAGCCTGCTGGGTGTCGGTTGCTACAACAGCTTCCAGTATTTGGCGCTGCATACCTCGACGCCAATCAACGTGACCTTGGTCGGTGCCAGCGTGCCGGTGTTCATGCTGGTGTTGGGCGCGTTGTTTTACAAACAATCGGTGACGGCGCGACAAGTGTTGGGCGCGGCCTTGTCGATCGCAGGCGTGTTGTGCGTGCTGGGTCGAGGTGACTGGAACACCTTGCAAAAGGTGCAACTGGTGATTGGCGATGTCTATATCTTGATTGCTGTGCTGTGTTGGGCTTGGTACAGCTGGCTGGTGGCGCAGCCAGTCGATCCGCCGGAAATTCGCAGCAACTGGACCTATTTTTTAAGCGCGCAAATGGTGTTCGGTTTGCTGTGGAGCGGCGCATTCACCGCCGCTGAATGGCAGTTCAGCAAGAACCCCTATATTGATTGGGGCTGGCCGCTGGCTGCCAGCGTGCTGTTTGTGGCTTTGGGCCCGGCTTTGCTGGCTTACCGCAGTTGGGGTTTGGGCATTCAACGGGTCGGGCCCAACATCGCTGGCTTTTTTGCCAACCTCACGCCCTTGTTTGCCGCACTGATCTCTACCGTCACCTTGGGCGAGTCGCCACAAGGCTTTCATGCGGTGGCGTTTGTGCTGATCGTCGGCGGCATTTGGGTGTCATCGCGCAAATCCTGAGCAGGTTGTTGTAAATAATTTATACCTATAAGTATCTGTATTAATTTAATAAATACATCTTTATTACTCTTATATTTACTTATCAGCATTATTTTCTTTTTCTAGGATTGAGGCTGGCTAAACAGCCCTTTAACATCTTGAAACAGTGGATTTTTTAAGTGCTTTCTTACTAAAGGACTGCCTGTGAACTCATACCAAAAAACTCACAAACACCATCTCTCAACACCGATGTGTTTGTGGTGAAACCATGACCACCATCCAACCTTTCAAAGCCACCCCGTCATGCATACGCATGTTTGTCTTGACCAGTGTGGTCGCTGCCGCCATGTCGGTGTTGTTGGCGTTTGAACTGACCCAACGGCAAGCGTTGTTGGAACAAAGCCAGATGCGGATCGATGCACCGACTGCGCCAGCATTCATGCTGGACCGTGAATTTTTGCAGTTTCAACATGCGCTGGATACACACCTGAGTGGCCAAGACCCGTTATCCAAAGACACACTGATTGCACGGTTGGATGCTCTCGCCAACACCATAGACCAAGTGCGCGATGCGGGGAATTCTGGGTTCATGTTCAAAAACCCGCAAAACATCACTGCGGTGGATGCAATGCACGATGTCGCACAACAAGCACGCGCGGCACTTGCCCATGACGACCTGCAACACCCCCAATGGCTGGCTTTGCAAAACAGCATGACCGCATTCGGTGAACAAACCCGGGCATTGGGCATTTCCACTGACCAAATGGTGTCGCAGCTCATGGAGCAGCAGATCAACAACATGCTGCAGCAAAACCAACAAATCATTGGGTTAACAGGGGCATTGTTGGTGTTCTTGATGATCTCTGCGGGTGCCTTGTTACACCGCAACCGCGCCCACCTGTTTGAAAAAGCCGCCTTGGAAGCGCTCAACAAGGAGTTACGCCAAGCCCAACAAGATGCCGAGGCAGCCAGTCGCGGCAAAAGTTTGTTTTTGGCCAACATGAGCCATGAATTGCGCACACCGTTCAACGGCATTGTGGGTATGTTGAGTTTGTTAGGCAGCACGCCTTTATCCGCACAACAAGCGGACTTGGTCAAAACCGTCAACGATTCGGCAGGCCATTTTTTGAAATTGCTCAACGATATTTTGGACATGTCGGCGATGGAGTCGGGCAAACTGCATATGCACAACGGAGCAGTTGAATTGCGCAGTTTGATGCTGGAAGCTCAAGCCATCATGCGGCCACTGGCGATGCAAAAACAATTGGCGTTTGAGTTGCAAGGTCTGCCCGACCAAGCCCTGTGGATCAAGTCGGAAGCCACCCGCTTGCGCCAAATTTTGTTGAACCTGTTGAACAACGCCATCAAATTCACCGAGCGCGGCCAAGTCGTGTTGGGCTTGCAAACGCATACCTTTGAAAACCACCCAGCGCTGGTTGAGTTCTCCATCCAAGACACAGGTATTGGCATGGAGTCGACTGTCCTGGGCAAATTGTTTCAACGCTTCTACCAAGCGGACGCCGGTTTATCGCGGCAGTTCAGTGGCGCGGGATTGGGTTTGGAAATTTCCATGTCATTGGCGCGCTTGCTCGGTGGAGACATCCAAGTACGCAGCCAACCCGGCGTTGGCTCGACCTTTGTGTTGAGCATGCCTTGGGTGGCACACCAGCCCATGACCTCCCCTTCAGTGATTGAACCCACCAGCGACAAAGCCACACCGCATGCGCCACCCAACTTGCGCATCTTGGTGGCTGAAGACCATCCGGTCAACCAAAAATTTCTCTCGGTATTGTTGCAACGCATGGGCCACCAAGCCAAGTTTTGCGACAACGGTCAACTGGCTTTGCAAGCCCTCTGCGAAGAGGAGTTTGATGTGGTGCTGATGGACATCCACATGCCAGTGATGGACGGTTTAGAGGCCACGCGTTGTATCCGGGCGCTGCCGTGCCCCAAATCGCGTATTCCGGTGATTGCATTGACCGCCGATGTGTTCAAAGAGGCACGAGACAGCGCCGCCGCCGTGGGCGTGAACGCATTCATTCCCAAACCGGTGCAAATCAACGAATTACAACTCGCCTTACAAATCCATGTCATGCCTCATACCGATGCCCGACAGGCGATAGCCCACGCCTGAGCAACCCAGCGCGTTCAAGGAGCGATGTACATCACATTGATGCGTGCCACATATTTCGACACGGGGCCATGCACCACGCATCCGACATGCCTGACCGAATCCAAGCCAAACCCATGGCGGAAAAACAATGCCGAGCCTTTGACCGGTGACACATCCACCGAAGTTCCATCGCGTTTGTACAAGCGGGTGTTGCCGCCAACCACACCGTCTGCAGGCCCATTCAAATAAAGCAACATGGTCAAGCCAGAAC
>SXWY01000107.1 GCA_005789825.1 Burkholderiales bacterium | reverse complement strand
ATTGCCCGGTGGCAAGGTGTCTGAGTACATCGGGTTTTTGCGTTATTCGGTACCGGGTGTGGGTTTGATTTCACCGCCGCCACACCACGACATTTATTCCATCGAAGATTTGGCGCAGTTGATTCACGACCTGAAAAATGTTGCGCCGCATGCAGATGTCAGCGTCAAGTTGGTGTCTGAAGTCGGTGTCGGTACGGTGGCCGCAGGTGTTGCCAAATGCAAGGCTGACCATGTGGTGATTGCCGGCCACGATGGCGGCACTGGCGCGTCACCCTGGTCTTCCATCAAACACGCGGGCAGCCCTTGGGAAATTGGCCTGGCCGAAACACAACAAACCCTGGTGTTGAACGGCTTGCGCGGGCGTATTCGGGTGCAAACCGATGGCCAAATGAAAACCGGTCGCGATGTGGCGATCGGTGCATTGTTGGGTGCAGACGAATTTGGTTTTGCCACCGCGCCCTTGGTGGTCGAAGGCTGCATCATGATGCGCAAATGCCACTTGAACACTTGCCCCGTTGGCGTGGCCACGCAAGACCCGTTGTTGCGGAAAAAATTCGCTGGCAAGCCCGAGCATGTGGTCAATTACTTTTTTTTCATCGCCGAAGAAGTGCGCCACATCATGGCGCAATTGGGTATTGCCAAATTCGACGACATGATTGGCCGCTCCGATTTGCTCGACATGAAAAAAGGCGTGGAGCATTGGAAAGCCCGTGGCTTGGATTTCTCACGTTTGTTGGCACAACCGCCCGTGCCTGCAGGCACACCGCTGTTCCACGTGGCGACCCAAGACCACGGCTTGGAAAAAGCCTTGGACAAAGTGCTGATTAAAAAAAGCCGCGCTGCCATCGACAAAGGCGAGAAAGTGCAGTTCATGGAAGTGGCGCGCAATGTCAACCGATCCGTCGGTGCGATGTTGTCGGGCGCCTTGACCCAAGTACGTCCTGAAGGCTTGCCGGACGACACCTTGCGCATTCAACTCGAAGGCACCGGCGGTCAATCTTTCGGCGCGTTTTTGGCCAAAGGCATCACTTTGTATTTGATTGGCGACGCCAACGACTACACCGGCAAAGGTTTGTCTGGTGGCCGCGTGGTGGTGCGCCCCAGCATCGATTTCAGGGGGGAAGCCACCAGCAACATCATCGTAGGCAACACCGTGCTGTACGGCGCAACCAGTGGTGAAGCATTTTTCAGCGGTGTCGCAGGCGAACGCTTTGCCGTTCGTTTGTCAGGGGCCACCGCGGTGGTGGAAGGCACAGGCGACCATGGTTGCGAATACATGACCGGCGGCACAGTCGCCGTGCTTGGCAGCACAGGCCGCAATTTCGCAGCGGGTATGAGTGGCGGCATTGCTTATGTGTACAACGAAGACGGCGAATTTGCCCAGCGCTGCAACACCGCCATGGTGAGCTTGGAAAAAGTCTTGTCGGAAAAAGAACAAGCCGATGCCGTGTCCAAAGCTTTGTGGCACCGCGGTCAATCCGACGAAGCGCAGTTGAAAAAATTGTTGGAAGACCACCACCGTTGGACCGGTTCCAAGCGTGCCCGCGCGTTGCTGGATAACTGGCAAGATGCCCGCAGCAAGTTTGTGAAGGTCTTCCCGAACGAATACAAACGCGCTTTGGGCGACATGGCCGCGACGGCGGACGCGGCACCATCTGCGCCCGCCAAAGCCAAAAAAACCGCTGTTAAGCCATAAGCCCAATTCACAGGACACACATCATGGGAAAAATCACAGGATTCATGGAGTTTGAGCGCATTGAAGAGGGCTATAAGCCCGTGCCAGAGCGACTCAAACATTACAAAGAATTCGTCATCGGCTTGGACCCCGAGCAAGCCATGACGCAAAGTGCGCGTTGCATGGATTGCGGCACCCCGTTTTGTAACAGCGGTTGCCCCGTCAACAACATCATTCCCGATTTCAATGACTTGGTGTTCAACAACGATTGGCAAAACGCGCTGACGGTTTTGCACAGCACCAACAATTTCCCTGAATTCACGGGCCGTATTTGCCCCGCGCCTTGCGAGGCCGCTTGCACCTTGAATGTCAACGATGACCCGGTCGGTATCAAGTCGATTGAGCACGCCATCATCGACAAAGGTTGGGCCGAGGGATGGGTCCAACCTTTGCCGCCCGCGAAAAAGACAGGCAAGACAGTGGCGGTGGTGGGCTCTGGCCCGGCGGGTTTGGCTGCGGCACAACAACTCGCGCGTGCCGGTCATTCGGTCACGGTGTATGAAAAAAATGACCGCGTCGGTGGTTTGCTGCGCTACGGTATTCCCGACTTCAAAATGGAGAAAACCCACATCGACCGCCGCGTCGAACAAATGCAGGCCGAAGGCGTGGTGTTCAAAACCGGCGTGTTGGTCGGTGCATGGCCCAAAGACAGCAAGGTCACCAATTGGGCGAACGAAACCATCACTGCCGATCAGCTCAAAAAAGAATTTGACGCCGTGTTGCTCACCGGCGGTTCAGAGCAATCGCGAGACTTGCCGGTGCCTGGGCGTGAATTGCAAGGCGTGCATTTCGCCATGGAATTTTTGCCGCAGCAAAACAAAGTCAATGCCGGCGACAGTTTGAAAGGCCAATTGCGCGCCGACGGCAAACATGTGATTGTGATTGGCGGTGGCGACACCGGTTCGGATTGCGTGGGCACCTCCAACCGACACGGCGCTGCGCATGTGACCCAGTTTGAGGTCATGCCGCAACCCCCCGAGCAGGAAGACAAACCTTTGGTCTGGCCTTATTGGCCGCTCAAACTCCGCACCAGTTCCAGCCACGAAGAAGGCTGCGAGCGTGAGTTCGCCATTTCCACCAAAGAGTTCATGGGCGAAAACGGCAAGCTCACGGGTTTGAAAACCGTGCATGTCGAAATGAAAGACGGCAAGCTCACAGAGGTTCCTGGCACAGAAAAAATCCACCGTACCGATTTGGTGCTGTTGGCCATGGGCTTTGTCAATCCGGTCGCCACGGTGCTGGATGCGTTTGGGGTGGACAAAGATACACGCGGCAATGCCAAGGCTCACACGGAAGATGGCAGTGGTTACATCACCAATGTGCCCAAGGTGTTTGCTGCGGGAGACATGCGCCGTGGCCAATCCTTGGTGGTGTGGGCCATTCGCGAAGGCCGCCAAGCTGCCCGTGCCATCGACCAGTTTTTGATGGGTGAGAGTGAGTTGCCGCGCTGAACCGAGGTTGGCGCTGTTTCAGGCAGATTCAGGCAGCCCCATAGAATCGCCCTCTCATTCAACGGCT
>SXWY01000106.1 GCA_005789825.1 Burkholderiales bacterium | reverse complement strand
GCAAACCCAACATATGCCGAGACACAGCAAACCACGGCACACCCTTGGCCGCTTGTGCTTCCATGTACTGAACCATCTGCGCCTCCACTTCATCACGAGTAGTAGGCGATTTGTGGTGACCCGTTTCAGCGTCCCACGCGGCCAACAGCCAAGGGTTGTGGTAGGCCTCTCGCCCGACCATCACGCCATCGAGTTCAGACAAATGGTGGCGAATTTGTTCCATGGACACGATGCCGCCGTTGATGACAAAACGCAAATGGGGAAAGTCATTTTTGAGACACAACACCCAATCAGGCTTGAGTGGGGGAAGTTCGCGGTTCTCCTTGGGAGATATGCCTTGCAACCAAGCGTTACGTGCATGAACAATGAAGGTGTTGCATCCAGCCGTGGACACGGTGCCTACAAAATCTCTGACAAATGCATAGCTTTCAATGCGGTCTATGCCAATCCGATGCTTCACTGTCACCGGCACACTGACAACATCCAACATGGCTTTCACGCCATCGGCCACCAAATTCGGTTCTGCCATCAAACACGCGCCAAATGCGCCTCGCTGTACACGCTCAGAGGGGCAGCCGCAATTCAGATTGATTTCGTCATAGCCCCATTGCTGGCCCAATTTCGCCGCTTTTGCCAAATCCTGGGGCTCTGAACCGCCCAATTGCAAAGCCACAGGATGCTCTTGCTCGTTGAAATCCAAATGTCTTGGCTGATCGCCGTGGATCAGCGCACCTGTGGTCACCATCTCGGTATAGAGCAAAGCGGTTTCAGACAATAACCTGTGAAAGTATCTGCAATGTCTGTCAGTCCAGTCCATCATGGGTGCAACGCTCAATCGATTGAACGCATGTGGAGGCTGGCTGGGTGAGGATGGATGCATGTTCGTGTGCAATACATTGTGTATTTTTGCGAAGAACATACCATGAATGGTATGAAATTCAGGGTGCCAAGGTTTGGCTTGACTTTGCGCAGTCAAAGATGAAGTGGATTACAGAAATTTTTAAAAACAACATACCAATAGCAAGTTACCTGTAAGCAAACACAACAATTTAAAGCTTTTGTGTTTTGTATCTCGTCACAGTGCGAATCATTTTTAATTTTTCTGGAAACTTTGCTTTTTTTTCAGCATATGTATGCACAAAACAATTAAGCTGTGTTCATCCATCGGATTCGTAAATAGCTGACTATTACAAGCATTACTCTGGTTTTTTCCAAGTTGTACACACATCTGGTTTATCCACAAAGTCATAGATGCGGGTTGACTGACCCACAAAGTCAGGATGCCCATTGTTTTTTTGAAAGGAAATCCAAATGTCTGAATCTCAAGCCCAATGCGCAGCCACGAGTTCCCATTTGAATGCGGAATTTTTAATCGCCATTGCAAACGGTGCACGGGTAGAAGATTTCAACATTCCCGAAAACACCTCTGATGTGAATCGCGTATTGATTGACATTCTCAAAGGGAAATATGAAGTCAAGGTCACCCGTAAACCCTTGAAAAGAATGGTCAACGGTTTTTGGGTGAATGCCCCTGAAACGGTTTTGCCATTGAAAGAAAAATACTATGTGTCCCGTCCAGATCTGCCCAAGAAATTCATTGAAACCAAAAATTGCAATGAATTCACAGACAAGCACTACCTAAGCATGGGATTGGTATTTTTGACGCCTGAAGACGCGATTGCCAACGCCAACGCCATGTGCCTGATGGATCCGGGGCCCGTACCTTGAAGCGGTGGGATCAATGTGCAATGTCGATGACCACGTTGCCAATGGTCTTTCCGGCTTCAACGGTTTCATGTGCTTGAACAACATGCTCAAGGCTGAATGCATCACCTATGGCGTAAGGCAATGACTACACTTAAGACAACACATCTTCTGTTTTTTAAAAAAGCAATAGTCAGCAATAGCCGCTTCGGCAAGAAAGGTTGTCGGGTCATGTCCACACCCGTTGCCCGATACGGGACCTGACCACGCCCTCGTCCACCGTGTCAATGACGCTGTCTGCGTCACAGTTCGCGGGCAGCGCCATTGGATTCGTACCAAGCAGCTTGCATGGGCATCAACCCATGTGCAAACCACCGTTGCAGGAGAAATCTGCACCCGTGGTAAAGCCAGATTCATCGCCTGCCAACCACCCAACGATAGAACCAATTTCCTCGGGCGTACCGAGTCGCTTGACCGGGATAGTGGCCACAATTTTTTCCAGAATTTCTGGCTTGATCGCTTTGACCATGTCTGTGCCTATGTAGCCAGGGCTGACCGTGTTGACGGTCACACCCTTGTTGGCCATTTCTTGTGCCAACGCCATGGTGAATCCGTGCATACCTGCTTTGGCGGCCGAGTAATTGGTTTGTCCAGATTGGCCTTTTTCTCCATTGACCGAAGAAATTTGGATGATGCGGCCCCAAGCTTTTTCCACCATGCCAGGCACCACTTGTTTGGTCACGTTGAACATGGCGTTCAAGTTGGTATCGATCACCGCTTTCCAGTCTTCGGGGGTCATCTTCAAAAACATACGGTCACGTGTGATGCCCGCGTTATTCACCAACACATCGATCACACCATGCTCTGCCACGGCTTTGGAAAAAGCTGCAGTGGTGGATTCCCAGTCAGCCACATTGCCCACCGACGCGTAAAAACTGTAGCCCAGCGCTTTTTGCTCGTTGAGCCATTTGTCAAAGTCTCTGCTGGGTCCGCAACCTGCGATGACCTTGTAGCCCATTTTGTGCAAGCGCTGACATATTGCGGTGCCGATGCCGCCCATGCCGCCTGTGACGTAAGCAATTTTTTGACTCATTTGATTTCTTTCTGGTGGGTTTTAAAAATGTATTTCACGATGCTTTGGCCTTGACATAGCGCCCAGGTGCGGGTTCTATGGCTTTGCGTTTGCCTCTGCCGTACTGCTTGGGAGCCGAGACTTGCTGGCCTGCGTGTTTTTTCAGCCATGCGTACCAATCGGGCCACCAACTGCCTGATTTTTCTTCGGCTTGGGCCAACCAGTCTTCATGTGACTTGGGATAGTGGGTCGATTTCGACAGCCAATGGCTGCGCTTTCCTGCCGCCGGGGGATTGATCACCCCTGCAATATGGCCCGACGCGCCCATGACAAAACGCTTTGGCCCGGTAAAGACTTGCGTGGATGCATATGCCGCAGAGATGGGCACGATATGGTCTTCGCGAGAACCATAAATGTAGATCGGTAAATCGACTTTGCGCAAATCGACCGCTTCGCCACAAATGACCGCCTTACCGGGTTTGATCAAATTGTTTTCAAGGTATGTTTGGCGCAAATACCAGGCGTACAAAGGGCCGGGCAAATTGGTGGCGTCACTGTTCCAGTAGAGCAAATCGAATGGCGGCGGTGTTTCACCTTTGAGGTAATTGCCCACCACATAGTTCCACACCAAATCATTGGGGCGCAAAAAACTGAAGGTAGAGGCCATGTCGCGGCCTGCCATCAAACCACCTTGCGAAAACTGCGCTTCTCTGAATTGCACAAAGGCTTCGTCAATGAACACATCCAACACACCCACGTCGGTGAAATCCACCAACGTGGTTAACAACGTGGCACTCGCGACGGGGTCTTCGCCTCTGGCCGCCAACACTGCCAATGCGCTGGTCAACAGGGTTCCGCCGACACAAAACCCGAGGGTGTTGATTTGCGGCATCTGGGCTATGTCTTGTGCCACTTGGATGGCGGTGATCACGCCCTTTTCCACATAGTCATCCCACGTGGCGTGGTTTAAATCGGCATCGGGATTGCGCCAACTGACCACAAACGTGCGATGCCCCTGTTCGACCACATGGCGTATGAATGAGTTGGCTGGTTGTAAATCGAGAATATAGAACTTGTTGATACAAGGTGGCACCAATAAAAACGGGCGCTGATACACCTTGGGGGTCAAAGGCTTGTACTCGATCAGTTGAAAAATGTCATTTTCGAAAACCACCGCGCCTTCGCTGGCTGCGACGTTTTTTCCCACTTCAAACTTGCTCTCGTCGGTCATGGAAACATGGCCCTGCTGCAGATCATGCAACATGTTTTGCAAGCCCTTGACGATGCTTTCCCCCTTGCTGTCGATGGCTTTTTGCTGTGCGTCTGCGTTGAATGCCAAAAAATTGCTCGGTGATGCTGCAGCTACCCATTGCTCCACAGAGAAGCGAATCCTTGCACGGGTTTTTTCGTCGGTTTCAACCATGTCGCTCATGGCCAGCAGCGTTCGCGCATTCAACAAATACATAGCTGCGGTGAAAGCCGCAACCGGGTTGTGTTGCCAAGCTTCTGCGGCAAATCGTCGGTCTTTGAGCGTGGGGTTGGCTTGCATGCCCTGCTGCCACAACTGCTGCATGTCTTGGCTGTACTCAGCCTGCAGTTTTGCCAGTTGGTCAGGCGGAAAACTCAAGACGGGTAATGTCTTCATTGAATAGTGGAATTAAATGTTCGATTTTAATTCATCCACCCCGACAAAATACTGACAAAACTCAAACCAAGGCAATGCCCGCTGCAAAACGGCCACTGACTCCATCGCGCCGATGTGAATAATAAAGTTCAGGCTGCGAATAGGTGCACCAGTTTGGACGGCTGTCATTGCCCTCCACCTGTGCAATTCCTCGTAAATTCAGCCTGCGTCTGGCCAGCCAAGCCAAATCGGCTAAGTACTTTCCATTTTTGGAAGTCTTCAAAAAAGCATCAGCAGATAACGAATCTGAATCGCAAAAAGCATTTCTGACATCGTCGCCAACTTCAAAATGATGCGGGCCAATGCAAGGCCCAAGCCACACCTTGCAATCGTCAATGTCAGTTTGAGGCGCAGCGCGGTCCAAAGTGGCTTCCAGCACACCCAAAGCCAGCCCTTTCCACCCAGCATGCGCCGCAGCCACCACCTGGGCTTGGGGCCAATAAAAAAGCACGGGCAAGCAATCGGCCACCATGATGGTGCAGACCACATTTTTTTCGTCGGTGAAGCAGGCATCGGCTGGTGGGAGGTGCGCAAGTTGAGACGACTTCAACTGAACCACATCGATACCGTGCACTTGCTGCAAAAACACCGGCTTCACACCCCAGGCCATTTCAAGTTTTTGTCGATTGACAGACACACAGCTCGGCTCATCACCCACATGGTCGCCTAAATTCAAGCTGGCATAGTGGCGTGCTGAAACACCCCCTTGACGCGTACTGCAAAACAGCTTCGCGCCGGGCCAGTGAGGCAGCTCAAGCTTCAAAATCTGGGCAAGCACTGGGTTGTGCTTGTTGAAACGCAGGCCATTCCATGCAAGCGTTGAAAATGGCCATGGTCTTGTCTAAGCCTGAAAAATCGACATCAAACCGCTTACCGTTGAAGATTTGCGGCACGAGCGTGCAATCAGCCAAACTCGGAGCATTGCCATGGCAAAAGCGACCGGTGGCTGAATGGTGCAATTGATTTTCAAACGCCTCCAAGCCTAAACGCACCCAATGGCGGTACCAAGTATTTTTTTGGTCTTCGGTCAGTTGAAGTGTGTTCGTTAAATACTTCAGCACGCGCAAATTGTTCAATGGATGGATTTCACATGCAACAGATTGCGCCAACGCTCTGACCCTGGCGCGGCCAGCGGGGTCCTTGGGCAATAAGGCAGGCTCTGGGTGCGTGTCTTCCAAATATTCGATGATGGCCAAGGATTGCGTCAACCGCAAACCATCCACCTCAAGCACTGGCACCAATGCATCACCGTTGATCTGCGTGAAGTCTTCTTTGAATTGTTCGCCGCGTGCCAAATGAACAGACACATACTCGTAAGACAAACCTTTGAGGGCAAGCGCGATTCTGACTCTGAAAGAAGCGGATGAGCGGAAATAGTTGTGGAGTTTCATGCCCCTAGGATAACGCCAAGCAAGCGCCCTGGGTCTGTCCTAAACTCGACCCATCACGTTGAATGCTTAGCCCTCATACCCTCACACGCCATGCACCACCCCATCTCCGGATCTATCAAACATTGCAAAAACTGCGGCTCCTCCGTGGTGCAAAGACTGCCTGACGATGGAGACACTCGCATGCGGGCGGTCTGTCCGGCCTGCCATACCGTGCATTACGAGAATCCGCTGAATGTGGTGGGAACCATTCCAGTGTGGCAAGACAAAGTTTTACTCTGCAAACGAAATATTGAGCCCAGAAAAGGTTTTTGGACTTTGCCCGCAGGTTTCATGGAGTTGCGCGAAACATTGGCTGAAGGAGCGGCACGAGAAACCGATGAAGAGGCTGGTGCTGTGATTGAAATGCAACCCCTGTTCACCATTATCGATGTGCCACGCGTGGGCCAAGTGCATTTCTTTTTCAGAGCGCATTTGCAAAGCCCGGACTTTCATCCAGGTCACGAAACACAAGAAGCGCGTCTATTCACCGAAGCGGATATTCCTTGGGAAGACTTGGCTTTTCGCACCGTCAAAGAAACCTTGCAATACTTTTTTGCAGATCGCAACAAGGGTGAGTTTGAGCTTCACACGCTTTCGATCCATTGATTGCCATCCCACTTACTTGGTACCCAAACCCATGCTGCGGGTGATGACCTCTTTCATGATTTCGTTGGTGCCTCCGTAGATTCTTTGCACCCTTGCATCGGCATAAGCCCGTGTGATGGGGTACTCCCACATGTAACCGCTGCCACCATGCAACTGCACGCATTCGTCCATGACCTTGCATTGCAAATCAGTGGTCCAGTACTTGGCCATGCTCGCCGTGGCGGTATCGAGTTTGTCTTGCAAAAGCAGCTCGCTACATTTGTCCACAAACACTTGGGCAATCTGCACTTCGGTTTGTAACTCCGCCAATGTGAAGCGGGTGTTTTGAAAAGTAGCGACGGATTGACCAAACACCTTTCGCTGCTTGACAAAATCCAGTGTCCACTCAATAGCTGCTTGTGAAGCAGCCACTGCACCGATGGCAATTTGCAAACGCTCCCATGGCAGTTGTTCCATCAAACAAATAAAACCACGGTTCAAATAGTCAAGGCCGCCCAGCAAACTGCCAGCAGGCAATCGCACGTTGTCGAAAAACAATTCACAGGTATCTTGAGCCTTCAATCCCATTTTGTGCAAAGGCTTGCCCTTGGTGAAACCAGGTGTATCCGCCGTGAGTAAAAACAAACTGGTGCCTTTGGCGCCTGCGGAAGGTTGGGTTTTGGCCACCACAATCACCAAATCAGAATGCCATCCGTTGGTGATGTAAGTTTTGCTGCCGTTGAGTAAAAAACTGCCGTCTGGCTGCTGCAATGCGGTGGACTGGATTCCTTGCAAATCACTGCCTGCCGAGGGCTCTGTCATGGCGATCGCGCCCACCATGTCGCCTGATGACAAAAGAGGCAAATACCTTCTCTTTTGCTCAGTCGTGCCGTAGTGCAACAAATAAGGGGAGACTATTTCGGAATGCAAGCCGTAGCCAATCCCAGTGAAGCCAGCAGCACTCAATTCTTCGATTTGAACCACCGAAAAAAGTTTGTCCGCATCTGCTCCGCCGTATTCGGCAGGCATGCTCATGTTCAAAAACCCCAAAGCACCGGCTTTCTTCCACACCGCCTTGTCCACAAAACCTTGTTGCTCCCAAGCGGCGTGAAATGGCGCAATTTCCGCATGCATAAAACGGCGAAAACTGTCACGAAATGCTTTGTGATCTGCGCTGAATAGGCTTCTTTCAATCATGTGATCCTTTTCTCTACCATGGGAAAACCCTGTACATGATCTTCCTATAATTTTTGATTTCAGTCTCGGAGTATCCCCAATGACCTGGCAACAAATATACGACCCCTTAGGCAATATGTTTTTATCCACTTTGCTGGCGGCGGTTCCTGTGGT
The DNA here is from genome assembly GCA_005789825.1 of Burkholderiales bacterium. GTDB lineage: Bacteria > Pseudomonadota > Gammaproteobacteria > Burkholderiales > Burkholderiaceae_C > Limnohabitans. The sequence continues at coordinate 9,699 of SXWY01000106.1, read as the reverse complement.
GGTGATGTTGGCAGGTTTAGGCTTTTTTCACTTAAAAGCCCATGTGGCCGCTGGCTTGGGATTAATCGCGGCTTTGGCGATTGCCATCGTGGTTTACGGCATGCCCACCGAAATGGCTGCGAATGCGGCTTTTTACGGAGGGCTCACGGGCTTGCTGCCGATCGGCTGGATTGTGTTGAACATCATATTTCTGCATCAACTCACCGAGCAAAATGGCAGTTTCAAAATACTGCAAGATTCCATCGCCGGCATTACCGAAGACCGTCGCTTGCAATTGCTGTTGATCGCTTTTGCATTTGGTGCGTTTTTTGAAGGAGCCGCCGGTTTTGGTACCCCTGTGGCGGTCACGGCTGCTATTTTGATCGGCTTGGGCTTTTCTCCGTTGGCCGCCTCTGGTTTGTCGCTGATTGCAAATACCGCGCCGGTCGCCTTCGGTGCCCTGGGCACCCCCATCATCACCTTGGCCAAAGTGCATGGATACGACGCCATGGAAGTCTCAGCCATGGTCGGCAGACAACTGCCCTTTTTCTCTTTGTTGGTTCCGTTTTGGTTGATTTGGGCGTTTGCGGGACGCAGAGCAATGTGGGAAGTTTGGCCTGCCATTTTGGTCACAGGAGCCAGTTTTGCCATCATGCAGTTTTTGGTGTCGAACTACATCGGCCCCGAATTGGTGGACATCATCGCTGCTGTGGTGAGCATGGCCTCGCTGGTGACTTTTTTGCGTTATTGGCAGCCCAAAACTATTTGGACTTCTGTGTCACTCAAAGGCCATGAAAACGATGGCGGGCAAGCTCAACCCGCACGCGCGATCACCCAGCATTCACGCGCTGATGTGATTCGCGCTTGGACCCCTTGGGCCATATTGACCGTATTCATCTTCATCTGGGGCTTGCCCGTTGTCAAAACTTGGCTGAACACCATATTTGCGCCGCAATTTGCCCTGGAAGGCTTACACAATTTGATTGAAAAAATGCCGCCTGTGGTGCCTGTTCCCAAATTGGAAAGTGCCATTTACACACTCAACCTGCTGTCTTCTACCGGCACTGGCATATTGCTGTCCGCGATAGTGGGTGGCTTGGTCATGAAGTACAACCCATGGAACATGGTGCAGATATTTTTCAAGACCTTGTGGTTGGTTCGCTACTCTTTGCTGACCATTGTGTTGATGTTGGCATTGGGTTATCTCACCCGCTATTCCGGCACCGACACCACGCTCGGATTGGCATTTGCTAACACTGGCGTGTTCTATCCGTTTTTCGGCACCCTGATGGGTTGGTTAGGGGTTGCGCTCACGGGTTCAGACACGGCATCCAATGTCTTGTTTGGAGGCATGCAAAAAGTGGCTGCTGAACAACTGGGTCTGTCGCCCAACCTGATGGGTGCGGCCAACAGCTCTGGAGGCGTCATGGGCAAAATGATCGATGCACAGTCCATCGTGGTGGCCTCCACCGCCACCCGCTGGTTCAACCATGAAGGCGACATTCTTCGCTATGTGTTCTTCCATTCGATTGCCTTGGCTTGTTTGGTGGGCATATTGGTCACATTGCAAGCCTATGTGTTCCCATTTACGCTGATGGTGGTGCACTGATTGGGGTGGCAACCGTTCTTTTTGAGCGGTTGCCATGCCTCAAGTTATGCCATCTTGTGACGACCTTCTTGAGATGAAAGCACGCCCATTTATCTCGCAAGGTCATTCATGAAGACTCTGATCACCCAACGACTCCTCCTGATGGTTATGTGCGCCTTGATGGGCTGCACAGTTCCATCGCTCGTCACACAACAAGAAGCCGCTCCTTTTCATGTGGTTTTGGGCTCCAACAACCACGGTTACCCTGCCTCTCAAGTGCAGTTGGTCAGCTCGGTGCAGGGTGAACGTTTTGAAACCCGCCACAGCCGACTGCGCTACCCTGAATGCATGTCGGGTTATTTAGAGTTTGTGGAATTTTCTGGCTACCTCGACAGCAGCGCAGTGGCTGCATTGGGTGGATTGGTTCAAAACATCAAACCGTGTGTCCGTAAAAATGGCAGCCGCGTGGTTTCGCCTGTTTATATGAACTCTTCCCAAGGCGAATTGGCGCTTGGCATGCAAGTCGGGCAATGGTTCAAAACACAGGCTATCGAGTTGATTGTGACCGAAGGTCAACTGTGTGAATCTGCTTGTGCGGTCGCGTTTTTAGGGGCTTCTTACAAAAGGGTTCAAGCCACTGGCCGTGCCGTGCTGCATTTCAATGGCGAGATTGGCCTTGGGCTAGACTGCGCTCGCTCTACCGATATGATGCCTTTCAAAAGTTATCTGATGTCCGTCAAAGGCAGTCAATCTGGACAAACTTTGTATAACCAAGCGTTGACGTATTGCAGAAACGGTAAAGGGTGGGATTTGTCTTGATATGCCTGTGATTGTGATTGCCAACCCCAAAGGGGGATCCGGAAAATCCACCCTGTCGACCAATGTGGCGGGGTTTTTTGCTTCGCGTGGCAATGCAGTCATGCTGGGCGATGCAGATATTCAGCAATCTTCCAAGCTTTGGCTCGATTTACGCCCTACTGGCGCGACCAAGATAGCCACTTGGGAATTGCAAGCAGATTTGGTGCTGACCGCCAAACCCCCCAGAGGAACCACCCATGTGGTGATTGATACACCGGGAGGCTTGGGGGGTTGGCGCTTCAAGGAAGTCGTTGGCCGTGCTGACAAATTGCTCATACCCATCATGCCCAGTATTTTTGACATGTACGCGGCACAAGCTTTCATCACGCAGGTTCGCGAAATCACCAAAACCACAAAAACCAAGCTCGGCATCATCGGCATGCGGGTAGATGAACGCACGATAGCAGCGAGCAAATTGCGCGAATTCATGGCCAAGCTCGATGTACCCATCGTGGGCTATTTGCGTGACACCCAGTACTATTTGCACTTAGCGGCGCACGGCCTCAGCTTGTTTGATATCACCCCTGGCAAGGTCGAAAAAGACTTGCAACAGTGGCAAGTGATTTGCCACTGGTTAGAGAGCTGATCAGCGCAAAAAATTCAAAATAGCTTGCGCCACTTTGGCAGGCGCTTCCCGCTGGGGGAAATGCCCCACGCCGGGCAACAGTTGTCTTTCGTAGCGGCCTGTGAAAAATTTCTCTTTATGGGCCGATGTGACAGGCAAACTGACACCATCTACAGCACCGTGGAGCATCAGCGTTGGCACATCCAAGACAGGTGCTGGTTGCAAGGCTTTTTCATCTTGCGCATAGTAGGCATCCGGCTCGGCATGCCCCCAGCGGTGTTGGTAAGAATGCAAGGTGACCTCTGCCCAATCGGGCGTGTTGAAGGCCATGGCCGTCTGCTCAAATTCATCGGGCAAATACCAACCACTGGGCGCCCAGGTGTCCCACATGCGTTGGGCAAAAGCCTTGCCCTCTGCGCGCACAGTGCGCTTGCCTCTTTCCGTCGCCATGAACCAGTGGTACCAATAGAGTTGGGTTTGTTCCATGCTCAGAGGTTGAGACGAATCGTTGGTGCCATAGCCCACCGAGATCAGCACCATGTGGCTGGCAATGCCTGGCACCAATCCGCAGGCATTGGCCACAGCACGGGCCCCCCAATCGTGTCCAACCAAAACTGGCTGATGCAAATGCAACGCGTGGACGAATTCCACCATATCGCGTCCCAAGGCAGACAATTGCCCAGTGCGCGGTGTAGATTCAGATAAAAAGGTCGTGGGTAAAAAACCGCGAAGCGCAGGTGCTACCACCCTGTAACCGGCTTGCACCAACTCGGGAACCACGTGGTGCCAACAACGAATGCTGTCAGGCCAACCGTGGGCCAACACAATGGTTTTTGCAGCTTGCGGGTTCCATTCCCTGTAGCCCACCCGAAGCAAAGAAGTTTCTACAAATTGCATGTCCATGTTTGAAATCTTGTTTATCGGAGTAATGGCCCACGCAAGCAAGCAATGAGCTGGATGTTTTTCAGAACGGTGCCGTGATTAACCACGTCCCATTGGCTGTATTCGGTCATATTGATCAATTTGGCACCGGTTTGCATTTGTCCTTCGTAACCGTACAACGCACGGTACCTGTAGCGGCTACGGTCACAATCAAATTCGACCCATTTGGCGACTGACAAAACACTTTGTGCGGTCGGCGATCCATAGTTTGTGAGCATCCAAATGGTGGAGTTTCGGTTTTTGTTTTGAACCAGCGTGCCGCGGTCAATCAAAATCGTGTCTCCATCTGCGCTGGATAAATACGTCCATTCAGCGCATGCCCACGTGTGAAGGCACATAGCAGCAGCCAGAAGCAGCCAACGCATTGGAATCAAAGAGTTGTCAGAGTGAATAAGCTTGATGACCACGAAAAATCAATGGGGTGCAGCGGGTAGTCGTGGCACTTTGGCAAAGTCAGCGGGAATATCGCCGGTCAGTGCTTCCAAAAAGCTCACGATATGCGTCACATCCTCGTCGGGTAACTGCTTGCCCAATTGCAACTGCGCCATGACTTTGACAGCTTGGGGCAATGTCTCGACGGATCCATCATGGAAATAGGGGGCAGTAACAGCGACATTTCGCAGTTGGGGAACCTTGAACATGAATGCGTCTGCTTCATTTTTGGTGTCATGAAAGCGCCCTTTGTCGTAACCCTTGAAAGCATCTTTGGGCGTGCTGCCAGTGATCAGCCAGTAGTCTTTCGTGATGCCAAATTTTTGGTAACTTTGGCCTCCGACCGTCACACCACTGTGGCATCCAACACAACCTGTGCTGATAAATTTCTCCAGACCCAGCTTGGCAGATTTTGACAAGGCTTGTGCATCGCCTTTCAGGAAACGGTCAAAAGGCGCAGGGGTCATGAGCGTTCTTTCAAATGCACCGATTGCACGGCTCCAGTTCTCGACACTGACGGGTTTGGTATCGGAGGGATAAGCGGCTTTGAACAGCGGGGCGTAACCCAGCTTGGCCAATTTCACTTCCACTTGTTCGTTGGAGGTGTTGCCGTAAGCCAGCGGACTCAACAAAGATTTGAATGCTTGCTCTTCTACCGTGGCACGGTTTCCGCCGTAGTGTTGGGCCAACAGCAACGAGGTATTGAACACCGTGGGTGCATTGCGAGGAAGAACCTTCCCATGGATGCCCACGGACAAGGCCAAAGCATCTGCCCCATGGTAAGCAGCATTGTGACAAGTGACACAGCCCAGCCTTCCGTCGGAGGACACCCGGGTTTCGTAAAACAAGGCTTTACCAAGCGCCACACGCAATGGTGTGAGTTCGTTGTTTTCAAGCGCATCTGAGGCGGGCAATGGCTTGAACAAAGCATTGGCCTTGGTGATCAATGCTTTGTCGTCATTGTGAGATAACGCCGACAACGGCGCGGTCAATGCGACAACCACGGTTGCGCATACCGCCGCAGATACCAAGATCCAATTTTTTGACTGTTTCATAGCAATCCCTAAAACAAACCCACAATGTTGCCCGCGTCGTCAATGTCAATCGCATGCGCGGAAGGCAATTTGGGTAGCCCTGGCATGGTCATGACATCGCCGCAAACCATCACCACAAATTCTGCACCTGCAGCCAAACGCACTTCACGAATATGCAAGGTATGGCCAGTGGGCGCGCCCAAGGCCTTGGCATCGGTAGAAAAAGAATATTGGGTTTTGGCAATGCAAATAGGATAGTGGCCGTACCCCTGCTCTTGCAATTTGTCGATCATGGTTTTGGCCTTGGCATCGGCTGATATACCTTGGGCACCATAAATTTTTTGTGCAACGGTTTTTGCCTTGTCCCACAAACTGTCTTTTTCGTCGTAAACATATTGGAATTGATTGGCTTGCTCGCACAAATCCACCACCACATGCGCCAAGTCAACCGCACCGGCACCGCCATGGGCCCAGTGTTTGGCAACCACCACTTTGGCTCCGTATTCAGCACATGCTTTTTCAAGCATGGCAATTTCAGCCGCTGTGTCTTCGGTGCGGTGGTTGATGGCCACCACGCAAGGCAAGCCGTAATGGGTACGTATATTGTGCAAATGCTTTTGCAAATTCACCATGCCTTTTTCAAGCGCAGGCAGGTTTTCAGCACCCAGCTCTTTGACAGCAACACCACCGTGGTATTTGAGCGCTCTGACAGTGGCGACCAACACCACGGCAGAAGGTTGCAAGCCAGACTTTCTGCATTTGATGTCGATGAATTTTTCTGCCCCCAAGTCGGCTCCGAAACCCGCTTCCGTCACGACGTAATCGGCCAGTTTGCTGGCGGTGGCTGTGGCAATCACGGAGTTGCAGCCATGGGCAATATTGGCAAACGGTCCTCCGTGGATGAATGCCAAATTGTTTTCAAGGGTTTGTGCGATGTTGGGGGCAAGAGCATCCTTGAGAAGTACCGCCATGGCGCCATGTGCTTGCAAATCGCTGGCCAGTACCGGTGCACCCGACATGTTGTAGCCGACCACGATACGGCCTAAGCGCGCTTTCAAATCTGACAAACTGGTGGCGAGACAAAAAATGGCCATCACTTCAGACGCGACCACAATGTCAAAGCCATCTTCGCGCGGCACGCTGTTGGCGGTACCGCCCAAGCCCACCACCATTTGTCGCAGTGCACGGTCATTCATGTCAATGACACGCTTCCAGCTGATGCGCCGGGTGTCAATGTTCAAAGCGTTGCCGTGGTGGATATGGTTGTCCAACATGGCAGACAATAAATTGTGTGCCAGACCGATGGCGCCAAAGTCGCCAGTGAAATGCAAATTGATGTCTTCCATGGGCACCACTTGCGCCATGCCACCACCCGTTGCACCGCCCTTCATACCGAAGACAGGGCCCAATGAAGGCTCGCGCAAACAGATCAAACTCTTTTTGCCAATCTTGCAAAGTGCATCGCCCAAGCCAACAGTGGTGGTGGTCTTGCCTTCACCTGCAGGTGTGGGCGAAATAGCGGTGACGAGTATGAGTTTGCTGTTTTTGCGGGCAGGTAATTTTTCTATGTATTTCAAAGACAGTTTGGCTTTGTGATGCCCATAGGCATACAAGTGGTCGTCTGAAATACCGAGTTGGTTTTGTGCAAGTTCGGAAACTCTTTGGAGAGTGGCGGCTTGGGCAATTTCAATATCACTTCGCATGGCAGTGGGCATTAAGAATAAAAACGGTAAGTTTACGCCAGACACCTGTTTGTTGCAGTCAAACGCGAGTATCGATGGTGGGTTCGGGTCATTTGTGAAATGATTAAACAGAAGGGCGCTAGCAAAGGACATAATCAGCAAACGTCAGGAGAAGCCAATGAAAACCTTCCTCGTATTTTTTTCATCACTGCTTTGTTTTCCAGCGTGGTCGCAAACCCCATTGGGCGTGAACTTTCGCTGGCATATTTCTCACCACTGTTCAAATATTTCGCCCTTGATCAAGTTAAAAAACATACCGCCTGGCACCACACACTTGGTGGTCAATATGGTGGATTTAGACAATAAAAACCATGGCCATGGGGGCGCGACTTTGGTTCGGCCCGAGGGATTTCCCGCCGAATACGAAATTGCCGCAGGCGGACTCGATAAATATACCGGGCCGTGTCCAGAGAATTTCACAACGTTGGGTCATGAATACCAATTCAACGTATCAGCGATGAGCAGTGATCACAAGAACTTGGCGAGCGGATCTGCCAAAGCCACTTTCTCTGCAAAATTTGTCATCTTGCAAGGCGTCATAGGCAACCCATAACAGGCCATCACATGAAACACACCTCCATCACTTTGGTCACAGGCGGCGCCAGTGGCATCGGCGCGGCTTGCGTGAAGCATCTCATCCATATCGGCCATGCTGTGGTTGTCATGGACTTAGCCGCCTCGGCTTCAAACTGTGACCCACTGGCCAAAGGATTTGTGGCGTGTGATGTCACCGATGAAGCCGCATTGAAAGATTCTTTGGCGCACATTGAAGATGCATACGGGCCCGTGTCTTGTTTGGTCAACAGCGCAGGCATATTGCAACATCGCCTGACCCCTGACCAATTGACCATGCGCGAGTGGGAACAAGTTTTGAATGTCGATTTCCGAGGAACTTATCTGTGCTGCTCGATATTTGGACATGCGATGGTCCAACGCAAGCATGGCGCCATCGTCAACCTCGCATCGATTGCTGGCATGCGGTCCAACCCGCTTCATGCTTACGCACCGGCCAAGGCTGCGGTGATTTCGATGACCGCAGGTTTGGCGGCAGAGTGGGGCCGAACCGGAGTCCGGGTCAATGCCGTGTCGCCCGGTTATACCCGCACAGAAGCGTTACAAGCCGCCATTGACCGTGGTGACCGTGACCCGAAAGACCTGATGTCGCAAGCTGCCATGGGGCGACTGGTTGAGCCGCATGAAGTGGCCGTGGCCGTGGCTTTTTTACTCTCGCCCGAAGCAACTGCCATCACCGGCATCAATCTTCCGGTTGACGCGGGCTGGTTGGCGGGCTCTACCTGGCAAACCTACGGTGGAGTTCCACCTGCTCAGTGAAATGTTTGGTGGGTAACTTCTTGCACCAAGTCTTGGTAAAGATCTAAGTATTCATTGGGCGACATGAAGCTGTGGTCATCCAGCAGTTGTTCATTCATGTGCAGCAATGGTTTGGATAGCGTCGGATCCAACAACCATTTTTGGTCGTACGCATATTTCATGCATGCCCGAAATGTCACCAAACAGGATTGGATTTTTCGCGGTTGCAGTCCCTTACCCTCTAGTACGTAAATGAATTTTTCGAGTCTTTCGGGACGTATATCGTTGAGCAGTTGCATACCGAAAAAAACCAATAACCACTCGCTCAAGTGCGCTACGCGGGCATTCAACATCGATTCAGACAACAGGAATTTGTGCGAGGCGAGGTAACGAAGGGCGAGTTCATTGAACGACATGGTTTGCGTGTGCAAAGCAGTTGGCGATGGAGTTGATTTTTTGGAGATTGCCTTGATACCGCTTTTGTTCATAAGCCCCTCTTTGGGTTAGACGACGATCATCTCCCGCAGACTTTCAACCCTGCGCATGATGATTTCTATGTCAGCATTCTCAACACCAGAATGCAACAAAATGTCTTTGAGCACATCAGTCACTTCATCGAAATGCATGCCGTGGATATGGTATTTGGCATGTGCTGTGTACATATCCCGTCCGGTGTAAACCTCTGCTGGCTTACCCATCACAAAGGCGATGTATTTCACCGTGTGTTCGGCCAATACCACCAGATCTATGCCTTCAAAATACGCAGCCAAATGCGCACGCTGCATGATCTCTTTGTGAAAAGCGCGAACGATTTTGGAAATCGTCGGCACACCACCGTATTTGTCAAACAATGTGACGGTTGGTGATGTTGGACTGGACTCGATGTTGGCAACGCTCACTGCGATTGCCTCTTCATTGGTTGGCACCGTTTTCTTTTTGGGCCCAAAAGCTGATGGGGCAGAGGCATAAAAATCGCGCCCACCGCATTTGGCACATCGCATGGGTTTGGGACTGTCATCTGCCAATCCACACTTGGTACACACCATCACCGTCATGTTCTATAAACCTAGTTAATATTTATCAAAGACATTGGAATCGGTCGAGCTTAAAGTTTATTGACCGTTCAAGCAAAACATTTTTGTATTCTTTGTGCAAGTTGCTGATGAACTGCAGGCCAAAATAAGCAAAAAGGGTTAGCTCCTTGTGAGAGCTAACCCTTTGACAGATTGGTCGGCGTGGCGGGATTCG
>SXWY01000105.1 GCA_005789825.1 Burkholderiales bacterium | reverse complement strand
CCAATGACCACGGCATGCTTGCCTTTGAGTGAATAGCCAATGTGCTCGAGCATCTTCATGCAACCGTGGGGAGTGCATGGCCAGTAGCCTGGCAATCCGGTCATGAGTGCACCGGCGCTGGCCACGTGAAAACCATCGACATCTTTTTCAGGAGCAATGGCTTCGATGACTTTTTGTGCATCAATATGTGCGGGCAATGGCAATTGCACCAAGATGCCGTGGATGCTGTTGTCGTGGTTCAAAGCATGCACCCGAGCCAGCAATTCGGCTTCGGTCATGGTGGCATCGTGTTTTTCAAGTAAGGAGTGGATGCCGGTTTGTTCACACGCTTTGACTTTGTTGCGCACATACACCTGGCTGGCAGGGTTGTCCCCGACCAAGATGACCGCCAATCCTGCGGTGAGACCGCGCGCTTGCAGCGCTTTGACTTTGTCGCTGACTTGTTGACGCAATTGGGCAGAGAGGGCGTTACCGTCGATGATAGAAGCAGTCATGTGTCAGACCTTGGTGGAGTTGGGACCCAGGGCGATTTTCAGCAAATCAGCCACGGTGTTGGCATTGAGTTTTTCCATGATGTTGGCGCGGTGCGCTTCTACGGTTTTGATGCTGATGCCCAAGTCGTCGGCGATTTGTTTGTTCAATCGACCTGCGACGATGCGCTCGAGCACTTGCGATTCACGCGCGGTCAATTTGCCCATGAGTGCGTCTCGGTTGGCGGCGTGCTGGTAATCTGCAAAGGCTTCGCGGGCTTGGTCCAGCATGCGCTCGACCACACTGAGCAGTTCTTCTTCTTTGAAAGGCTTGGGGATGAAATCCATGGCGCCTTTTTTCATGGTGGTCACCGCCATGGGCACGTCGCCATGCCCGGTGATGAACACGATGGGCAGGGGAGATTTGCGTTCGATCAAACGGTCTTGTAATTCAAGGCCAGAGATGCCTGGCATGCGGATATCGACCAACAGGCAAGCGACTTCGCGCGGGTCGTAACGGCTTAAAAAGGATTCGGCTGAATCAAAGCAACGTACCCGGTAGTCTTTGCCTTCGAGCAACCACTGCAATGAATCGCGAACAGCTTCGTCGTCATCCACCACATAGATGTTGCCTTTTTTGGGAATCAAGCTCATCAGTTACTCCAAATGCAATAAACAAATAAAAAATATCAAGCAGTGATCAACGCTGGTTTGGCAGGCAGCCAGAATGAAAAACGGCACCCGACAATGATCGTTCCATTGTAGATGTTCTCGGCAAGCATTCGACCTTGGTGCGACTCGATGATGGTGCGGCATAAATTCAAACCTATCCCCATGCCTTCACTCTTGGTGGTGTAGAAAGCTTCAAATACTCTGGCCATCACTTCAGCGGGCATGCCTTCGCCGCTATCGGTCACCGAGAACACCACGACTTCTTGCTGATCGATCACTTTGGGGATGATTTGCAATTCCACATGCCGTTCGTTCAGCGGGCGGTTGGCATGCTCGATGGCTTCGGCAGCGTTCTTGAGCAAATTGATCAGCACTTGCTCGATCAAAATGGGATCCACCAAAATTTTGTTGATCCTGTCAGACACATACAAACTCAAGCGCACTTGGCGGCGGCGCAATTCAATGTCTGCCAATTCGACCGCTTCGGTCACCATCGGTGCAATCAATGTCAATACACGATTGGTTTCACTGCGCCTGACAAAACTGCGGATGCGTTGAATGATTTGACCAGCGCGTTGCGCTTGGTGCGAAGTTTTTTCCAACGCCTTGAGCAACTCATCTTCAGTGATTTGCTTGCCTTGCAAGCGGGTGAGCATGCCGTTGCAGTAATTGGAAATAGCGGTCAGCGGTTGGTTGAGTTCGTGCGCGACACTGGAGGCCATTTCGCCCATGGTGATCAAACGGCTGGCGCTTTGGGCCCGCTCGGCTTGCAGCGCAGCTTGCTCTTCTGCATTGCGTCGGGCGGTGATGTCGGTGGAAATCACCATTTGCGCCAATCTTCCATCCACCCAATTCAAATAGCGAGAGCGGACTTCCAGCCATTTGTTCAAGCCGGGCAAATAGATTTCCGAGTTCTCGGTTTTGGCTTGTGTCAGTGTGACGCCGGGCATGCCCGCCAAATCATCGACCGACTCATCCCGGCTCGATTTGTCTGCTGCAAGCAGGCCTGCTTGGGTGACCAAATTCAAATGGCCGTCGCTTTGGCTGCCAAACCACTGGCGGTACAACTTGTTGGCAAACAGTAATTCTGTGCTTCCCAGTGGCGTGACAGACACCGATGCATCCAAAGCTTCGAGCACCGTGGTGAACCGTTCGTAAGAGGCTGATAACTGTTCTCGAATGCGGTTGGGCTCGGTGATGTCAGTCATTGAAGTCATCCAACCGGTTTGCTGGCCATAAGCGTCAATCAACGGGGAGACATACAGACGGGCGTCAAAAAAAGTACCGTTCTTGCGTTTGACCTTGATTTGAAAACCGCTGAGCGTGGTGCGTCCACTGAGTTGGTCTTCCAACTTGGACTGCATCATGTGGTGGTCTTCTTCTGGCCAATAGGGAAATGGCGAGCGCAAGCCCACGAGTTCTTTGTCGGTCCAGCCGGTCATTTGGCAAAAGGCGGCGTTCACATAAGTGATGCGGCCGTTCATGTCCATGGCCCGCATGCCAGTCAAGATAGAGTTTTCCATCGCACGACGGAAATTGGTTTCAGCGACCAAGGCCTCTTGCGCTTGCAAACGACGGCGTGTGTGCCGCCAGGTGCCAATCAACATCCAGGTGGTCATGCCACTGAGCAGCAGCACCAACCAAAACAAACCACTGTCAATCAGCACCTGTGAGGTTCTGTAGGCTTGCGCACGCAATTGCAAGCTGTTGCCAACCGTGGACACCGGCACGCTGTATTCGTAGGCTTTGCTTTCCCACGGGGCATAGTCAAACACACCGCCGCGTGGCTTGATGGTTTGTCCAGCAAGCAAATTGTTGTCGGCGTCGACCAAGGCCACGGCATGTCTGGCGGTCACTTCGGTGGGAACCGCAAACCGCAGTAAATTTTCTAAGTTGTAATCAACCAGCACCACGCCTTTGAAGTTCTCATTGTTAAAGATAGGTATGTGCAACTGCATGTGCGGTTCTTGCAAGCCCGAGCCGTCGTCTGTCTTCAACATCATGGGTGGCGAATAAATTGATCGGCGAATTTCCTTGGCGATCAAAAAAGATTCAGCGGTTTGGGGATGGTCTAACAAATCGCTGTTGTGGTGAAACGGTTGCCATCGCGCAGAACCGGATGCGTAACTGGAACGTGTGTGTCGAAATTGATCGACCCAACTGACGCTGGACAACTCTGGATATTGTTTGACCAAATCCGTGGCCACCGAGGCAAACTCAACCGCGGTGTATTTGTCATTGCCCACTTCACGCGCCAAGCGCAGTATTTGCTCTTGTTGCTCTAGGAGGTGCAATCGCATTTTTTGGTTGGCGAATTCCAGGTCGCGTTGAACGCTTTCTTGTTCGCGCTCGCGCTCTTCAATCCGCAAGTAGCCGACGCTGCTGACGATGGTCAGCAAAAAAATACCCACGGCTGCGATCGGCGCGACCATGGCTACCCGGTCTTGACGGCTCGGGCTTTGGCGTTTCCACCAGGTGACCCAGCGAGAGGTCAGCGGTTTGAGAAATTGGGTTCTTATCACGCGGCGAGTTTAGGACAAGCCAACAGGTAGGGTTATTTATTTTCACTATATGAAACGTAATGGCGCAATTTGAAATTGTGTCAAAATGCGACCATCAAGCCAGTGGTAAGGACTAGGCCAAATCAAGGAGACCCACATGTCTGCATTGCCCGACAACTTGCGCACGTTTGCATCAAACGACAGCGATTCCCAAGAAACCCGCGAATGGATGGATGCACTCTCTGCAGTCATCGCTTCCGAAGGCCCTGACCGAGCCCATTTCTTATTAGAGCAACTCCTTGAACATGCCAGAGAGAACAGCATCGACATGCCGTTCTCTGCCAATACGGGTTATGTCAACACGCTCGAACCGGACCAAGAGGAACGGTGCCCCGGCAATATCGAGATCGAAGAACGTTTACGCGCTTACATGCGCTGGAACGCCATGGCCATGGTGGTCAAAGCCAACCGCCACAATCCGGCTGATGGCGGCGACTTGGGCGGCCACATCGGTTCGTTTGCCTCACTGGCCCACATGTTTGGCGCAGGCTTTAACCATTTTTGGCATGCTGAAAACGAAAACCATGGCGGTGACTTGCTCTATATACAAGGGCACGTGTCTCCCGGCGTGTATGCACGGGCTTATTTAGAAGGCAGACTGAGCGAAGAGCAATTGCTCCATTTCCGCCAAGAAGTCGATGGCAAAGGTTTGTCCAGTTATCCGCATCCCAAGCTGATGCCGGAGTTTTGGCAGTTCCCCACGGTTTCCATGGGCTTGGGCCCGTTGATGGCGATTTACCAAGCGCGGTTTTTGAAGTATTTGCATGCGCGTGGCATTGCCAACACGGAAAACCGAAAGGTGTGGGTGTTTTGTGGTGACGGCGAAATGGACGAAGTGGAATCGTTGGGCGCCATTGGTTTGGCGGCCCGCGAAAAGCTCGACAACCTGATTTTTGTGATCAATTGCAATTTGCAACGCTTGGACGGTCCGGTGCGCGGCAACGGAAAAATCATCCAAGAACTGGAAAGCGAATTCCGTGGGGCGGGTTGGAATGTGCTCAAGCTGATTTGGGGCAGCAACTGGGACCCGCTGCTGGCCCGCGACAAAGACGGCGCCTTGCGCCGCATCATGATGGAGACCGTGGATGGCGATTACCAAGCCTTCAAAGCCAATGACGGTGCTTATGTCAGAAAACATTTTTTTGGGCGCGATCCACGCACCTTAGAAATGGTCGCCAAAATGAGCGACGACGATATTTGGAATTTGCGCCGTGGCGGCCACGATCCGCAAAAGGTGTACGCCGCCTACGCTGCGGCGGTGAAACACAAAGGCCAGCCCACCGTGTTGTTGATCAAGACGGTCAAAGGCTTTGGCATGGGAACCTCTGGCGAAGGCAAGAACACGGTTCACCAAACCAAGAAACTGACCGACGACGATATCAAGGCGTTTCGCGATCGCTTCAATATTCCGATCCCCGACAGCGAACTGTCGAAGCTGCCGTTTTACAAACCCGCAGATGACACGCCTGAAATGCGTTATTTGCATGATCGCAGGCAAGCGCTGGGTGGCTATTTGCCGCACCGCCGTACCCAAGCCGACGAGCATTTCACGGTGCCGAGTTTGGAGGTGTTCAAGGCCATCACCGAACCCACCGCCGAGGGCCGCGAAATTTCCACCACGCAAGCCTATGTGCGGTTCTTGACCCAGCTATTGCGCGATCAAGCCTTGGGTAAGCGTGTGGTACCCATTCTGGTGGACGAAGCGCGTACCTTTGGCATGGAAGGTTTGTTTCGACAAGTGGGTATCTACAACCCGGATGGTCAGCAATACACCCCTGTCGACAAAGACCAGGTGATGTTTTACAAAGAAGACAAGGCCGGACAAATTCTGCAAGAGGGCATCAACGAAGCCGGTGGCATGAGCAGTTGGATCGCGGCGGCCACGTCGTATTCGACGAACAACCGCATCATGATTCCGTTCTATGTGTACTACTCGATGTTCGGTTTCCAACGCATAGGCGATTTGGCTTGGGCGGCGGGCGACATGCAAGCGCGCGGCTTTTTGCTCGGCGGCACATCTGGCCGCACCACGCTG
>SXWY01000104.1 GCA_005789825.1 Burkholderiales bacterium | reverse complement strand
TTGTCGCTGGTCTCGCGCGATGTGATCGCCATGGCCACGGCTGTGGGTTTGTCCCACAACGTGTTTGACGCAGGTTTGCTGCTGGGCATTTGCGACAAAATCGTTCCCGGTTTGTTCATGGGGGCGCTGCAGTTTGGCCATTTGCCCATGGTGTTTGTGCCCGCCGGGCCCATGACCAGCGGTTTATCCAACAGCGAAAAAGCGCGTGTCAGACAGCAATTCACCCAAGGCTTGGTTGACCGACAGACATTGCTGCAAGCCGAACAAGCGGCCTATCACAGTGCCGGCACTTGTACGTTTTACGGCACGGCCAATTCCAACCAAATGCTGATGGAAATCATGGGCATGCAACTGCCTGGTTCGTCGTTTGTCAACCCGGGCACGCCGTTGCGCTTGGCGTTGACGCAAGCCGCTGTGCAACAAGCGGTGGCATTGAGCCAGCAAGCCGACAGCGGCATGGGTTTTCAAACCAATGCCCAAGTGATCGTCAACGGCATGGTGGGTTTGTTGGCCACCGGCGGCTCGACCAACCACAGTTTGCATTTGGTGGCCATGGCGCGGGCGGCCGGTCTGGCCATCAACTGGGACGATTTTTCCGACCTGTCTGCTGCGGTGCCCTTGCTGGCGCGCGTCTATCCCAATGGCTCGGCCGATGTCAACCATTTCCATGCCGCTGGCGGCATGGGTTTTGTCATTCGAGAATTGTTGGACGCTGGTTTGCTGCATGACGATGTCCACACGGTGATGGGCGCCGGTCTGCACCGCTACACACAAGAACCTTATTTGGATAGCGATCAATTGCGTTGGCGCGATGCGCCGACGGCTTCGGCGGACGAAGACGTGTTGCGGCCGGTGCAGCGCGCATTCAGTCCCGATGGTGGCTTGCGGTTGCTGACCGGCAATTTGGGCCGCGCTGTGGTGAAAGTCTCAGCGGTGAAACCAGAGCATCGCGAGGTGCGGGCACCGGCCGTGGTGGTCGAAAGCCAGCAAGCGCTGGCACAGCTTTACAAAGACGGCCAATTGAACCGCGACTTCATCGCCGTGGTGCGCGAACAAGGGCCACAAGCCAACGGCATGCCGGAGTTACACAAACTCACACCCCTGCTGGGCGTGCTGCAAGACCAAGGCTTTCGCGTGGCCTTGGTCACCGACGGACGCATGTCTGGCGCTTCCGGCAAAGTGCCTGCCGCCATTCACCTCAGCCCAGAGTCAAGAAACGGCGGCATGGTGGCCAAAGTGCGCGATGGCGATATGGTCTGCCTGAACTGCAACACCGGCGTGTTGACGCTGGAAGTGAGCGACGCCGAACTGGCCTCCCGACCATTGCCCGAGCGTGCAGCAGACGAGCTGTGGCAAAGTGGCCAAGGTCTGTTTGGTTTGTTTCGACAACATGCCGCGCTGGCCGAAGAAGGCGCTTCGCCCTTGCTCGCCGCCATGCCGGCGTTGTCTGACACTGTGATTCATCAACCATGAGAGAACCGATTACCAGCATGCGCCCTGTTTTTTCTTCGAAAGTGGTTCCTGTCATTGTCATCACCGATGTCGACCATGCCGTGCCCATGGCGCATGCTTTGCTCGAAGGCGGCATCGATGTGATGGAAGTGACTTTGCGCCATCCCGCCGGCATGGCGGCGATTGAAGCCATCGCCAAACATGTGCCGCACATGCAGGTCGGCGCAGGCACCGTGCGGCACACCGACGATATCCACCGGGTGCAGTCTGCGGGCGCGCGGTTTGCGTTATCCCCAGGGTTCACCGATGCGCTGGTACAAGCCGCCATGGATGCGCGCCTGCCTTTCATTCCCGGCGTGATGACACCGGGTGAACTGTTGCGCGCACAAGCCCACGGCTTTTCCCTGGTCAAATTGTTTCCTGCCGAACAATGCGGTGGCTTGGGCATGGTCAAAGCCTTGAACGGCCCGTTTGCAGACATGCAGTTATGCCCTACCGGTGGTGTGTCACCCGCCAACATGCAAGCGTATTTGCGCGAACCGAATGTCGCCATGGTGGGCGGGTCGTGGATCACCCCAGCCGATGCCGTGGCGCGCGGAGATTGGGCACACATCACCCAATTGGCACAACAAGCGGTGGCGCTGGCCGCGTGATGACCTGTCTGCCTGTTAGCTTTTTCTATCAATAGCCCTATGAACACCTCATTGTTTGTCCGCCCCGAGCAACGCCAAGCCTGGCAACAATTACAAACACTGGCGCAAGCGCCAGCTGTTCATTTGCGCGATTTGCTCCCACAACCCGGTCGCAGCCATGGCTTGCAATACCAAGCCGCAGGTTTGTCACTCGATGCCTCGCACCAGCGCGTCAACGCGAACATCTTGTCTGCGCTTCATGCACTGGCTGAAGAATCGCAGGTGTTGGACAAAGCGCAAGCCATGTTTCGCGGCGAACACATCAACCGCACCGAAGACCGCGCGGTGTTGCATGTGGCCTTGCGTGGCCGTGCACAAAGCACGCCGCCGTGGGGCGCGGAAATTTCTCAAGCGGTGTCTGCCGAATTGACGCGTTACACCGCGTTTGCGCAAGCCCTGCGACACCGTCACATCACAGGCCACACCGGCGAACCCATCACCGATGTGGTCAACCTCGGCATTGGGGGTTCGGACCTAGGCCCGCGCATGGCCACCGAAGCCCTGTGGCCCAGCGACGATGGCTTCCACCCCCCACCGGTGCAAGTGCATTACGTGTCCAACGTCGACATTTGGCAACTGGCCAAAACCCTGTCTGCGCTACACCCTGCGCGCACCTTGTTTGTGGTGCAAAGCAAAACCTTCACCACCCAAGAAACCTTGACGCTGTTCGCTTCAGCCAAACGCTGGTTGGTGGACGGCGGCTGTCCTGCGGATCAATGCCACCAACATCTGGTAGCGGTCACCGCCAAACCCGCGTTGGCGCAATCGCTGGGGTTCCATGCAGAGCGTTGTTTCCATTTGTGGGATTGGGTAGGTGGGCGTTATTCGCTGTGGTCTGCCATCGGCTTGCCTTTGGTGGTGGCCATCGGCACCGACGCGTATTTGCAGATGCTGGACGGTGCACACGCCATGGACCAGCATTTTTTGCACACGGCCGTGGCCGACAACATGCCGCTGATGATGGCTATGTTTGGCATTTGGAACCGCAACTTTTTAGGTGCCACCACGCACCATATCGCGCCCTATCACTCGGCGCTGGGCAAGCTGGTGGCTTTTTTGCAGCAACAAGACATGGAGTCCAACGGCAAACGCGTGCACACCGACGGCAGCGTTTGTGCTGTCGCAACTGCGCCTGTGTTGTGGGGCGGCTTGGGCAACGATGGGCAGCACGCTTATTTCCAGCTGTTGCACCAAGGCAGCCACCTGGTGCCAGTGGACTTCATCGGTGTGCGCCACGGCTATGCCGGCATGCCTTTGTCGGCCGAACACCAACGCGTGGTGTTGCTCAACATGCAAGCCCAAGCCCAAGCACTGGCGCTGGGCAGAAGCCCAG
>SXWY01000103.1 GCA_005789825.1 Burkholderiales bacterium | reverse complement strand
TCCTTGCTCAACCAAATAGCCGTTTTCCATGACCATCACACGGTGCACAAAACGCCGGGCCATGTTCAAGTCGTGGGTGATCAGCAAGATTGCCATGCCGTGTTTTTGTTGCAAGCTGTCCAACAAATCCAAAATTTGCCCACGCAAAGACACATCCAAAGCCGTGGTGGGTTCGTCTGCCAATAAAAGCTTGGGTTCTCCGGCCAACGCCATGGCAATCATGGCACGCTGGCGTTGTCCGCCTGAGAGTTGATGCGGGTAGTTGTGGATTCGACGCGATGGCTCTGGAATACCAGTGTCGGTGAGTAACTCGATGGCACGTTGCCATGCCTGAGCACGGGTCAGTCCCTTTTTTAACTGCAAGACTTCGCTGATTTGGTCGCCGATCGTGAACAACGGATTCAAGGCTGTCATGGGCTCTTGAAAAATCATGGCAATGTCACCGCCACGCACAGCGAGCCATTCGTGTTCGCTGAACTTTTGCAACTCTTGGTCTTCGAAGCGAATATCACCCCGGACCCAAGCGCCCCGCGCCAGTCCCAGCAAACTCAGAGCGGTGACGGTTTTGCCAGACCCCGATTCACCGACCAACGCCAATTTTTCTCCGGCTTGAATTTCGAAAGACACACCGTGCACGACTTCCCGCCCTTGGAACGACATGTGCAGGTTGTGAACCTTGAGTAATGGGGTCATGTGCCGGACTCCTGGCGCAATTTGCGCGGGTCCAAAGCATCGCGAAGTGCGTCCCCCATGAAAGTCAACAATAACAAGGTGACCACCAACACGGCAAAGGTAGAAATCGATATCCACCAAGCATCGATATTGGTTTTGCCTTGCGACAGCAATTCACCCAAGCTGGGGGTGCCGGGCGGCACACCCAGTCCTAAAAAATCCAAACTGGTCAACGCGAGAATGGCAGCGCTCATGCGAAACGGCAAAAACGTGACCACCGGTGTCATGCTGTTGGGCAATACATGTCGCCAAATAATGGCCCAATTCGACAAGCCCAGCGCACGCGCGGCTCGCACATAGTCGAGTTGACGATTGCGCAAAAACTCTGCTCGCACATAGTCCGACAAGCCCATCCAACCGAACAAGCTGAGCAACACTAGCAATAAAGTGACGCTGGGCTCGAACACCGCCGAAAAAATGATCAACAAATAAAGCTCTGGCATGGCGCCCCAAATTTCAATGAAACGCTGCATGGCCAAGTCGGTTTTGCCCACAAAAAAACCTTGTATGGCGCCTGTGACCACACCCAGTATGGTGCCTGTGATGGTCAGTGCCAAAGCAAACAACACTGAAACACGAAAGCCGTACAGCAAGCGGGCCAACAAATCGCGCCCCCGGTCGTCCGTACCCAACCAGTTGTCCGCAGAAGGCGGCGCCGGGTTGGGTTCTTTGGCGAAGTAATTCAAGGTGCTGTGGTGGTAAGGGTTGATCGGATAAATGGCCCAGTTACCAGGTTGCTTGAATTGCTGCTGGATGAACGGATCGAAGTAATCGGTGGGTGTTGCAAAGTCTCCCCCGAAAACCGTTTCTGGCGGGTTATTCACAATCGGAAAATACAACTTGCCCTGGTAACTGGCCATCAACGGCTTGTCATTGCTGACCAACTCAGCCGCCATGCTGACCACTACCAACACCACAAACAACACCAAACTGACGAACCCCAAGCGGTTGCGCTTGAAACGTTGCCACGCCAGTTGTGAAGGTGAAAGAGAAACAGTCGCCATGGGGTTCAATCAAATTTCACACGTGGGTCGACCCACACGTAACACAGGTCGCTGATCAACTTGGTGACCAAGCCAATCAAGGTGAACAAATAAAGCGTTCCCAGCACCACTGGGTAATCACGGCGCATCACGCTTTCATAACTCAACAAACCCAAACCATCAAGCGAGAACAAGGTCTCAATCAGCAAAGAACCTGCGAAGAATGCGCCGATGAATGCCGCTGGAAAACCTGTGACCAAAGGAATGAGCGCATTGCGCATCACATGCTTCCACAGCACTTTGCGCTCGGACAAACCTTTGGCCCGCGCGGTCAACACATACTGCTTGCCGATCTCTTCCAAGAACGCATTTTTGGTGAGCATGGTGGTCACCGCAAATGCACCCAGTACGCTGGCTGTGACCGGCATGGCGATGTGCCACAAATAGTCCACCACTTTGGCGCCCCAGCTCAATGTTTCCCAATTGCTCGATGTCAAACCACGCAACGGAAACCATTGCAACTGTCCGCCAAAAACCACCAACAAAGCCACGCCCAGCACAAAACCAGGAATGGCATAACCCACCAACACCACCAAGCTGGTCAAGGTATCAAAGCGGGTTCCAGCGCGTACCGCTTTGGCAATGCCCAAGGGAACAGATACCAAGTAACTGAGGAAAAATGTCCACAACCCCAAGCTGATGGACACAGGCAATTTTTCCTTCACCAACTGCCAAACATCTTTGGGATAGAAAAAACTTTTTCCCAAATCAAACCGGGCAAATTGACCCAGCATTTGCATGAACCGTTCGATGGGTGGTTTGTCAAAACCATACAACTGCTTGATTTCTGCAATCCGCTCGGCATCCACGCCTTGTCTGCCACGGTAACCCGCGCCACTGGCAGCTACACCTTCGCCGCCAGAATCACGGCCTTGCAACTGCGCCACCATTTGTTCCACAGGACCACCGGGGACAAACTGAATCACCACAAATGTCAACAACAAAATGCCAAACAACGTGGGGATCATCAGCAACAAGCGCTTGAGTATGTAGCTCAACATGTCATTCGTGTCCTACGAGGTTGGCGGTGCTGGCCCACCATGTGGAGGTGACCCAATTCTCAGGCTGGTAATAACGGGGTGTCACCTCGGGTTGCTCGAACCGTCCAGACCGCCACGATACACGGTGCACACTGCCGTACCAATGCGGCACCGCGTAATGGCCGTGACGCAGCACACGGTCGAGGGCTTTGAGTGCAGCCACCAACTGCGGACGGGTTTGCGCGGCCACCACTTTGTCGAGCAACGCATCGACGGCCGGGTCTTTCACGCCAATCACATTGCTCGAGCCTTCGGTATCAGCAGCTTTCGAGCCAAAACGCTCGAGCAATTCAGTGCCAGGCGCCTCGCTGCCACCGATGCGGTTGCTGATGATTTCAAAATCAAAGACATCCATGCGTTTTTGCAACACCGCGAAATCGATCACCTTGTAATTGACCTTGAAACCGAGTTTCTCCAAGTTCTTGGCATAAGGTGTGACGACGCGACCCATGGACCCAGAGTTGTCCAAAAACTCCAATGTGAAAGCCTCGCCTTTGGCATTGCGCAATGCACCTTCTCTGTAGGTCCAACCCGCTTGTTGTAATAAATCACGGGCTTGTCGCAAATGGTCTCTGAGGGTGTGTCCAGAGGCCGGGTCCAGGCTGGTTTGCGGCGGCAAGGGCGCGGGTTCGTTGAATACTTCGCCAGTCAATTTGCCGCGCAAAGGCTCGAGCAACGCCAACTCATCGGGCTCAGGCAGTCCCTTGGCTTCGAAGTCGCTGCCCACAAAATAACCCCGCACACGGGTGTAAGCCATGTAGAACAGTTGTCGGTTCATCCATTCGTAATCCATGGCCAAGGCAATGGCTTGTCGCACCCGTTTGTCTTGAAACTTGGGCAAACGGGTGTTGAACATGAAGCCTTGAAAGTCGCCTGCGTTGCCGTGTTTGAGTTCTTTCTTGATCAATGTGCCGTTGTCAAACAACTTACCTTTGTAGCCACGCGCCCATTCGCGAGCCACAAAGGCTTGTATGTAATCGAATTCACCCGCTTTGAAACCTTCGAATTGGGCAGTGGTGTCTTTGTACATTTTGTAGGTGATGCGATCGAAATTGAACATGCCCTTGCGCACACCCAAGTCGCGCGCCCAATATTGCATGTCCCGCACATACTCAATGTCCTTGCCGAAGTCCACCTTGCCAATCTTGTATGGGCCGGAGCCGATCGGAATGTCAGTCACCACCTGGTCCAGTGGTTTTTCCGCGCCCCATTTGTGGCTGAACACTGGCATGCCGCCCACAATCAACGGAAGTTCAGCGTTGGCGCGTTTGAAATCGAATCGAACTTCGCGCTCACCCAGCACCGTCAAACCTTTGACCTCGCTGAAATAAGTTCGAAACTGAGGGGCGGCTTGTTTACTGGTTAATCGTTCAAAAGAAAATTTCACATCTGTCGCTAAGACAGGATCACCATTGTGAAAACGGGCCAAGGGGTTGAGCTTAAATGTCACAGACAACTTGTCGTTGGCCACGCTGACGTCTTCTGCCAACAGTCCATAAGCCGTGGTCGGTTCGTCAAAATTCCCAACCAACAAGGTCTCCAGCATGAGGCTGCTCAATGCAGGTGGCGCGGTGCCTTTCAGCGTGAACGGGTTGTACTTGTCAAAGCTTGACGCTCGGGAAGGCGCCACCATGGCAATGCTTCCGCCCTTTGGCGCCACAGGGTTGACATAGCTGAAATGTTTGAAGCCTGCCGGGTATTTGATGTCGCCAAACTGGGCATAAGCATGCGCTGCCCAAGACGACTGAGACAGCAAAAACAACAACAAGGTCAAAATGGTTCGCATGCGACAATTCTGCAAGATTTTTCAGGAGCTTCCACGTGACGCAAAAAACAGGGTTTTTGGCTGGTAAAAAACTTTTAATCACCGGCGTGTTATCCAACCGTTCAATAGCATATGGCATTGCCCGCGCCTGCCACGCCCAAGGCGCCGAACTCGCTTTCAGCTACCAAGGCGAACGCTTCAAAGAACGCATCAGCGAATTCGCTGCTGACTTTGGCTCAACCTTGATTTTTGACTGCGATGTGTCCAGCGACGAACAAATCGCCGCATTGGTCAAGGATTTGAGTGCGACTTGGCCTCGGTTTGACGGGTTTGTACACGCCATCGGGTTTGCCCCTCGTGAAGCCATCGCTGGCGATTTTTTGGATGGCTTAAGTCGCGAAGCATTTGCCATCGCCCACGACATCAGTGCTTACAGTTTTCCCGCCATGGCAAAAGCAT
>SXWY01000102.1 GCA_005789825.1 Burkholderiales bacterium | reverse complement strand
GAAGACGAACGCATGGTGCGCGAGGCCGCCAATGCGTATTGCCAAGACAAATTGTTGCCGCGCGTGACCGAAGCCTTTCGACATGAAAAAACCGATGCCCATATTTTTCGTGAAATGGGCGAACTCGGTTTGCTCGGCCCCACCATTCCCGCGCAATACGGCGGCCCTGAACTCAACTACGTGGCGTATGGATTGATTGCCCGCGAGGTCGAGCGTGTGGATTCGGGTTACCGTTCCATGATGAGCGTGCAATCGTCTTTGGTGATGTTGCCGATTTTCGAATTTGGCACCGAAGCACAGCGCGAAAAATATTTGCCCAAGCTCGCCACCGGTGAATGGATAGGCTGCTTTGGCTTGACAGAGCCCGACCACGGCTCTGACCCAGCGAGCATGGCCAGTCGCGCACACAAAGTCAACGGCGGCTACAAACTCAGCGGCAACAAAATGTGGATTTCGAATTCACCGATCGCCGATGTGTTTGTGGTCTGGGCCAAAGAGGTGAGCGAAGCGGGCGCACTGGGGCCGATTCGAGGTTTTGTGCTGGAAAAAGGCATGGCCGGTTTGAGTGCGCCGGCGATTCACAGCAAAGTCGGATTGCGCGCTTCCATCACCGGTGAAATCGTCATGGACGGTGTGTTTGTTCCTGAGGAAAACGCATTTCCCGACGTGCAGGGCTTGAAAGGTCCGTTCACCTGTTTGAACAGTGCGCGTTACGGCATAGCGTGGGGTGCGTTGGGCGCGGCCGAAGATTGTTTTCACCGCGCGCGGCAATACACCTTGGACCGCCAGCAATTTGGCAGACCGTTGGCCGCCAACCAGTTGATTCAGAAAAAAATGGCCGACATGCAAACCGAAATCGCACTCGGCTTGCAAGCCTGTTTGCGTTTGGGCCGCATGAAAGACGAAGGCAGCGCATCGGTCGAAATCACGTCCATTCTCAAACGCAACTCATGTGGCAAGGCGTTGGACATTGCCCGCATGGCGCGCGACATGATGGGCGGTAACGGTATCAGCGACGAGTTCGGTGTGGCGCGGCATTTGGTGAATCTGGAAGTGGTCAACACTTATGAAGGCACGCACGATATCCACGCCTTGATATTGGGCCGGGCGATCACCGGTATTGCCGCATTCGCCAATTGAAAAAGCAGCGTATCGTGGTGGGATTGAGTGGCGGCGTGGACTCAGCAGTCACGGCATGGTTGCTCAAGCGCGAAGGCCACGAGGTGGTTGGTATCTTCATGAAAAATTGGGAAGATGACGATGACGACGAATACTGTTCGACCAAACAAGACTTTATCGATGCCGCCGCCGTCGCCGATGTGATCGGTATCGAGATCGAACACATCAATTTCGCCGCTGATTACAAAGACCGTGTGTTCGCCGAATTTTTGCGCGAATACCAAGCAGGCCGCACACCCAACCCAGATATCTTGTGCAATGCGGAGATCAAATTCAAAGCCTTTCTAGACCATGCCATGCGCTTGGGCGCCGACAAAATGGCGACCGGTCATTACGCGCGTGTAAGTTGGAATCCGCTGACCGGCCAATACGAATTGCGCAAAGGCGTCGACAACAGCAAAGACCAAAGTTATTTTTTGCACCGACTGACCCAAGCGCAGTTGTCGCAGTCGATGTTTCCTGTGGGCGCATTGGAAAAAAGCGAAGTGCGTCGCTTGGCTGAAGAAGCCAAATTGCCCAACGCGCGCAAAAAGGATTCCACGGGCATTTGTTTCATTGGCGAGCGTCCGTTTCGCGAATTCCTCAACCGCTATATCGCCAAAGCACCGGGCCCGATCAAAACCGACCAAGGTCGCCAAATTGGCGAACACCAAGGCTTGAGTTTTTACACCTTGGGTCAACGCCAAGGTTTGGGCATAGGTGGCATCAAAGAAAAAGGCGCGCAGCGCGGTGGGGGTGACCATGCGCCTTGGTTTGTGGCGCGCAAAGACATGGAAACCAATACCTTGTGGGTGGTGCAAGGCCATGACCACCCTTGGTTGTTGTCAACACGTTTGCGGTTTGAGGATGCGAGTTGGACGTCGTCAACCGCACCTGCGCTGACAGATTGTTTTGCCAAAACACGTTACCGACAATCGGACGCGGCTTGTGCGTTGGAGCCCTTGGCAGATGAAGCTTATGCGCTGACTTTCCCCGAGCCGCAATGGGCGGTCACACCGGGGCAGTCTGCCGTGTTGTACGACGGCGAGATGTGTTTGGGCGGCGGCGTGATCATGAGCTGATACGGCGC
This sequence comes from Burkholderiales bacterium, assembly GCA_005789825.1. Lineage (GTDB taxonomy): Bacteria > Pseudomonadota > Gammaproteobacteria > Burkholderiales > Burkholderiaceae_C > Limnohabitans. The sequence continues at coordinate 2,925 of SXWY01000102.1, read as the reverse complement.
GTTTTGCCGCTTTGATGTGACGTGTTCACGCCATGCCGGTTCGGTCGCCGCTCACCGCCGCTGAGCGGCAAGGCTCGCATCGGCCCGCCCGCCATGTCGTTTGTCCACCCTCCCATTTTTCTGCGACGGCATTTCTGCGGTTCGATATACCAAAACCTCATGAAAACAGAAACACAGCTCACACCAATAACATCACAGAGGCCGACAGAGGGGGTGTTTTTTTCGAGCGAAAGCGCAGAAAAAAAGCACACCGGATGGTCGGCCAAAGTGTGACTCAAAAATGCAGAAGAGCCCAAAAAAACAAAACCCCGCTAAAGCGGGGCTTTGAAGACACGAGAGCTTAGAAAAAATCAGGCGGCGGTCAACCAGTAACCGGCATTGAACGGGCTGCTCATGCGCAAAGCCAAAGGCGACACATCGACCAATTTGTCGGTAGGCATTTTTTCTCCGTCGCTCACATCGATGGCAGAAGACTCCAGCGCGTCATGCCGTTCGGCGACAGTGGCGCGGGCCACCGAGAATGAATAGAAACAACGGAACGAGACTTTGCGCTCGGCCCAGAACTCGGCGGCTTCGCGAAACACGTCGAGCAATTGTTCACGGGCTTCTTTGTCGAATTTGGCGTGGGCAGGAATATGCTCCAGCACCAAAATAAAGCCAGGCTGCTGACCGGATTTGTACAAAGCATCGCTCATGCTGTCAAACAAGGTATCAAAATTTTTGCCAGCTTGCGGTGTGAATGTGAACTGCTGGGTGGTCATGTCCAAAATATCTTGCTTGCTTTGGGCGTTGGCCAAATTGGCGTACAAAAAGTGGTAACCCAACTGGGCGGCCGCCGCTTGCAAATCGGCCACGCGAAAAGCGCGGATAGATTGAACGATATTGGTTTTGACAGTACGAAGAGGCATGTCCATCGCCATGGTATTCCTGCAAATGTAGAGTTCGCAAACCGATGCAACTGTGGATAAGTTGTCAACAACACAGTCACGACAGCATGCAACCGGTTTACAAACTCGGGTTAACCCGAAAAACTTGATGCGCGATTATCTTGCAAAGCCGCCAAATTTGCAAGGATTGTCAGGGGTAGCAGCGTCAAGCGCAGGGAAAAGGCATTTATGTAAGTGCACGCACACTTGTCAAACAGGCTTTATCTCACCGCATTGATGTCGGCCACGGCGATGGCGGTCATGTTCACAATCCGGCGTACCGTGGTGCTGGCGGTCAGTATTTGCACTTGTTTGGCGGCACCCAGCAACACCGGCCCAATGGCGATATTGCCGCCAGCCGCGGTTTTGAGCAAGTTGTAGGTGATATTGGCGGCATCCAGGTTGGGTAGCACCAGCAAATTGGCGTCAGACAGCAGCGTGCTGTGCGGCATCAGCGCTTGCCGGGCCACGCTGTCAATCGCCACGTCTCCGTGCATTTCGCCGTCAATTTCCAGCCAAGGCGCGCGTTGCTGCACCAAGGCCAGCGTGCGGCGCATTTTTTGCGCCGTGGGATGGTTGCTGCTGCCAAAATTGGAATGCGACAGCAGCGCGGCTTTGGGCTCGACGCCAAAGCGTTTCATTTCTTCTGCGGCCATCACCGTGATCTCGGCCAATTGCTCGGCGCTGGGGTCGTAATTGATGTGCGTGTCGACCAAAAACAGCTGGCGCTCGGGCAGCAGCAGTGCATTCATACAGGCATAGGTGCTGACACCTGGACGCAAACCGATCACTTGGTCTACATATTGCAAATGCGAGTCTGGGGTGGACCAGGTGCCGCAAATCAAACCATCGGCTTCACCCTTGTGCACCATCATGCAGCCGATCAAGGTCAAACGACGGCGCATATCGATCTTGGCGAGTTGTTGCGTCACGCCTTTTCGTTCGGTCATGCGGTGATAGGTTTGCCAGAAGTCGCGGTAGCGGTGGTCGTCCTCTACATTCACCACTTGGTAGTCCACGCCTTCGCTCATGCGTAAACCAAACCGTTCGATGCGTTGGCTGATGACCGCCGGGCGGCCGATCAAAATCGGCTTGGCCAGGCCTTCGTCCAGCACAATTTGGGCGGCGCGCAACACGCGCTCATCTTCGCCCTCGGCAAAACAAATGCGTTTTTTGCTGCCACGTTTGGCGGCGCTGAAGATCGGCTTCATCGCCGCACCCGAGGCATACACCAGCGATTGCAATTTTTCGCGGTAAGCGTCCATGTCGGTGATCGGACGCTGTGCCACGCCACTGGCAATGGCCGCTTGCACCACGGCGGGCGCAATCTTCATCATCAGGCGCGGGTCAAACGGCTTGGGTATCAGGTACTCGGGGCCAAATGCCAAGTTTTCACCCGCGTAAGCCGCTGCGACCACTTCACTTTGCTCGGCTTGTGCCAATTCAGCAATCGCATGCACCGCAGCCACTTCCATTTCTGGCGTGATGGTGGACGCGCCCGCGTCGAGCGCACCGCGAAAAATGTACGGAAAGCACAGCACATTGTTGACTTGGTTCGGGTAGTCGGTACGACCCGTGGCCATGATCGCGTCACTGCGTACTTTCAACACTTCTTCGGGCAATATTTCAGGTGTGGGATTGGCCAGCGCCAATATCAACGGCCGCGCAGCCATGGACTTGACCATGTCGGGTTTGAGCACACCACCAGCGGATAAACCCAAAAACACATCGGCATTGCCGATGACTTCACTCAACGTGCGCGCATCGGTTTTTTGCACGAACTGGATCTTGTCTTCGTCCATCAACTCGGTGCGGCCCTCAAACACCACGCCCGCCAAATCGGTGACCCAAATGTTTTGGCGAGGCATGCCCAATTTGATCAACATGCCCAAGCAAGCCAAGGCCGCTGCGCCAGCGCCGGAGGCGACCAACTTCACTTCGGTGATGTCTTTGCCCACCACTTTGAGGCCGTTGAGAATGGCTGCGCCCACCACGATCG
>SXWY01000101.1 GCA_005789825.1 Burkholderiales bacterium | reverse complement strand
GTCCACGGCTACGAAGTCGTCATCGGCTTTGAAACACATGCGCAACTGTCAACGCACAGCAAAATTTTCAGCCGTGCATCCATCGCTTTTGGCGCCGAGCCCAACACACAGGCTTGTGCCGTCGACCTGGCTTTGCCCGGCACGCTTCCCGTGATGAACAAAGGTGCGGTCGAACGCGCGATTGCGCTTGGGCTGGCACTGGGTTCGCACATTGCCGAGCGCAGTGTGTTTGCGCGTAAAAATTATTTCTACCCGGATCTGCCCAAGGGCTACCAAATCAGCCAGTTTGAAATACCGGTGGTGCAAGGCGGTTCTGTGTCGTTTTATTTGGGGGATGAGAAAAAAACCGTGCGCTTGGTGCGTGCGCATTTGGAAGAGGATGCAGGCAAGTCTTTGCACAATATTGACATGCTTATTCAATCCGTAAGTGACGGCGAGCCCGGCTGGGAAGAAATTGCTCAACTGCCCACCTACGGTCAATCGGGCATCGACCTGAATCGCGCGGGCACACCGCTCTTGGAAATCGTCACCGAGCCAGATATCCGCTCCAGTGAAGAAGCCGTGGCTTACGCCAAAGAGCTGCACAAAATCGTCACTTGGATCGGCATTTGTGACGGCAACATGCAAGAAGGCAGTTTCCGCTGCGACGCCAATGTGTCGGTGCGCAAACCCGGCGCGCCATTGGGCACGCGGCGTGAAATCAAAAATTTGAACAGCTTCAAATTCATGCAACAAGCGATTGACTATGAAGTGCGCTGGCAAATCGAACAACTCGAAGATGGCCACGCGATTCAACAAGCCACGGTGCTGTTTAACCCGGACACCGGCGAGACCCGCGCCATGCGCACCAAAGAAGACGCCGCCGATTACCGCTACTTCCCCGACCCCGATCTGCCCCCCTTGGTGATTTCGCGCGACTGGGTGGAGCGCGTGCGCAGTGAAATGGCCGAGTTACCACGTGTGATGGCCGAGCGTTTTGTCACGCAATACGGCTTGCCGGAATATGACGCGACGACGCTCACGCAAAGCAAAGCCATGGCGGCCTATTTTGAAGACGTGGCCAAAGCCTGTGGTCAAGCGAAGTTGGCGAGTAACTGGATCATGGGAGAGTTGTCCAGGCGCATGAACGCAGACGACATCGATTTTGCGCAAGCACAAATGCACGTGAATGCAGGGCAATTGGCCGCATTGATTTCGCGCATCACGGACAACACCCTCAGCAACAACGCCGCCAAACAAGTGTTCGATGCTTTGTGGAATGAAAGCAGAGTTGCTGTTGGCGACAACTCGAACGACATGGCGCAAGCCGCTTCGGTGGTCGACAGCATCATCGAAGCCAAAGGCCTTAAACAAATGAACGACACCGGCGCCTTGGAAGCCATCATCGACGAGGTGCTGGCTGCCCACCCGAAAAACGTGGAAGAGTACAAAGCCGGTAATGCCAAGGCCTTGAATGGTTTGGTCGGCCCGATCATGAAAGCCAGCAAGGGCAAGGCCAATCCGGCGCAGGTGAATGCCCTGCTTCTGAAGAAGTTGGGGTGACAAGTCCGCGATATTTATCCTTGCATTTTGAATATATCGTATTTAAAATACAAGGATGTTTAAGCGCATCGCTCAACAATCACTCAATTCCCAGCTGACCTGGAGCCCGGCGGTTGCCATTCTCGGTCCGCGCCAAATCGGCAAGACGACGCTTGCGCGCTCACTCTTAAGCAGCCAAACCGACGCTATTTATTTAGACCTGGAGTCACCCCAAGACCTGGCTCGCTTGGGAGAAGGGCCGCTTTTTTTGCAAGCCCATGCAGATCGCCTTGTTATCCTTGACGAAGTTCAAAACGCACCCGAGCTATTTTCTGTATTGCGTGGAGAGATTGACCGCATTCGTCGCCCGGGGCGCTTTGTACTTTTAGGCTCGGCTTCTTTTGAATTGCTGAGACAGTCCCAGTCATTGGCCGGACGTCTGAGCCTGATCGACATGTTTCCCCTGCTGGCCGATGAGGTTGGCACCGACCTCCAAACCATTCAAAACTTGTGGCTACGCGGGGGCTTTCCTCCCAGTTTCACCGCCGTGAATGAGCAAGCCTCTTGGGCATGGCGCGAGGCTTTCATTCGCCACCTGTTGAACACCGATTTGCCTGCACTGGGCTTAAAAGTCGATGCAACAAGCCTTAGCCGTTTTTGGCGCATGCTCGCGCATATGCATGGCCAACTGTTCAATGCGTCTGCGATTGCCAATTCGCTGGGTGTGAGCGCCCCCACTGTCACTCGCTGGCTTGACCACATAGTGGGTGCGCTTTTGGTGAGAAGACTTGAGCCATTTCACGCCAACTTGGGCAAGCGCTTGGTCAAGTCCCACAAGGTTTATGTGCGCGACAGCGGTCTGCTGCACGGCTTGCTGGGCTTGACCCGTGTCGCCGACTTGCAAGGTCACCCTTCTGCCAGCGCTTCATGGGAAGGATTTGTCATAGACCATATCGCTGCACACCTGCCCTCTGCTGCCCGCATGTCGTTTTACAGAACGGCAGCAGGGGCCGAATTGGATGTGGTGGTCGAGTCTGGTCAACACATCATCGGGTTTGAAATTAAATTCAGCGTCGCTCCGAAAGTGAGTAAAGGTTTTTGGCAATCTTTGAAAGACGTGCGTCCTCAACAAACCTACATCGTTGCACCGGTGCAGCAACGCTGGCCTTTTGCCGAGGGCGTTGAAGTGATTACGGTGGGTGACATCGCTGGTGTTTT
>SXWY01000100.1 GCA_005789825.1 Burkholderiales bacterium | reverse complement strand
GGTATTCAGCGGTCACACCAAAACGGCCTGAGGCGACTTGCTTGATTTTGGAACGCAAGGAATCGCCAGCCAGCAACGGCATGTCGACCTCGACTTGCTTGTCCCCGATCACACTTTTGAGCGATGCGCCTTGTTGAATGGTGATGCCTTTGAGTTCGTTGCGGTAACGCGCCGGATCCTCACCGCCCTCGCCGGTGTTGCTCTTGCCGCCGATGCGGTTCATGGCAACTGCCAAGGTGGCGTGTGCTTCGGTGCTGATCGATCCCAACGACATGGCACCCGTGGCAAACCGCTTGACGATCTCGGTGGCGGGCTCGACTTGGTCAATCGGTATGGCTTTGCTCGGATCGATTTTGAATTCGAACAATCCGCGCAAGGTCATGTGGCGACGGCTTTGGTCGTTGATGATTTGTGCGTATTCTTTGTACGTGGTCCAGTTGTTAGCGCGTGTGCTGTGCTGCAATTTGGCAATCGCATCTGGCGTCCACATGTGGTCTTCACCGCGTGTTCTCCAAGCGTATTCGCCGCCCGTCTCGAGCATGTTGGCCAATACCGGATCGTTGCTAAAGGCGCTGGTGTGCATGCGAATGGCTTCTTCGGCAATTTCAAAAATACCGATGCCTTGCACACGCGAAGGCGTACCCGTGAAATATTTGTCCACGGTTTCGCTGTTGATGCCGATGGCTTCAAACAACTGCGCGCCGCAGTACGACATATAAGTGGATACGCCCATCTTGGACATGATTTTGGACAAACCTTTGCCAATCGCTTTGACATAGTTGTAAATGGCTTTGTCGGCAGACAAATCGCCGGGCAGGCTTTGGTGCATGACTGCCAAGGACTCCATCGCCAGGTACGGATGCACCGCCTCTGCGCCATAACCTGCCAACACAGCGAAATGGTGCACTTCACGCGCACTGCCCGTTTCGACCACCAAACCGGCGCTGGTGCGCATGCCTTCGCGCACCAGGTGCTGATGAATCGCCGACAACGCCAACAACGCGGGAATGGCCACTTGTGTGGCACCCAATGCGCGGTCACTGATGATCAGAATGTTGTGGCCGCTCTTGATTTGGTCAACGGCTTGTGCGCACAGCGACGCGAGTTTGGCTTCCACGCCTTCGTGGCCCCAGTTCAACGGATAAGTGATGTCCAACGTGGCGCTTTTGAATTTGCCTTGGGTCATGCTCTCGATGTGACGCAACTTGGCCATGTCCTGAAAATCGAGTACCGGTTGGCTGAGTTCCAAGCGCATCGGCGGATTGACTTGGTTGATGTCGAGCAAATTGGGTTTGGGGCCGACAAAACTCACCAGCGACATGACGATGGCTTCGCGGATCGGGTCGATCGGCGGGTTGGTCACTTGCGCGAACAATTGCTTGAAATAGTTGTAGAGCGATTTGTTTTTGTTAGACAACACCGCCAACGGGCTGTCGTTGCCCATGGAGCCCAAGGCTTCTTCGCCGTTGGCGGCCATGGGCGCCATCAAAAATTTGAAGTCTTCTTGGGTGTAGCCAAAAGCTTGTTGTCGGTCTAGCAAAGACAATGTGGCGGCCTCGGGCGTGCCCACAGGATGTTCTTCCACGTCGTCTAAACGGATGCGCAGGTTTTCAATCCATTGCTTGTAGGGTTTGTGGTTGGCCAGAGCCGCTTTGAGTTCTTCGTCATTGATCATGCGACCTTGTTCAAGGTCGATCAAAAACATCTTGCCAGGTTGCAAACGCCATTTGCGGATGATTTTGCTTTCGGGTACCGGCAGCACGCCCGATTCAGAACCCATGATCACCAAATCGTCATCGGTGATGCAATAGCGTGATGGGCGCCATCCGTTGCGGTCGAGGGTGGCACCGATTTGGCGGCCATCGGTGAACACGATGGAAGCCGGACCGTCCCATGGCTCCATCATGGCCGCGTGGTATTCGTAAAAAGCCCGACGACGCGGGTCCATGGTGCTGTGGTTTTCCCAAGGCTCGGGGATCATCATCATCATGGCTTGACTGATCGGGTAACCGGCCATGGTCAAGAGTTCCAAACAGTTATCAAACGTAGCGGTGTCAGACTGGTCGGCAAAACTGATCGGGTAGAGTTTTTTCAAGTCCTCGCCCAAGACGGCAGAAGACATCACGCCTTCGCGGGCTTTCATCCAGTTGTAGTTGCCTTTGACGGTATTGATCTCGCCGTTGTGCGCCACATAGCGGTACGGGTGAGCCAATGGCCATTCTGGAAATGTGTTGGTCGAAAAACGCTGGTGCACCAAGCCCAAGGCGGATACACAACGTGTATCCTGCAAATCTGTGAAATAGGTACCGACCTGGTCGGCCAGCAACAAGCCTTTGTAAATCACGGTGCGACTGGACATGCTGGGCACGTAATACTCTTTGCCGTGCTTCAAGTTCAGGTGTGAAATAGCGGCACTGGCGGTTTTGCGAATGACGTACAGCTTGCGCTCCAAGGCATCTTGCACGATGACATCGTTGCCGCGCCCAATGAACACTTGCCGAATCAATGGCTCTTTGGCACGCACGGTGGGCGACATGGGCATGTCTTTGTTCACCGGCACATCGCGCCAGCCGAGCAACACCTGGCCTTCCGCCCGGATGGCGCGCTCCAATTCTTGTTCGCAAGCCAAGCGAGATGCACTTTCTTTGGGGAGGAACACCATGCCGACACCGTATTCACCGAAGGCCGGCAAATGCACACCTTGTCGCGCCATGTCTTCGCGGTAAAGCGCATCGGGTAACTGGATCAAAATGCCAGCACCATCGCCCATCAATTTGTCGGCACCGACCGCACCGCGGTGGTCGAGGTTTTCTAAAATTTTGAGCGCTTGCGCCACGATGTCGTGGCTTTTCTGCCCTTTGATATGCGCCACAAAACCCACACCACAAGCATCGTGCTCTTGGTTGGACTGGTATAAACCCTCGGTAAAAGCGTGCTGCATCTCGCCATCCTCTGTCAATATCGTGCAAGGGGTGCAAGCATAGACCAGCAAATGCCAATTTCCAAACTAATTAATTGGGGTCAGGTTCCAATTAATTGTTGATTATTTTATTCAGGTAATTAATTGGGGACAGATCAACTTTCTTCACTGCGATTGAAAGGCCTGCCAGCTTTTCCCTTGCTGACCCTTCTTTTGGACATGGGTTGCAGATTTTGAGTGAAGGTGTCCTCGCCCAAAGCCCAACCGCCCAAGACTGCTGATGTGAGAGCATGCTTCTTTTTTTCCTCAATGCCAGATAGAACCAGCTCGGCATACGCCTTTTCCCTGGCGAACGGTGTATTGCCAAGCGCCCAATACAACGGATGCGGCACCAGCCAACTGTCTTGCCGAGCACCCACGTAGTGGGCATGGCTGGACCATGGATGGTCCAAGGCCTGCGACACCATGCCAGCGCGTACCGGGTTCAGATCGATATAAACCATGCAAGCGAGGAAATACCTGTCGGTTTGAATCAAAGCGCTGCGAAATCGACCTTCCCACAAGGTGCCGGTGCGGGTGTGTTTTTTATTGAAATAACGCACATAGTCGCGGCCCAGGTCCTGCATCATTTTTGACAAAGCCTTGTCGGCCTGCGGCGTCAGCAGCAAATGAAAGTGGTTGTCCATCAGCACAAAGGCATGCAAATCCACCCCATGCTTTTGACAACCCCCGACCAATAGCCTCAGCAGTGTTTCCCGGTCGCTGTTGTCTTTGAAGATCAATTGGCGGTTATTCCCACGCAAGATCACGTGGTGCGGGTAACCGGGCAAAGTAAGACGGGGCAGTCGGGCCATGCGGCGATGGTAATGCCTGCCTTGGCAACCGTTGGTGAAGGGTGCACCGTTATCATGCGACACATGAACAAACCGCCGTTATCGCCACCCCCCAACGGGCATACCATGCATGTGTTTTGCCTGTGCGCGCAATGGTGCGGTACCTGTCGTGAATACCAGCCTATCTTTACGCAATTGGCGACGCAATTACCCGAAGCACGGTTTGTGTGGGTGGATATTGAGACACAAGATGACTTGCTTGGCGATCTCGATATAGAAAATTTTCCAACGCTTTTGATTGCCGATGCCCAAGGCCGGGCCAGGTTTGCCGGAACGGTGTTGCCGCACGCGGAGACTTTGCAGCGCATGTGCCAAGCGGCATTGGCCGGAGATTTTCCATTGGTAAGTGACCCCGTTTGGCAGAACGCCACGCCTGAGTTGATGCGGTTGGGGTAATTTGGGAAATTGGGGTCAGGTTCCAATTAATTCCCATTAATTGGAACCTGACCCCAATTTCTGACCCCAATTTCCACACCAAGCCCAAACTCCTGCAGCAACGCATTCAATCGGTCAGCAGACGATTGCTTTCGTTGCCCAGTAAATTTCGCGAGTACCAATTCGTTTTTCATGCTGTGTTCCCAACCCACCAATTCGGTCACGGTCACTTGGTAGCCATTCGCTTCTAAATACAAACAGCGCAGCACATTGGTGAGCTGGCTGCCGATCTCCCGCGTGTGCAGCGGATGCCGCCACAACTCGGCCAGCGGCGTGCGCTGCAAGTTCAGCGCCTTGTTTTTGTTCAATACCCGCGCCAACTCGGCCTGACAGCAAGGCACCAACACCATGTGCTTCGCCTGCTTTTGCAAACCAAAAGCGATAGCGTCATCCGTGGCGGTGTCGCAAGCATGCAGCGCAGTGACCACATCGATCTGCGCGGGTAAGGCTTGGCTGTGAGCAGAATCAACCACACTGAGATTGAGAAACTGCATGCGCTCAAAACCGAGGCGCTGCGCCAGCGCGGCAGACGCGGCCACCAACTCGCTGCGGGTTTCTATGCCGTAAATATGGCCGCGCCCCAAGCCCTTGAAAAACAAGTCGTAAATGATGAAGCCCAAATACGACTTGCCCGCGCCATGGTCGGCCAGCGTGGGGCCAGCGTCGCTGGCGGGTAATTCTTTGAGGATTTTTTCAATGAACTGATACAGGTGGTTCACCTGCTTGAGCTTGCGGCGCGAGTCTTGGTTGATCTTGCCCTCGCGGGTGAGGATGTGCAACTCTTTCAGCAACTCCAACGACTGCCCGGGGCGCAGGTCGAGTTGATCGCTAGCAGTTTGGACCTTGGGTGCGGTGTGTTTGGGTTGGGGCATG